>NZ_VXKP01000019.1:0-1651 GCF_008711455.1 Francisella sp. XLW-1 | reverse complement strand
AAATGTAAACATCTGGAAATCTGTAGCAAGTGAAATACCAGATAATAAGCTTTATTCGCGTATCTTTATTCCAAGTGGATCCTTTGGGTTGATAACTGATTCTAATGAAATATCGAAAACTTTAAAAAGAATCTTGAATTTTTGATTTAAAAGCATTACCTTATACATTATAAATTAATATTAAATATTCATTGGTGGTGGTATGAGTTATTTTATTAAAGTACTGACCTGGCAAACTGTCTCAAGACGTAGGCCCAACCTGTTTAAAAGTCCACAAAAGTGGCTTGATAGCAAGTTTGGGTTGCACTCTGCAATGATTTTGATGAAGAGTGATGATGTCCGCTTTGGATATGTTTGGGATAAAGATAATAAGCAGAATTATCCCGCATCTTCTGAAAGCATACCAAGATCGGGTAAGGAAATACTAAATCGCCTACTTCCTTTAGTCAATGATCATAATGCAAGAAAACCATACAGCCCTGATGTTAAGATATCTTATCAGGATACAAATGGAAAAGAAAAAATTATAGTTATGAAGGACTTTTATGCAAATCCTACAGTATCTTTTTTAATGGATGATCTAGATATTCCTGAAGATGCTGAATGTATGTTAATTTTACAAGATGGGGCAGATATTGATCGAGATAATATTGTAGATCATATTAATGTTGATGCTTACGTAAATCTAGTACCTGATCCAACCCAAGAACACCAAAACCATAAGCACAATAAGCATGTTACAGCTGCGTTTCATGATACAGTGTTTATTGATGCACCATTAAATATGAACATTTCACCTGTCAAGTTTAATAAGTCTCTACAAAAAGACGAATGTTTTGCAGAATACTTACAGTATCGAATGGGAATGTATGATGAACGTTTACCAGATTATGCTGTAGATCTACCTGTAAATGAAGATCCGACTAATGCGAAAGGCATTGGTGGGTTATTTTATGAGAAGATGCTACTTTGGTATCAGATCATTTGTGACTCTGAAGATGTAAATTATGACTTCTTTTCAAGTAACTGTTCATCGGGTGTCTATAGAGCTTTGCTGGCAGGGGTTACGGGTGATCAAGGTGAGAAGACGAGTAAGATATCTAGAAAGTGGGCAACTGAAAATATTAAAACCAGTATTACTCCAAATCAGGTTGCTCAATTTGCGTTAGAATTACAGAAGACTCTTTTTAAAAAACAGAAAGCTCCGATGCTTTATAATAGAATGTATGTTAAGAAAGGTATGATTTATAGCCATCCAGAATTTAAAATGGAGTCTTCTAAATATTCTTCTGGATTTGGTAGAAGGCATGAACCTTTGCCAACTATTGATAAGAATTTAAAACTATTAGATGCATTTAGAAATAACATAAATATTAATTCTATTCTACGCAAATTTGAGCAACTTTTATCATCTTTAGACGTTGAAGTAAAGTATATAGGGACTCTTAAATCCGAACAAACAAAAAAAATTAGAGATGACTTATTAAAGCAACGAAAAGCTAAAGATGCGTCAATCGAAAGTTTAATTAATATAACAGAAAAAGATATTAAAAATGTAGAAAATCTTTGTGCAGCAGTTCAAGCAAAGGAACCTTTTAAAGGAAGAGTTGGGCCGATGACTGAAGCAGAAGAAGATCAATACAGAAATTTT
>NZ_VXKP01000018.1:0-1960 GCF_008711455.1 Francisella sp. XLW-1 | reverse complement strand
TTGGTGGCGAGGTGATCATGTTAGTGTTTATGATTCTGGAGCCCGCGAACAAATTGCTAAATTAGCAGATATTATAGATGGCAACAGCGCTCTAGAACTTTGGGAAAGAGCATGTGCTACTAAATGGCCTTTACCTCCGGAACTTGCGCTCTGACGCCAAATTGATTTTTAGACAGGAAATTTACTAATAACTTCATTATATTTTTCCTGTGCTTCAGTAATGCTGAGTTTCGAATATATTTCTAAAGAATCTCTTTTTTCATGACCTGAGTATGGCTGAATAAGAGCATCATCTATATTTTGTTTTTTAAGCCAAGTAAATAAAAAATGTCTTAGTCTATGAGGCGATATTGATCTCTCAATACCTGCTTCTTTAGTATATCTCGCCAAAATCTTTCTCACGCCTCTATCAGTATAATTTCTTCTAAATCCTGATTCATATAGGTATTCTCTATTTCCCTTTCTGGATTGCCTTATATGTATAGCTAAAGCTTCTTTAAAATTGATAGGAAAAGGTACAACTCTATCTTTTTTACCTTTACCATTATTTACCTTAATCTGGCACTCTGTAAGATTTACATCATTAAGAGTTATATTAATAAGTTCACTTACTCTAATACCAGTATATAAAAGTGTTTTTACAATAAGTACATATTTAATATCTTCAGAATTCCACACTGCTTTATAGAACTTTCTAACTTCATCTTCTGTAGGTACATACGGAAGTTTTTTAGTTGTCGTAGTTACAGGAACATTTAGCTCTTGTCTAACAAATCTAAATACGTCTCTTATGTAATCATAATTAGGATTTTGAGGCTTAATAATCTTACTTATTTTTTTGGCCATCTTTTTAGCTGATATATTATCCATTATGCAGCCTCCTGATAGTCTAAGTCAGGTAGACATTCATTCATATCCAATGGAAACAAACCATATGGGTTGACATGCTCATATATTAAAGGAGTAATGGCTCTTTTATCCTCTTTAGTAAGCTTATCCATTAGGTTGTTTTCTTTTATAATTTGCTGAATCATTAAGGTATTAATATATACCATGCTTAACTGAAGCAAATGTAATGAAAGTACTGATATTTCTTGATTCTTCTGTCTATTTGAAGATATTTCTCCTGAACGCCCATAAAAAATAAATTTACTGACACCATTCCAAAGCTCTACAACATTAAGCCCTTCATGAATCTCTTGTCTAATTTTTTCATCTATTAGATATTTGCATATAAAAATGGTTTTAATTACTTTACCCAATTGAGATAGCGCTAAATATGTTGGATGCTTTAAATTATTACGATTAAACCTTCTCAGTATGGCTTCTGGATCAGCATAGTTTTCTTTCATGGCTATTGTATACTTAACCATCTCACTATACTGTTCTTTTATAAGATCCCAGTTTATAGTATCGGTCATTATATCTTGGATATTAGAATATTTATTGTAATCAGCAATTTCACATCTTGAGAGTTTTTGTTTACTTAGATTCGCTAGTCTTGGCATTAGATTAAATCCTAGCAAATGCGAGAATGCAAAGCCTACCTCACTTTGACCATGAGTGTCTACATAACTTTTCTCAACAGACATCTCTGTACAATGCTTAAGAACTCCTTCAATCATTGCAGATACTTCAGAGTTAGAAACACTTTTGAGTTGAGAGTTAATACAACAAGCATTTTTCTCAACATGCCAATAAATCATAACTCCTCTACCGCCATAGCGATTATGATATTCTGAAATTAGATTTTGGAAATAAGCAGTAAACTGAGTTGAATCACCAGCCACAGCTATTGGCATTTCTCCCCACAATGCTTTCCATCTTTGATTTAATAAAGCATTTGCTACAATGCCAATGGCATCTTTTATATTATCTTTAGATATAAAGTAATCTTTAATATGTTCTAATTGCTTATAACTAATATGTGGACTGCCTGCTCTTACATGCTTTAAACCAA
>NZ_VXKP01000017.1:0-2629 GCF_008711455.1 Francisella sp. XLW-1 | reverse complement strand
AATAAAGCATTTGCTACAATGCCAATGGCATCTTTTATATTATCTTTAGATATAAAGTAATCTTTAATATGTTCTAATTGCTTATAACTAATATGTGGACTGCCTGCTCTTACATGCTTTAAACCAACATTAGTACCAAAGCCATATATAACTAATAAAATACGTTCAGCTATTTCAGTTGGTTGTAAATATACCTTAGTACCATAAGATATGAATGATTCTATGAATTTAGTCCTAAAACTAGCTTCTTTAAACTGATCAATTAGATTTGTGGCAATCCATTTATCCTGTAATAGTTTTTTGATATAAGCTATATTTTGAGATTCTTTCTGAGGCTCTAGAGGAGATAGAACTATACGATTATCGTCTATTCTAACCTTTCTATTATATTTGATATTATTATTTAATTCATCCAATGCTTTACTAAGATTTTCTTTTAGTTGCTTTATAAACTCTTCAGCATTAAAAGGCTGTGATAAATTATCATAATTTTCAGGATTGTCCGCATCAAAGTCTTTGGGTAAGTCATAATCTGGATTACGATGTAAGAAGGATCCTTCAATCCATATTTCTCTACATCTGATACGATCAGCTAGTTTCTTTAAAACATATACTTCGTAACATATTCTTTTTATATTTCCATTATTATCAATGATACGAGCTTGCCATTTTTTAGGCAAGAAACTAATAGGCACTTCTATATCTTTGGGAAAGTAAGATTTAGAGTTATTGAAATATTCTTTTATAAGTTCAACTGCTTCTATAATCGGTTGGTGATTAGTATTATTTGACTTTAATACAATGCTACTTAATAAAGGTTGTATCATTCTACGATAGTAGCGTGCATAAGAGCTACGAATTTGCTCATGTAAAATATTCTGATATTTTGGACCTTTTTTCTTATATTCTAGAATAATACTATTTAGCTTATTTTCTCCAACTACAGGAAATATCTTATTCCTAATAGTATCATCAGGATCATCCATGCATGCTTCAGCAATATTAAATAATATAGTATCTTTACCATATACTTTCTTGATTTGACTTATTAGTTTTTTAACCATCCTTCTTTCGGAGCGATGGATTATATTTTTTGAGATTTTACTAAACATATCAATTATACGATCAATAATTTGTTCTCTTCGTATGTATGTATAAATAGCTAAATAAGCTATCCTTTGTTTATCTTTCATTAGCTTTAAATCACTAGGACTAAACCGAGTAAAAGATTCAGCATATTTCTCTAAGCGCTTACGAGGAAGGTTCATTATAGAGGAAACTTCGATGTTTACCTTATTGGTAAGATTTAATATTTTAATAAGAATTAATATGGAGTCTAAAGAAGGATTCATAATGTCTTTATTAATCCATCCAAGATATGTTAAATCATCTTTATAAGTCAGGAGTAATCCGTTAAAGTTGGCTTTTTGTTCATCACTAAGTTCATTATTAATATTTTCAAAAAGTGATTTTTCATAATCATTGATAGCATCCTTAATAACTCTTTGTAGAATTTTATCTTTAAAGCTATCAATCTTTTTATCTTTTAGATATTCTTTAGCAATAGCTTGTAATTCAGAGTTATTAAGCTCTTTTGTTGGTAATACAAACTTAGAAAGAAATTTGGCTAGTTCATCATAGTGTGATTTTTTTGAATATGAGCTCTTAAAGAAAGATCTAATTATGAAACAAAAATTATCTATTGTTTTAGATGGTAGATCTTCAGGAATTTTATAACATTCAATCAATTGCGATATTTCTCTAAATTTTGGGCATTGCTGAATCTCAGTAATATTTGTTATAAGTTCATTACTAGTTTTATAGTGATAGAGTATTACTCCAAAAGATAATCTATTTTTATGATGACGCTTTTTAATTAATTCAATTTCTTGTTGTGTAAATAATGCAGACATTCTTAGTTCCTAGAATAACCAGAGTCGGAACCCAGATCAAAGAGTTCCATTAAAATAATGATTGAAATGTACTATAAATTCATGATAATATCAACCACATAAATAAAATAGGAACTCTAGGTTTCTTTAAAGGAATAATATGCCAACTATTAGTAGATTCTTCGGTATAATTATCAGTATGTATTGGGATGAGCATAACCCTCCTCACTTTCATGTAAGATTTGGCGAATATAAATGTTCCGTTAGCATTGCTAATATATCGGTAATAGTTGGAGAACTTCCGAAAAAGCAAGAGAGGCTGGTTTTAGCTTGGGCTGAAATCCATAAGAAAGAATTACTACAAAATTGGGAATTGTGTCAGAAAGATAAACAGCCGATGCAAATAGAGCCATTAAGATAGAAGGAGTAAGATATGTGGAAAGATCCTATTAATGTACAAGTCACTTCCAAAAACACATTAGAGGTTTTATTCGAAGATGGACTTAAAGGCCAAGTAATCTTTTATCCTTCTCGATTTAGAGGAGTTTTTAAGTCTTTAGAAGATGAAAATGAGTTCAAAAGAGTTTTTATTGATAGAGAAATTGGTACTGTAACATGGGAAAATGGCTTAGATCTAGCTCCTGATGTAATGTATGAGCAAATCAGCAAAAAAGGTCAGTGGATCTTAGAATAAAATTCAATTTGGCGTCAGAGCGCAAGTTCCGGAGGTAAAGGCC
>NZ_VXKP01000016.1:0-5180 GCF_008711455.1 Francisella sp. XLW-1 | reverse complement strand
ATTTAAATTTGTTAGTTATAAAAACACAAAGCCCCATATATTTATGAGGCTTTTTGTATTGCTTATCACGATAAGTCTTTGATATTTGAATAAGATGGCGATTACCTACTTTCACCTGGCCGGAGCCAAACTATCATCGGCGTTTTGTAGTTTCACTTCTGAGTTCGGAATGGGATCAGGTGGTTCCTACAAGCTATTATCGCCAAAACTGTGTTTTGGATAATATATCTTATAAAGATATTTAACAATTCAGCATAGAAATAGACTTAAGTCTCTCGGATCATTAGTACTGGTAAGCTTCATACATTGCTGTACTTCCACACCCAGCCTATCAACGTCGTAGTCTCCAACGTTCCTTACTGATTTACATCAGAGAGATCTAATCTTGAAGGAGGCTTCCCGCTTAGATGCTTTCAGCGGTTATCCCTTCCGAACGTAGCTACCCGGCAATGCTTCTGGCGAAACAACCGGAACACCAGTGGTTCGTTCACTCCGGTCCTCTCGTACTAGGAGCAACTCTTCTCAAATCTCTAACGCCCACGGCAGATAGGGACCGAACTGTCTCACGACGTTCTGAACCCAGCTCGCGTACCACTTTAAATGGCGAACAGCCATACCCTTGGGACCTGCTTCAGCCCCAGGATGTGATGAGCCGACATCGAGGTGCCAAACTCCTCCGTCGATATGAACTCTTGGGAGGAATCAGCCTGTTATCCCCGGAGTACCTTTTATCCGTTGAGCGATGGCCTTTCCATACAGGACCACCGGATCACTAAGACCTACTTTCGTACCTGCTCGAGCCGTCACTCTCGCAGTCAAGCGCACTTTTGCCTTTATACTCTTGGCACGATTTCCGACCGTACCGAGTGCACCTTCGTACTCCTCCGTTACTCTTTAGGAGGAGACCGCCCCAGTCAAACTACCCACCATACACTGTCCTCGAATTTCTCCTGAGTTAGAACTTCAAATATTCAAGGGTGGTATTTCAAGGACGACTCCACAATCACTAGCGTGACTGCTTCAAAGTCTCCCACCTATCCTACACATAAATATTCAAAGTCCAGTGCAAAGCTGTAGTAAAGGTTCACGGGGTCTTTCCGTCTAACCGCGGGTACACTGCATCTTCACAGCGATTTCAATTTCACTGAGTCTCTGGTGGAGACAGTGTGGCCGTCGTTACGCCATTCGTGCAGGTCGGAACTTACCCGACAAGGAATTTCGCTACCTTAGGACCGTTATAGTTACGGCCGCCGTTTACTGGGGCTTCGATCCAGAGCTTCGCTTGCGCTAACCCCTTCAATTAACCTTCCAGCACCGGGCAGGCGTCACACCCTATACTTCATCTTACGATTTAGCAGAGTGCTGTGTTTTTGATAAACAGTCGCAGCCACCTGGTATCTGCAACCCCCAACAGCTCAGAGAGCAAGTCTCATCACCATCAAGGGCACACCTTCTTCCAAAGTTACGGTGTCATTTTGCCTAGTTCCTTCACCAGAGTTATCTCATAGCCTTAGTATTCTCTACCTACCCACCAGTGTCGGTTTACAGTACGGTCACTTATACAATATACTTAGAAGCTTTTCCTGGAAGCATGGTATCAATAGCTTCGTCAAACAAGTTTGACTTCGTCTCGTATCTCAGATCAACAAGATGCCGGATTTGCCTAGCATCTCTACCTACATACTTTCACCTGGACAACCATCCGCCAGGCCTACCTAACCTTCTCCGTCCCTCCTTCGTTTATATAAGCGGCACAGGAATATTAACCTGTTTCCCATCGACTTCACTCTTCAGCTACGCCTTAGGGGCCGGCTTACCCTACGTTGATTAACATTGCGTAGGAAACCTTGGGTTTTCGGCCAATAAGAATCTCACTTATTTTACGTTACTCATGTCAGCATTCGCACTTCTGATACCTCCAGCAAACTTCTCAATTCACCTTCATCGGCTTACAGAACGCTCCCCTACCAATATACTAAATATATTCCGCAACTTCGGTGCATAGCTTAGCCCCGTTAAATCTTACGTGCAGGCCGACTCGACCAGTGAGCTATTACGCTTTCTTTAAAGGGTGGCTGCTTCTAAGCCAACCTCCTGGCTGTCTGGGCCTTCCCACTTCGTTTCCCACTTAGCTATGACTTGGGGACCTTAGTTGGCGGTCTGGGCTGTTTCCCTTTCCACTACGGACCTTAGCACCCGCAGTGTGTCTCCCGTGATTGAACTTCATCGTATTCTGAGTTTGCATCGAGTCAGTAAGGTCGTAAAACCCCCATCGTCGAAACAGTGCTTTACCCCAATGAGTTATACACGAGGCACTACCTAAATAGTTTTCGGGGAGAACCAGCTATCTCCGTGCTTGATTAGCCTTTCACTCCGATCCACAGCTCATCCCATACTTTTGCAACAGTATTGGGTTCGGTCCTCCAGTTGGTATTACCCAACCTTCAACCTGGCCATGGATAGATCGCGCCGGTTTCGGGTCTACTCCTAGCAACTATTCGCCCTATTAAGACTCGCTTTCGCTACGGATCCCTTATTCAGTTATCCTCGCTACTAAAAGTAACTCGCTGACCCATTATACAAAAGGTACGCAGTCACATGACTAAATCATGCTCCTACTGCTTGTATGCAAGCGGTTTCAGATTCTATTTCACTCCCTTTATAAGGGTTCTTTTCACCTTTCCCTCACGGTACTAGTTCACTATCGGTCATTCAGGAGTATTTAGCCTTGGAGGATGGTCCCCCCATATTCAGACAAGGTTCCACGTGCCCCGTCCTACTTGTTCGTATGCTTAGTTCCACTGTGATTATTTCGTATACGGGACTATCACCCTCTATCGTCAAGCTTCCCAACTTGTTCTACTATAATTACAGCTAAATCATACCAGGCTCTTCCCACTTCGCTCGCCGCTACTATGGGAATCTCAATTGATTTCTTTTCCTAAGGGTACTTAGATGTTTCAGTTCCCCTCGTTCGCTCTACACTCTATATCGAGTGAGTACCTAACTGATGTTAGGTGGGTTCCCCCATTCGGAAATCTCCGGATCAAAGTTTATTTACCAACTAACCGAAGCTTATCGCAGATTATCACGTCCTTCATCGCCTCTGAATGCCAAGGCATCCACCGCTTGCACTTATTTTCTTAAGTCTATTTCTATACTAAATTGTTAAATATCTCTATCTTCATGTAAATAAATATGGTGGAGCCAAGCGGGATCGAACCGCTGACCCCCTGCGTGCAAAGCAGGTGCTCTCCCAGCTGAGCTATGGCCCCAAAAAACTGGTGGGTCTGAGTAGACTCGAACTACCGACCTCACCCTTATCAGGGGTGCGCTCTAACCAACTGAGCTACAGACCCGTATTTTACTTACACTAAAATATATTATCTACAAACACTATGCTAAATCACTTGAATGTGTAATTAGAGCTTATTTCTATTTTTTCGTATTTCCGTTAAGGAGGTGATCCAGCCGCAGGTTCCCCTACGGCTACCTTGTTACGACTTCACCCCAGTCATGAATCACTCCGTGGTAAACGCCCATTCGTTAAGCTATCTACTTCTGGAGCAACCCACTCCCATGGTGTGACGGGCGGTGTGTACAAGACCCGGGAACGTATTCACCGCAGTATTCTGACCTGCGATTACTAGCGATTCCGACTTCATGCAGTCGAGTTGCAGACTGCAATCCGGACTAAGAGTACCTTTCTGAGTTTCGCTCCAGCTCGCACCTTCGCAGCCCTCTGTAATACCCATTGTAGCACGTGTGTAGCCCTGGTCGTAAGGGCCATGATGACTTGACGTCGTCCCCACCTTCCTCCGCCTTGTCAGCGGCAGTCTCAATAGAGTACCCAACTTAATGATGGTAACTATCAATAGGGGTTGCGCTCGTTGCGGGACTTAACCCAACATTTCACAACACGAGCTGACGACAGCCGTGCAGCACCTGTCACTGCGTTCCCGAAGGCACCAATCTATCTCTAGAAAGTTCGCAGGATGTCAAGACCAGGTAAGGTTCTTCGCGTTGCATCGAATTAAACCACATGCTCCACCGCTTGTGCGGGTCCCCGTCAATTCCTTTGAGTTTTAGCCTTGCGGCCGTAGTCCCCAGGCGGAGTACTTAACGCGTTAGCTGCGCCACTAGATCCTTTACACCGAATCCAACAGCTAGTACTCATCGTTTACAGCGTGGACTACCAGGGTATCTAATCCTGTTTGATCCCCACGCTTTCGTCCCTCAGTGTCAGTATCGGTCCAGAATGTTGCCTTCGCCATTGGTGTTCCTTCTGATCTCTACGCATTTCACCGCTACACCAGAAATTCCCCATTCCTCTACCATACTCTAGTTTGCCAGTATCAAATGCAGTTCCAAGGTTGAGCCCTGGGCTTTCACATCTGACTTAACAAACCACCTACAGACCCTTTACGCCCAGTAATTCCGATTAACGCTCGGACCCCCCGTATTACCGCGGCTGCTGGCACGGAGTTAGCCGGTCCTTATTCTTTGGGTAACGTCCTTCTTATGAGCTATTAACTCATAAGCTTTCCTCCCCAACTAAAGTGCTTTACAACCCTAGAGCCTTCTTCACACACATGGCATTGCTGGATCAGGCTTTCGCCCATTGTCCAATATTCCCCACTGCTGCCTCCCGTAGGAGTTTGGGCCGTGTCTCAGTCCCAATGTGGCTGATCATCCTCTCAAATCAGCTATGGATCGCAGCCTTGGTAGGCCTTTACCCCACCAACAAGCTAATCCAACGCAGGCTCATCCATCTGCGGCAGCACAAAGGCCACCTTTAATCCGCAGATATTATGCGGTATTAACAGTCGTTTCCAACTGGTATCCCCCACAGATGGGCAGATTCCTACGCGTTACTCACCCGTCCGCCACTCGTCAGCAAGAAGCAAGCTTCTCCTGTTACCGTTCGACTTGCATGTGTTAAGCATGCCACCAGCGTTCAATCTGAGCCAGGATCAAACTCTTCAGTTTAATTCTCAAATTCTGACTCTAACTACTGATACTCAAATTCTTTAACAAAGTGTTTGTATATAATATATCTCTTAAATATCTTAGAAGCCTTAGCTCCCAACCGTTAACATCACTCGTCAGCCGGTGAAGACATATAATACGCATCACTCTTCCAAAATGCAACTACTTTCTTCAAAAAAATTAAAGTTTTT
>NZ_VXKP01000015.1:0-5540 GCF_008711455.1 Francisella sp. XLW-1 | reverse complement strand
TCAAGAGTTATATGATTGGCACTGCGACCATCTAACCATTTGTAAATAGAAAATGGATACGGATAATCCTCAGATGGTTTTCCCATTTTTATAGGCGCAGGAATTGCGACACTTAAATGCTTTGCTAGTTTTGGCAGTAAATCTTGTTCTTTAGGTACCTTAAGAGCATAGCTTTCGGCTGTTGGCATGCGGATAAGCATATCATTACCAATTCGATAAGTTCTGTTGTCATGTCCTTGTTTTTCTACAGATTTAATATCTAAGTGCAAATATTCAGGAAATTGCTTTTTAATAATCTTATATGCAAGATCAACATTTATATAATCATCATTCATGACTGCAAACTCTCCTAATATGGCAAATCATTGACATCAACATTAATAAAGTGAGGTTCAATATCTTCTTCCAAATAAATAGCTAGAATTTCGTTATTATTTAGCAATAATGCTTTACACACTCTGTGCATACCATCAATTATTTTGCCTTCTTTGCATAATATAATTGGATATTTTAAGTCGGCATTATTAATTAACCGCATATGATCTACTATATTTTTACATGTAGGTCTTTCTGAGCTTGAATCATACCAATATTCGGATTCAATTTCTTTTATTTCAGTTAAGTTTATTATTTTTGGTTTAATGTGCTTCGTCAATTCTATTATTTTTTTAACATCCCATATCAATAAATCATTTTTAACTTTTCTAAAATGATATTGAGGTCTAATTTCACTCATTATATTAACTCTCTTATCATGTTCAAACCTATAATCCCCTCATTTAAAAGAGAGGCATCACCTACTTGGTTAGCATACCAGCATATAGTTACACTACTATATATCGCTCTAAGCATAGCTATGGTATGAATATTGTTTTCAACTTCTCCATAAATATTCCAAAATATAGAGTGTGCTTCTTTAGGGAGATATTGATATACAATAGCAAGATCTATCGCTGGATGAATAAGCTCAGAGTCTCCCCAATCTATAATTCCATATAAATCATCATTATTTATGATTAAGTGTTTAGCATATAAGTCTCCATGACATAATCTAATATCTTTAGGAATAGTAAGATCCATGTTTTCTTTATAAAAGTTTTCTATTATAGAACAATCTTTTAATAAATTACTTTCTAATAAATAGTCAACACGTTTTTTGAAATCTGAGTATCTAAGCCTAAAATTTAACCTCTTCATTTGGTCTTCTTTTATACCAAGTGACATACATTCTTCTATAGAGGTATTATGTAATTCTTTTAGGGAAATTGCTAACTTGCTAGCTATAGATATTCTACCATTACGACTTAATTTAGCGTTATCCCCAGTCAAACCAGGTATATAATCATGAGCATAAAAAATATATTTAAAACTCTTTGGCGATGAACATATATATTTTGGATAAGGAACGCTAATATATTTTGATCTAATGCATTTTGACAATATATTTATCTCATTTGATAATAGTCTTGCTGCTTCCTCATGTTTAGGAAATCTAAAACACGAACCATTATTAATAATCCATGTAGTATTATCCCATCCTTCTCCTAATAGCTTAATATCATTAATTTCAATATTAGGTACATTTGCATTAATAATTTCAGCGGCATGATCAGCTGATGTTATATTTTTACTTTCCCATGGTCTTTCGCTCATTTGTACTAATTCCTACTGTAAGAGATTATCTTTTAGTTTACGGCTAGTTATATAATTGTTTAAACCAATATGATTTGATAACCCTAAATACTTGGCTATTTTTCTAACAGAGAGTCCTAACGATAGTAGTTCTTTAATTTTATCGATATCATCGTCAAATTTGCTCTTCTGAATAGTACCTTTAGGCTTGCCCAGTTTAATTCCTTGGGCTTTCTTACTAGCTAAAGCTTCTTTTGTTCTTGAACTAATTAGATCTCTTTCTAGCTCAGCAAATAAAGAAAACATAGTAACTATTATTTTCGAGGACATATCATGAGATTTTATATCAAGACCTTGTTTGATAGATATTAATCTTACTTTTTTAGAAATAATTTCATTAACCAAATCAATTACTTCAGATGTACTTCTTCCTAATCTACTAAGTTCTGTAATAATTAATGTATCGGCACCGTCTAATTTATCTAGTAGCTCTTCAATCCTACGAGACTTGGTTGATTGTTTAGATGATATCTCTGTTCCAATAAATTGATCAATTTTAAAGTTATTTTTTCTTGCATATTCATAAATCTCTAATTTTTGATTTTGAGTATCTTGACTACCAGTCGATACTCGAATATATGCAAAAATATTGGACATTTAGCTGGTGGTAAGTATTAACGTTAAATATTAGAAATAATTATACATACTGATTATTTAATTACAAATATATCTATATAACAATAAAGTTTACAATTAATGGACATTTTTACTAATACAAAATAATAACAAATATGGCTAGACTTAAAATTTTATCAGCAGATGATTTTAATAACCTCTATACAATCCCAAAAATAGAGAATCAAGATCGAGAATTTCTATTTGAATTGGATGAGTACGATAATGAATATTTAAATACCTTAACAGATTTATCTTCCAAGATAGACTACATATTACAAATAGAGTATTTTCGTATATCTCAATACTTTTTTAACTTTACTATACATGGAGTTAGGCAAGATTCATGGTATATCATAGAAACATACTATCCTGGTTCCAAATTTCCTAAAAAAGCTACTAGCAAACATTATGTATATCAAAACCGTAAAGCTATCCTTAAAAAATATGAAATGTTTTCATACAATAGTAGCTTTAAAAAGAAACTAGAAACATATTCTAAAGATCTAGCTAAACAACATATAGTACCTAAATATATTTTTGATTCATTATTGGATTTCTGTCATCAAAATAGGTTTGTTAGACCAAGTTATAGCGTACTACAGGAGATTATTTCTGAAGCACTAAATAATGAGAAAAATAGGTTAAGTAATAAATTATATCGTTTGATGGATAAGCCATTTAGAGATGATCTTCAAACTTTATTAGAGAAAGACGATGATTATTATCAACTAACAATAATGAAAAAAGATCAAAAAGATTTTGCTACTAAAAATATTAATAGCACTGTCGAAAAACACAAGTTCCTTGCTAATATCTATAAAAACTCTCTCGAAATTATTAAGCAATTAGATTTAACTGAGCAAAATATTTTATACTATGCTGAACTAGCTGAGTACCATACTATATATGGTTTAAAGCATATGTCTAAAAAGAATTTAGCTAGACTATATTTGATATGCTATGCCTATCATAGATTTCAAAAAATAAGCGACTATCTTATATTTAGTTTCAGCCATAAAGTAAATAGTTACATATCAGGTGGTGAGGAGCACCAAATAAAAGCTTACGAAAACTATCTAGATAGTGAGACAAAGGATAGAAATTCTGTGGCTGATATTTTGAGTCTATTTTATAATAAAAAAGTAGCTGATAATCAAATTCGTGATAAAGCCTTTGAAATTATCCCGAAACACCAGTTTCCCAACTTTACTAGGAATTTTAGGAGGCCTAAATTTAATGCTGAATTTTATCGTTGGGAATATTATGCTGAGTCTGCTGGCTCAATTAAGAAGAATATTAGAGGAAGCTTTAAAGCTATAGATTTTCAATCTGAAAATAAGCATTTAGCTGAATCTATTAACTTTTTTAAAGAACATCTTAATAGTAACAAATCTTTTAAAGACTACGACTTTAGTGAAGTGAAAATAAACTTTGTCCCAAGAAATTTACGTCGATACATTATTGAAAAAGTTAGAATAAAAGGTAGTAATAAAAAAGCCAAAAAGATTAACGGTGATCGTTATGAATTTATGCTGTATATGCAAATAGAAAAGCACATCAGTAATGGTGCTGTCACAGTAGTAGATAGCTTAAGCTATAAATCTTTAAAAGATGAGCTAATACCGAGTGAGCAATGGAAAAATAATAAACCAACTCTTATTAAAAAGCTTAAAAATAAACTCTTACAGACCGATATTGAAATAATTCTTAATGAATTTGAAAAAGAGCTTAGCAATAGATATCACACTACTAATAAGAATATAAATGATGGTTCTAACCAGAAAATAAAAATCAAATATAATAAAAAAGGTGAAATGTTAAGCTGGAGATTACCATATAAAAAAGTAGATGATGGAGTAAATAATCCATTCTATGAAAACCTAGATACAGTAAGCATCAGCGATATAATTTCTCACACTATAAAAGAATCAGGCTTCATAAAAAAGTTCACTCATATTTTACCATCATATTCTAAGAATGAAGCAAATGAGCCAGCTATTTCAGCATGTGTTGTAGCTAAAGGTACAGGTAGCGATATTCATAGAATGAAAGATATTAGTAATATTAAACAATCAGAACTTGAGTCAGCATCTAAAAACTTTCTACGAATAAAAACATTATCTGAAGCTAATGATGCAGTGATTAATAAAGTTGAAAAGCTCTCAATATTCGAGAAATATACACTTGCTGATTATGGCATACATGCTAGTGTTGATGGACAAAAGCTTGAAACTAAATATAATACAATTAAAGCAAGATACTCATCAAAGTATTTTGGGTTTGGTAAAGGTATATCTGCATATACATTATTTGCTAATTGTTTACCGCTATGTTCTAAAATTATTGGAGCCAATGAGCATGAGAGCCATTACTTATTTGATATTTTAAATAGCAATACCACAGATGTTCGAGTATCAGCAGTATCTGGAGATATGCATAGTATAAATAAACTAAACTTTGCTTTATTACATTTCTTTGGATATCGTTTTATGCCAAGATTTACTCGATTAGATGAAAAAGCTAGGGCAAATTTAGTATCATTCGATAGAATTGATAACTATAAAGGCTATACTATTAAACCGAGCAAGCAGGTTAATACCAAGCTAATAATAAAAGAATGGGATAATATACTTAGAATCTTTACAACACTAGGATTAAAAAAGAATACTCAAAGCCATATAGTTAGAAAGCTCTCAGCATATAAATCAAATTCTACACTTCGTGCTTTAGTTGAACTAAATAAAATTATAATGAGCCTGTACATATTACAATATATAGATAGTGAGCAAATTAGAAAGAATGTCCATAGATCACTCAATCGTGGTGAGTCGTATCATCAGCTTAGATCGGCAATAGCAAAGGTTAGCTATCGTAAGCTTGCAGGCAAAACAGAAAAAGAGTTAACTATTAATAATGAGTGTGCTAGATTATTAGCAAATTGTATTATCTTTTATAATGCATCTATTCTATCGAAGCTTTATTGCTATTATAAAAGTAAAAAAATGATAGAAGAATGTAAAAATATTGTAAGATTTTCACCAGTAGCTTGGCAACATATTAATCTTATAGGAATGTATGAATTTGGTGATAGTGCTGAAACCCTTGATTTACAAGGGATTGTGGAATCTCTAATTAACGATTTAAAAATCGGTCACCCCTCTGTAAGCTAGATATAGCAATGATTACAGCTATGATTGCAGAAATTCCGTACCTTCCTGAATAGAACCCCA
>NZ_VXKP01000014.1:0-6049 GCF_008711455.1 Francisella sp. XLW-1 | reverse complement strand
GTAACATGGGAAAATGGCTTAGATCTAGCTCCTGATGTAATGTATGAGCAAATCAGCAAAAAAGGTCAGTGGATCTTAGAATAAAATTCAATTTGGCGTCAGAGCGCAAGTTCCGGAGGTAAAGGCCTTTTTATGAGTTCTATTTTTATATTTAAAAAGTATAATCACTGACATACATCTGGCATCTTAAGTGCCTTGATTAAATTTGGTGCCTAAAATAACTAATCAGTCAAAAGTATTCTAAATGATACATGTGGTAAGAAAGTTTTATTCTAGGCAAGTTTTACACTTTTAAATAATCATTTATCCTGTAATTAAGCGACTTGTTTTAAATCGTAATTAATATCGTATTTTGTGTTTTTAGCTAATATTGACCAAGCAGTCCTTGCACTCTTATTGGCTAAAGCTATTAATGTTTTACAATAACCAGATCTTAATAATTTCTCTTGAATCCATAAACTCTTTTTATCTGTTTTATTTTTAGCATTAGCAACAACTGCTCTAGCTCCATGAATCAATAATGTTCTTAAATAAGTATTACCTCGCTTACTTATTCCTAACAACTTTGTCTTTTGACCGCTAGAATGTTGTCTTGGAACTAATCCTAAATAAGCTGCAAAATGCCTGCCATTTTTAAAGTTTTTAGGGTCTCCAATAATAGCAAGTATTGCTGTTGCAGATAGATCTCCTATGCCTTCAATACCTAATAATCTTTGACACGATTCATTACTCTTAGCTAGATGTTTAACTTTATTATTATAGGTTTCAATCTTTTTACCTAAATATAAAAATTCCTCATATAAATCACTTATAAAATCTCTAGTAATAATAGTCAAATCATTTTCTAAATCAGCTAATATATCAGGTAAATCTCTATTTAAATTATAAATACTTTTATTTATTGTAATACCATACTCTAATAATAAACCTCTAATTTGATTAGCTAGTTGTGTCCTATTTTTTACTAAACGACTTCTAATCTTATGCAAAGATTGAATATCTTGTTGTTCAACACTCTTTACATCAACATATCTCATACTTGGTCTACTTGCAGCTTCTGCTATAGCTTCAGCGTCATTAGCATCATTTTTATTTGTCTTTACAAATGGTTTTACATATTGTGGTGAGATTAGTTTTACAGTGTGACCAATCTTCGTGAATTCTCTATGCCAATAGTTTGAGCCACCACAAGATTCCATTACAATTGTACACTGCGGTATATTAGAAATTGTTGGGACTAATGTTTCTCTTTTTATCCTTTTTTTATAAACACATTTTCCATTTCTATCATTACCGTGTAGTTGAAAAATATTCTTTGCTATATCTATAGCCAATAAGCTAATATTATTCATATGGATTCCTCATCTGTTTACTTTTCTGTTAACTTAACTATTATAACAGTTAGCTCTTTTGAAGCTTTTAACTCAGGTGAGTGAGTCCATTTAATCAGGCAAGCAGCATAATGAATTAACTAAACAATTTCAAAAGAAATACAAAACTTTTTCTTTTTTATTTTCCTAATCAATCCATAAATTATCAAACTTTTTAGAAGATAATTCAGTATACCTAACCGTATGCTTTATGTTTCTATGTCCTAAATATTGCTGAATAGTTCTAGTATCAATACTATCATTGGCAAGCTTATAACCAGTTGAATGTCTAAGCATATGAGGATGAATAGACATACCTAAATCAGTATTATCTCCAGCTCTAGCTATCATTTTTCTAATGGTAGAATCTGTAAGAGGTGTTTTCCTTTCTGATACAAAAACATAATCAGTTGTTGGATAGTCTCTTTTTAAGCGGCGTAAAGCCCTTAATTCTATTCCTGTTAGAGGTTGTACCGAGTCTATACCATTTTTACGCCTATTTACGCTTATACGCCCAACCTCAAGGTCTATTTGTTGCCATCTTAGAGCTATTAACTCTGATACTCTTAAAGCATGGCGATATGTTATAAGAATTATAGTAGAGTCACGGTGTCCATGTCGACCTAACTTATTTGCAGCTTTCATAAGCTCATTAACTTCTTTTTCTGTCAAAAATTCTCTAGGTCTACGATCTTTATTTTTTTGTTTGATTGGTGGTATATTCATCAAAAATATTAACTTTCCCGAAAAAGACTATTGGGACTATAAAATCATACTTAGAATTTTAAAGGCTTTGAATTTGGTTTTCTAGAGAAACTTTCCCATAAAGGGACTATTTCGGGAATGTTTTATAATCCACCCTACTGATGACTTTTTAGGATTTTGATTTTTAGCATGAGTTGATAGTACATCAAATGTGAAAAGTTATCTAAAAATTTGTTGGTATCAAAAATGTATCGTTTGATGGTACTAATACAATAAATACAGTAAATACAGTAAATATAGTAAATATAGTAAATATAGTAAATATAGTAAATATAGTATTGACATGTACCATTATAATGGTATACTTATGGTAAGTCATATTGGTTTTAAAGTTATGTATAAAGTAAAAAAGACTAAACAATTTAATAAGTGGTTGGAAAACTTAATTCCTATTGAAAAAAAATCAATGGAGAAACTTATAATAAAACTGGAAGTTTTTGGATATATGCTTACTACTGATGATAGTAAGAAAGTAACAGGAAGTAAGTATAAGCTTCGAGAATTAAGATGTAAGACATATGGTAATAGAGCTTATTATTTCTTCTATGGAGATAAAATTTATATCTGCGTTAATGGCGGAGATAAGACAACACAAAAAAGAGATATAAAACAGGCTGAGGTAATAGCTAAAAAAATAATTAAAGGAGATTATGACTATGAGTAATAAAATTCAACTAATAGATTTTAATGATGATTCTCTTTTGAAATCAGGATGGACAAAAGATGAAATCACATCAGTAAGAGAAGAGTATGAGCATGAGCTAAAACTTTTAAAAGAGTACAAAAGTGATATTGCAAAGGAGCTTCAAAATTATAAAGATACTAATGATTTGTCTATACGACAACTTAGAGATCAATTAGGTAGTAAAAGTAATAATTTTGTTCAAGGTATATTAAATGGTACTTCTAATTTAACAGCAGAGACTGTAGTTAAAATAGCTCAATTAGTTGGTAAACAACCGCATGTTGTATGGAAATAAACAAAAACAAAGATTATAATTTAGTAAATACAGTAAATACAGTAAATACAGTAAATACAGTAAATACAGTAAATATAGTAAATATAGTAAATATAGTTATTTTATTTTATTATAGATTTCGTTAAATTTTGAATCATCAATATTGTCTAATGCAGCTAAAGCCATTCTAAGAGTTCCTGATACGCCTTTATCTTTATGACCAAGCTTTATGGTTCTATTAATCTGATTTTCTAGCATATCAATATCTTCTTTGTACATTGTTATAGTTTTTTTTACTGTTATAGTGTCAGGGTCTAGTTTGGGTCTTCCAACTTTTTTATTCTTATTATCATTTATAGTTGTAGCAGAAACCATATCAGGACTTTCATTTAAAAAGTCTTGTCTATCCTCTTTAGATATTGGCTTGTTCATACCTAATTTAATTTTTTTATTAGAAGCCATATATTTCTCTCCCTAAACTATTAATTTCTTCTACTGCTTTTTTATCTATATAATCTAAAATACTTAAACCATTACCAAAAGTTCTCCAATATGCAGATCTATAAAACAGAGTACTTGTAGTTTGTTGGAACTCAGGTAATTCATCTAATATTGCTTTAGCTTCTTTTTCATCATCCATATTAGGGTTTGTAGGCGAATGAGTAAATAATGCGTAAGATTTAAGATTACGATTCATAGCCTTAGCTTTCTTTGTAATATTATTTAAGTCAGGCAATGTGTCTATATCTATCTGCGAAGGTCTAATTGTAGTTATAAAAATATCAGCTATTAATAAACCTGATCTTAATTCTACAGAATCTCTACCACCAGTATCTACTACAATAAAATCATATTTACTATTAAGTTGGCTCAATCCATCATAGATATCTCCACTTAATTGGACTCCTTGTATTTTAAACAAATCAATATAGTTTTTATTTCTTCTTGCTATAGCTTTACTACTTGATAATTGAGGGTCTGCATCTACTAGCAATACATCCTTATTTTTCATTCCTAAGTATGCAGCCATATTAAATGCAGTAGTACTTTTACCTGTACCCCCTTTTTCACCACCAACTAAAATAATCATAATCAATACTCCTTTTTTGTTGACTTTGATCATTATAATACATATTGTATTTAGTGTAAATACAATAAATACAATAAATACAATAAATACAATAAATACAATAAATACAATAAATATAGTAAATATAGTAAATATAGTAAATATAGTAAATATAGTAAATCTACAAGAAATAGTCTAGCGAGAAATCATTTACTTTTTCTGCTAAAGCCTTTTTAAATAGGTAGTCATAGCCACCTTTTTTAATCCTAAAAAATGTTCTTTCAGTTATATTATGCTTTGAGATTATTTTCTTATTTTTAAAGCCCTTAGATTCAAGTTGTAAGTGCGACAATTTTATTTCTAGATTCTACCTCAAGAGGAGTTTTAAATCCAAGACTTTTTCTTGGTCTATTATTTAAGAGTTGCTCAACATGTCTAGCTTGCTCTTCTGAGATATTATTTAGTTTCATACTTTTAGGGAAAAATTGCCTTATCAAACCATTAGTATTTTCATTGGTTCCACGCTGCCAGGATGAGTAAGGATCTGCAAAGTATATGTCTATATCTAGAGCTTGTGAGATTTGAGCATGTTTAGAAAATTCTTTACCATTATCGAAAGTTATCGAATTTGTTTGCCATCTATTGAGAGCCTGTATCCCAATATCTGCAAGGTTTTGAGCATTCTTGCTACCCAATGGTCTTAATCTTGTCAGCTTTGATACTCTATCAACTAGAGTTAACATTGCTCCTTGATGATTCTTTCCTATTATTGTATCGCCTTCAAAATCACCAAGTCTCTCACGATTATCAATAACACAATCTCTTTGCGATATTGAGGTTCTATCTACTATCTGCCCACGCCTATCTTGACTTGCAGCACCTCGCTTACGATAAGTTTTTTGACATCGTAAATAGTTATATAAATCACCACCTTTCGCCTTATCTGCATATATGTATTGATAAATTCTTTCTGGACTTATTACATCTAGCCAACCTCTAGCTTTTAATCCTCCGCTTATTTGTTCTGGTGACCAATAACACTCTTTGATAAGAAACTCAACATAAGCCCAACAAAAATCTCTAATCTGAGTGTTTCCGCACCTCTTTCTTGAGTCTGCTAGAGCTTGAGCTTGTTTAGGTCTATAGTCTCTTCTGCCTGTATTACGAGCTAACTCCTTGTATATACTACTTCGATGACAACCAACCTCTAAAGCTATAAGTGTCTTTGACATACCTGTTTTTAATAGTGCTGATATATGATATCTTTGTTCTTGAGTAAGTTGTTTGTATGGTGATTCCATCTTAATCTCCAGTTGTTTTTTAAGCAAGTGCAACAATAAACAACTTACTTTTTTTGTGCAACAAATATTTTGTCGCACTTACAGCTTGAATCTAAGTCATATAAAAATCTACTATCTTTAATTTGAGATTTTTATATAATCCCCTATGTACTCTAATTCTATTTTTAAGATCAGAAAACTTACCACCATTAAGGTGATTTGTAGTATTTGGAATAGATAAATCAGGAAGATTTTTATATGTAAATAGATAGTCTAAATTAGAGCACAAACTGGCATAAGCTGCTCTTAAATTATAGTGAGTATATGTAGCTTCACCAGTATCATAGTTCACAGTCATTTCATTTAAGAAGTCTTCATATTTACTATGCCAGTCCAGTAGTTTATTGATCATACCCTCCTATTTGGGACACTTATGTGTTAAGAAAAGGAGACAAATATGGGTTACCAAAGATATACAAAAGAATTTAAAAATAATGCAGTTAAATTATGTTTGCAACCAAATGCAAATAGGCAAGAAATAGCAGATAATTTAGGAGTTAAATATAAAACCATTTGCAACTGGATATCTAAAGCTATGTCAAACCT
>NZ_VXKP01000013.1:0-7004 GCF_008711455.1 Francisella sp. XLW-1 | reverse complement strand
TTTAATATTTGTATGTAATTATCTAATAATGTGGAATGATTTAGTAGATATTAATGAAAATTAGTGCGAAAGAGTTAAAAACTAGACATTGATTTTAATGGCTTTGAAGGCTCACTGAGAATAGCTGACATTAGTTGGAAAATGGACGAGACATAATTCTGTCGCAAGCTCATGTAAAGAAACAAAGCCTATTAATAAAACTTATTTTTATGTATAATTCAAAAAAAAATAAGAGATATTAGGTTTAGATCTAGATATGGCTGAAAAAGACGATATAAATGACTTAATAGTATTAAATGCAATTAAAGGAATATCTCAAGATAAACTAATAGATCTTTTGTACTCTGAAAAGTTTAATAGCATATTCAAAAAAAATGCTATTTTAGCAAAGATGTTCCCTAAAACTGAAGAACTTGCTGATGATTCTTCATTAAATGAAAGGTGGCAAGAATCTCTTATCGAAGGAGTCCTACCAAATACTTATCCAACTATTTTATCGCAATCTATAAGACTTAAAATAGTGCCTTTTGATGAAAAGCTAGCTATAGATGAAAGTAAAGCTATAGAAGTGAACTCATATTACATTCAAGATCTTCAGCTATCACTAGAGACTATAGGATTCAAAGGCTCAATTGATTTTGTATATCCTTATCAAACTGAATATGATAACAAGCTTATGGATATATTCACTCAGGGATTACCTTTTTTACTTGAGATATCTATTAAACAAGAATTTTTTATAGAAGAAGATCAAAAAGAATTTATTGAAGAAAATGGTGATCTTAGTAATGAAGAAATTAAATTTACAGCATACGCCGGTAACTTACAACAAAAAGAAACTATTATCCGATCACCTAAATTTAGCACTAAAAGCTCAGCTCTAACTAAATTTGACGGTTTATATAAAATAGAATTTTGTGATGCTTTGAGTTTTTTCTGGAAACAGCTTAATCCTGTCTGTATATATAGTGGACAATCTTATGATAAAATTTTCCAAGAGCAAAATACTCCTTTTGATAAGGTTATAAAACTTAGTTTTGATACAAGTAGTGATCAAATACTTAAGCAAAAACTTCCATTCATCTGTATGAATTGCCAAGAAAGCAGCGATACAAATAACTTTTATAACTATGTTCAATATATATTACAGCAATATAATTTGATTTTAGTATATAACTATAGTGATAATGAATATATAATAACCTCTGATTATGATGATTTAGTATCAAAAGCAAAGGTTGTAAAAAGTATTTTCATACTAGATAAACACAAAATTCAAGAAATCAAACATCTTCATAAGAAGCCATACCTAACGGATAAGTCTATTATTAATCTTAATTCAAATTGTGCAGATAAACAGCAAATAAAAGTTACAGAAGTTGAAGATATGCCTAAAACAGTAGAAGCTTTTAGGCAAGATAGCGTAACACAACATGATTTAAGCAACCTTTTTAAATTAAAGACTGATAGTTGTCAAACTAAATTGAAAAATAATTTTGCAACAAGCACTATTGGCCTGGAAATACAAGCTTATTCAATGCCAAGCTCATACTCTGTACTACCACTTCAGAATAACCTTAAGTTTTCTGCTAAGGAATGGGGACTTATTTTAGATAAAAAAGATAAAGACATGATTTTACACAAAGTAGACTTAAGCTTTGAAAAAACACCTCTATATTCAAAAAATAATAAAAGACATCCTATTGCATATGAAGATAAACAAGAAGGAAAAATTGAAGAAAATAATATTAGTTTTAAGTTTGAAGAGGAAGCATTAGAGTCCAGTGAACTCCCTTTAATGTTTAACTGTAACTCAAGATTCTATCTCTACAACAAAGAGCTATGGCCGCAACGCAAAAAATATAATAAGCCACCAACTCTAAATCTTACAGGACATATATATACAACAGATACAGATGATGAAAATTCAACCTATACTAGTGAACTTTTCAATTATAGCGCTGATACAAGTAAGAGTATTGCAGCTAATGAAAACTATGCTAGCTCAAGTAAAGTTTCTTCTTTGGATCCAAATGCTATAACTCGTCCTAGATATCAAATTAAGGTTGCTCCACAGCTTTGGACAAAATTAACTCCGGAAGGTAAACAATTCGTACCTGCTGATATGGTATTACCATCATATTCTAATATGCTCTTTTATCTCAAATCTGGAACTGAGGTAGAGCTTAACGTATTTGAAGAGTATGCAAACTTAACCAAAGTCAAAAATTACATAGCTCCTCAAGAAATGTTTACTTCTGGAGATAAAGAACAATCTCAAGGAATTATTTTTGAAGACCGTAAAGAGCAACGCACAGTTATACACAATAGCTATAAACCTGGTGATAAAACAAGCTCTTTTAAAATAACACATAGTCCAAAAGATAAAGGCTCCCCATCAAATTTAGAAATGAATAACCAATCTTTCAAAATTAGTGTAGATTGTAAATAAACAGTAATATGAGGTAAATATATGAACCTATATATGATAATAGCTTTGATTTTTATTCTTTTAATAATCAGTACTATCGCTATATTACTAGCTTTTAATATTAAAAATACAAGAAGGTTTGTGCTTAAATTTAAATTAAATATACGTTCATCAATGCGTTTAAATAGATCATTAAGGCAGCTACTTTCTCAAGCAGATAGAAAAACTAGAAAATCTTTAAAAACTGATGCTAATTTTTTTATTCATATCAATACTTCAAATACAAAAATTATTGAGAATGAAACAAGTAAGACCCTTGGAATTGAGCTATATAAAAATGAAAGCTTAAACTATAACCACTATTTATCTGATAAATCATATATTCTTGAGCTTCATAAACTTAATGATAACCATGCATATAAAGATCTTAGTAAATTCTGCCATAAGGTAAGCTCAATAACTGGCAAAACTCCTACTCTTGTATACTCATTTGAATATAGTAAAATTAAAGATGAATCTCTAATTATAGAGGAGATTAAAAGCCTAAGATCAATAATAATTCAACTAACAAAAGTATACAAAAAAATACCAAACTTTGTTTTAACTATCGCAGATATAGAAAAACATCCTGGGTATCAAGTTTTTATAGAATGTGTAACTGCACATAACATCCCGCTACTATCACCTTCTTTTGATCCTAATAACCTAAGTTCTGATATTAATAATCATTTTAAAAAGATGAGCCTGTTAGCAGAAAATATTCTATTTAAAAAGCATCCTAAAGAATTTTTACGCTTTAGTTACTTTATCAATGATATTTATAAGCAGTTTAAACAGTTACTCAAAAAACAGAGTTATCTAGATGCAAATAATGCTATCCAGCACATCTCTTTATATATTAATAACACTAAGCCTAGTATTAATCAAAATCTATTTCAGAGCTCTTTTAATAAACCGCAAAAATATAAAACTCGAGCTTTTAAAAAGATCCTGTGGACTACAACAGGAGTTTTATTAGCTATTCTAGGACTAATATTCACAAAAAATATCTTTATATATAAAGATATTATCAAACAATATAAGCAAGACCTTTTTGCTATCTCAGATAACGCATCTAATGTTCGTGAAACTATCAATTTGAGCGATGAGTATGAGAAATATATTTCTTCAAGCTTAGCTGCAAAAGCCATTTATCCTAAGAGTGCTTTAAATCATGCAATTTATTTAAATGAAGGCTTAAAAATTCAACGACAAATACTAGATATTCTCGAAGATGAAGATCTTTCACAAGATAGTGTTTACAAAACTTTTATTTATCTAACACTTATAGCGCCTCAGAACTCAGATTTAAAGTGGCTGATAAAATCAAATTTACACCTTTGGAGCTTAGCAACAAAACTACCTGAGAGAACTATTAGTATATACATTAATGCTCCAGTTCCAGATGTAAAAATTGATATAAGCAATACTAATATAAATAAATTAACTTTTAAAATCTTACTTATAAAATCTCGTACCTATGATATGGTAAAATCATATATAACAGAGAACAATAATATTAACTTAAAAACATTAAATATATTCCTTAAAGATATAAATTTACCTATAACTAAACAGCATCTTATAAATAAATTTATGAGAAAAATATATCCTCAAATTAAAGGCTCTCTGTCTCCGTATAATAGAGGTTTCTTAGAAAAACTTTATGAAAAAACTAAGAATACTACAAAATCGTCATCTAAAATTCAAGAAATAAAAAAATTAATTCCTACTGAAAAAGAAACTCAAGTAAATAATTTACAAGCTGCTATTGATCTGCTAGATAATCTTAATAATGAATTTTATAAACATGATTCTAAGGTAGATCCTATATGGCACAAAATCATAACCCAAGCAACTTATAATGACCTTATGAACAACTTGGCTCTATCAAGAGCTAGCTTTGTGGATGAAGAGTCTTCTAAACAATCAATTGTAAATGTAGGTGATAATGCTAGTTACTATGGCAATATATCCATTATTTATACAAAAATTGGTCTTAAAGATGCTGTCTTACCAGAGATATCTGAATACAATGCTGTTTGTAAATCATTAGAAAAACAGAACATAAATACCCTTGCGATTAATAATTATTATAATGATGCGTTAGATAATTATATTAAAGATTATAAAAAATCTTATATAAATCTCATTGCTTCGTACAAAAATAGCATGAATCCAAACGACATTGTAACTTCATTATATCTAGTATCATCAACTAATTCACAGTTTCACAATATGCTAAATACATTATCAAGCAACACCGTGTTTGATAAAGAAACACTTAAAGAAATACCTCAGCTTGATTTAGTAGGATCATATTTTCAAAATGTGAATAAGATGATCTCTAATCCTAATGATATGGATGAATATAATCAAATAATAAGAGACATAGCAAATCAAATTGAACAAACTGACTATAAACGAGCTGCAATTAATAAAATAACTCTTAATTTATTTACTAAATCAAAAGATTCTTATTTTTATAAAGTTAACGCTTTACTTAAAAAGAATGATATTAGCCCAGAGAATTCAATAATATTTACAGCTCCTTTGCATAATATCATGAAATTTGGTAAGCTTTACCTAGTCAAGTATAAATACCAGTTATGGGATAATGATATTATTTCTCTACTTGATAAGTATAAAAAATATTACCCATTCACACAGAATTCTGATAAAAAAATATCTCCAACTGAACTTGCCAAAGTCTTTGGCCCTAAAGGAGAGTTTTGGAAAACTGTTAATGAAGATATGTATGGTATTTTTGAATATAAAGATGGTCAGTGGCAAAGTAGAATTCCAGATCTTTTTGGTAAGAATACAGATAGCATGCTGAATACGCTAAATAATACTCAGAAGTTTACGGATACTCTATGGGATAAATCAGGCAAACCTAAGCCTATGGATATTAAAGTTAGCATTATGCCAACTCCAAACAATCTACTACAGAATAATACTTTTGTCAAAATGACCCTGCTGAGTATTGGCAATCAAAAAGCTATAGGAATCAGCACCGAACAAAAGCCTATCATTTTAAGCTATAACTGGTTTGAGCAACAGCCTAGTTCTGTTGGCTTTATTGATAGCAATGAACAGATCAACTCTATAGAAACACACTCGGAATATTGGTCTCTTTTTGATCTGCTTAGTCAAGCAAATAAAGATGTTGATGTCTATACATGGAATCAAAATAACATTGCCATTAAGTTTAAGATTGATTTTGATAATATATTTGAGACCTTTGATAATTAATATTTTGGAGAATTAAAAATGAAAAAAATTATATTTAGTATGACCGCTTTAGCTTTACTCTCAAGCTGCACTACAACAATACCTAAAGATCAATTTAACTTAAACATAAAATCATCACCTCAGACTAATAATGGTAATAATTATCTTGTAGTTTATGAACAACCTAGCTCTATGGATAAAATGGCTCAAGCATCATATGACTCACTTAGTAAGCAAATATTAGATAGTGATCACCAAACTAAGCTTATTCATCCTCAAGATCAGACTGATAAACTAACTTTCAAAGCAAAAGATGAACCTGCATCAATATACTTTATTATGAATATGGGCAAAAGTTACAATACTTGGAGATATTATATCCCTAATCCAGGTGGAAATTCTTGGGATTGTTCAGTAGATAATAAAGGATATACTAGTTGTAAAGAAAGTGGAGAATAGCTATGGCTGATCAAGGCGACTCAATAAAAGAAAGTATTCTTTCGAAGATGAAGAATCAAGGTTCATCTTTAAAAGATAATATTTCTACTAATTCTGACCAATTTAGTTCTATGGCTAAAGATAATATCCCAGGTGCTAATAACATCCCTACTAGTACTGATCAACTTAGCTCTATGGCTAAAGATAATATCCCAGGTGCTAATAACATCCCTACTAGTACTGATCAACTTAGCTCTATGGCCAAAGATAAAGTAAATCAAGCTCAGGCTAGCTCAACTTCTAGTACACCCAGTCACTCTAATAGTGAAAATAATCATGAAGAAAGTGAGCCAACTTCTGCTGGTGAAAAAACGACTGATGAAAACACTAAAAGCGAATCAAACTCAAAAGCTGCATCAACAACTAGCTCAGAAGGATCAAATAATAATTTTGTTGAAGTAACTTCCGAATATATAACCTTAGATGCAAATAAAAAAGCTGTTGCGACATTAAATCAAAAAGAAGAATCTGCAAACATCACGGCCAAAGAGACTACTATCGAATGTAAAGATAAAATCACCCTTAAATGCGGTAGTAGTAGTATAGAAATTAGTTCTAGCTCTATAACTATTAAAGCAAACTCAATAACTATAGAGAGTGGCGCAAGCTCAGTCAAACTATCTTCAAGTAGTATTGATGTTAAAAGTATGTCTATAAACCTTGGTTAGGCTAGTTAATAACAGCTATTCTCAGTGAGCCTTCAAAGCCATTAAAATCAATGTCTAGTTTTTAACTCTTTCGCACTAATTTTCATTAATATCTACTAAATCATTCCACATTATTAGATAATTACATACAAATA
>NZ_VXKP01000012.1:0-7057 GCF_008711455.1 Francisella sp. XLW-1 | reverse complement strand
TGATTTACAAGGGATTGTGGAATCTCTAATTAACGATTTAAAAATCGGTCACCCCTCTGTAAGCTAGATATAGCAATGATTACAGCTATGATTGCAGAAATTCCGTACCTTCCTGAATAGAACCCCATGATCCTATAATGGCTAATGCCGCTATGGATAGAATTATATCTAAATCTTACAAAATAACTTTAGAGGGCGAATCTTATCGAAAAAAACTTATTCCTAAAATTGATAAATCTTTAAATTAATGGTTTAATTTTTTTGGAGTTAGTGGATCAGTAATGTTGTCTCCGCTCTGGGTCAGTAATCGTGTCCCGTAACAATGAAGAGGTAAACTGTCCCAAATTGACGGGGTAGATCAGTTATCTTTATTCCAATATTTGATTGTAATAACACATAAGCCAAAAGCAATTGAGCTATCAATACTCTAAAACACTGCTTATATTTGATCGATTTCCTATCAAAACTTATAGTATATGATAATAAAAATATAATAATTAAACTCAAAATAAAATATATTAATTTAGTTAGCATAGAATCTTTTTCTTATGAATATTCTTTGATTAAAGTTAAGAAAACATACATGTTCGGTCTTATCTCTTTTTTTTGCCTCATATCAAAAAACCCTTCTACTAACACTGGTAGCTTAGGTCTAAAATTTTTATATTTTTCGGCATCAATACAAGCAATATTTGCAAACTCATTATAAATCTCGGATGATAACTCAATTGAGCCACCAGCACTTTTAACACTTAAAAAGTTTGAGACTATATCAGCGTTATCATTTATAAACTTTTGGATTGCATCATACTCAGAAGCTAAAGCCTTTCTTTCATTTTTTTCTTGCTCTTTTCTTAAATTTTCTTGCTCTTTTTCAAAAGCTACTTCTTCTTGTAAGTTTTTGTTCTCAAGAGTTCCTAAAAAGTATCGTGCAGGAGTTGTTTCAATAATATCATCTATTATAGCTTGCTGAGTTACTTGAATAGAGCTTGAAATAGCACTTAAAGTATAAGCATCTTCTATTTCCTCAATCTTATTATTACTTATACCCCAGCTCTTGAATATTTTTTCAAAAGGAGATTTTATTTTTTTATAATCAAAGTCTACAAGGTATTCATTATTAATATTTTTTTGTTTTTTTGTCAACGAAGAATCTTTTATATTGTCTTGCTTATAATCAAATGAAAACTTAATACTTTTAAATGACTTGGCTTCTTTTACTAATTCAAAATCCATATACAAATCTGTATATTCATTTATTTCTTCTCTTACGACTTCTAACACTTGCTTTTTAAATGTGCTAAAACTCCTATATTTAGATCCTAAACCTAATTTATTTTTATACTCAGTTATATCTAGTGATAAGTGTTTCTGATTACTTGAGTCTCTTAGTATTTTAAATATTAAATAAGAATAAATTGCATTATGGTTCTGAATTTTAACTATATTATCAAAACTAATATTTGAATATTTAACAAAAGCAATTAATCTTTCTATCGCTTTTGTATTTAAACTTATTAAAATATCGCCCGTTCTGTTTGAATAAGTTATCTCTGAAAACCAAGGTATCGTTCTTCCTGATAAAACATCTTCTGACTCTATGGGATGTGGTGTGTTTATTATTTTTGAGCCTAATGATTTCCTTACTTTATTTATTTCTCTAGCTAAGTGCTCCCTTCTTACACCTGTTATTTTCTCAAAATCGATCTTATTAAAAACATAATCAGTAGGAACTTTACTAACCAATTCTCTATATTCTTTTATATTCCCAGTAAAATTATCAAAATCTGGTAAATATATCTTATATTCGTTCAGTCGAGAAAGTAGCATCAAAACTAACTTAGTCTCATTAGTTGTCCAGTTATGTTCAGATTTAATATCTGCAAACAATGATGTTAAATAAAAGGATTTTTTCAAAATATTGTTGTCAATATTAGTTTTATTCATAGTTTACTATCTCTGCCCCTAAAAAGCAATTAATATTTTTTAGTTGCTTTTCTAACCATTTAGTTGCTTTTCTAACCATTTAGTTGCTTTTTCTAACCATTTAGTTGCTTTTTCTAACCATTTAGTTGCTTTTTCTAACCATTTAGTTGCTTTTTCTAACCATTTAGTTGCTTTTATCCCCCTGTGATCTATATATACTAAGGGTTTCGAATTTCTCTAATAAACAACTATGTAATAGTAAATAAAAAATAACAAACAACAAACAAAGCATCCATAGGATACTTGTCTGTATGTTTTCTTTTTTGATTATAAATTATTCAGGTAAGCTTATAAAGAAAATGATTATTACTGTTTCTCTTAAAGCCTAAATTGACGCTATTTAATTAGTCTATAGAAGCTAGCTTTGCTTATGTTATATTTTTCTAATATATCTTTAACTAGCATACCAGACTCTCTATCTTGTTTCATTTTCTCAAGATCTTTATGTTTAAACTTTGGTTTAACTCCAAATTTAATATTATTGGCTAGTGCTTTCTTAATTCCATCAGCCTGTCTTTCTTTTCTAATATTATTTTCAAATTCTGCAAAAACACTAAGCATTTGAAACATTAGTCTACCTGTAGGAGTAGATAAATCAATTTTTTGATCTAGTATATATAAACTAATAGAATCTTCTTCAAGTGTAGTAACTATTTGGTTAAGGTGAACATTACTCCTTGCTAGTCTATCTAATTTAGTTATTACTAAAGTATCGTGTTCTCTTAAGTAGTTTAAACACTCCTTTAAAGCAGGTCTTTGTTGATCTACACCAGTGATTTTTTCTTTGAATATTTTTTTACATCCAGCTTTTTTCAGCTTTTCTACTTGGACATCTAATTTTTGTCCAGTTGATGATACTCTAGCATATCCGACTAATGACATATCTACCTCACTAAATCTACACTATTTTGGATAGACAGCTCTAAAAATTTTTCTAGTCTATTAGCGTCTGCTAAAGAGTCTAAGTAATCAAGCCTATTATCATTTAATATTAGTGGTGGAATATAATCATTTTTTATAGCCTGGTACGTCATTAATAATCGCCCCACTCTACCATTACCATCAGCAAATGGATGTATTATTTCAAAATCTATATGAAACTTAGCTATCTCATTTAAATTAAGAGATTTATCATACCTATATACCAAGTTATTTAGATGTTGATCAATAGCTCTAGGCTCTGATAGTTTTATATCCACTCCTTTAATATATCTATCATCTTTTCGCCATGAACCAACAGGACGCTCTACCCTCTCAGGAGATACTGCTAATGCCTTATCAAATAAAATTGCATGTATATCTTTAACTAACCCAGAGTTTAAAGAACTAGAGCTATTAGAAGCTTCTCTAATTACAAAATCAAAAGCACTGGCAAATCCAATAACGACTAACTGTTCATGTAAGGGTTTACTTTGAGCGGTCATTCCATATTCAAGTAATCTCTTAGTTTCTCCAAAAGTTAAACTTATTCCCTCAATAGCACTTGAGTGATGAGTAAGACTAATTCTTAAAGTATTAAAAAGATCATTTTTTTGAATGGTGGTTAAATCTGATAATTTCATGTCTTAAAATATCTAAAATGATTCAATACACTAATTATAAGACATAATAGAGACATAATCAATACATTAACCACTTTTTGTGTCTTAAAAGTATACTTTTGGGAACATTCAACATTCCCAAAAATGACTATTGGAATAATCAGATTGTGACTATCGAAATCTAGCAATAGAAAGAAATGTGATTTTAGAGTTTCCCATTTTGGGACTATTTAGGGAATGTTTTATAGTTCTAACTTAGTACGGTAGTTGTAGAATATAGTAAATATAATAAATATAGTAAATATAATAAATATAGTAAATATAGTAAATATAGTAAATATAGTAAATATAGTAAATATAGTAAATTCGCTTTACTTAAATTTTGAATATATCTCTATAAATTCATTATCTTCTAGTTTACTCAATGCTATCAATCCCATTCTAATAGTTCCAGATAATCCTTTATCTTTGTGACCTAACTTGATTGTTCTATTTATTAAGTCATCAAGTAAATCTAAGTCATCTTGATACATTGTAATAGTTTTTTTAACGGTTATATTAGATGGATCTAATTTTGGTCTACCAACTTTACTAATGGTTTTACTAATATTTTTAGCAGAAACCATGTCAGGAGATTCATTTAAAAAATCTTGCCTGTCATCTTTAGATATTGGTTTATTCATACCTAACTTAATCTTTTTACTAGATGTCATATATTTCTTTCCCTAAATTATTTATTTCTTCTATAGCTTTTTGGTCTATGTAATCTAAAACACTTAATCCATTTCCAAAAGTTCTCCAATATGCTGATCTGTAATAAAGAGTACTTTTCGTTTGTATAAATTCAGGTAGTTCTTCTAGTATTGCTTTTGCTTCTTTTTCATCATCCATATTTGGATTTGTTGGAGAGTGAGTAAATAAAGCATATGATTTTAAACCCCTATTCATAGCCTTAGCTTTTTTAGTAATATTATTTAAATCAGGTAGAGTATCAATATCTATTTGCGAAGGTCTTATTGTTGTGATAAATATATCAGCTATTAACAATGCTGATCTTAGTTCTACAGAGTCTCTACCTCCAGTATCAACTACTATATACTCATATTTCTTCTTTAATTGACTTAGTCCATCATAGATATCACCACTAAGTTGGACGCCCTGTATTTTAAATAAATCAGGATAGTTTTTATTTCTTCTTGAAATAGCCTTACTACTTGAAAGTTGTGGATCAGCATCAACTAACAACACATCCTTATTATTCATAGCTAGATATGATGCTAAGTTAAAAGCAGTTGTACTTTTGCCAGTACCACCTTTTTCACCGCCTATTAAAAATATCATAATTACTCCTATTTTGTGTTGAACACTGGAATTATAATACATACAGTATTTATTGTAAATACAATAAATACAATAAATACAATAAATATAGTAAATATAGTAAATATAGTAAAGGGTAGCCTTTAGGGTTGCTATATGCTCAATATATTGTTATAATAAATATATAAGTAATTAAAACCTTAAATGATATGTTTGAATGGGATGAGAATAAAAACCAACAGAATATTGAGAAACATGGTTTTGATTTCAATGATGCAAGAGATGTTATACCTGAGAATGTAATTCGTATTACTCTTGATGATAGGAAGGATTATACAGAAAGTAGATATAATATTTTTGGTAAGAAAAATAATAGAGAGGTTGTTATAACAGCAACAATAAGACATGGAAAATATAGGATTATTTCTTTTCGTAAGTGTAATAAAAGAGAGATAAAAAGGTTTTTCAAGGAGTAAATTATGAGTAATAAGAAAAGTTTTAATAAGATATGGGATAGTATAGATGATAAGGATATTGTTTATGATAATGACAGTCCTGATTTATCTAAAGTAGATAATTACGAAAGTATGACTTTTGATCAGCTTGAAAATTTAAGATTGGCTAGTCAACTTGAGTATGATGAAAAAGAGGTTAAGGATAAAAAACTTAGTGTAAAAGTATCAGAATCAGAACTTAAAGAAATAAAAGAGTTCTGGGGTAAAAATTATACAGCCAAAGTTAGAAAGTTCTTATTGGACTTTATTCATCATTCTGAAAAGAAGCATACATAAAAAGTAACATAATTATTTTTAGTAAAAATGATCCAGCTAAAATTTGATTTTAAAAAAATTTCTAAAAAGAGAATAGAGCGACCATCTGAGATATCAGAAGAACTAGTTTTTGCTGTGATTGATGATATTAAAAAACAATCAAAAAATAAGAAATTAACAAATAAAAAGATTATAGACCTCCGACCGGTATCCTGGTAAAAAAGGGTCATGTTTGTTTTTTACTCTGAACATTAAACTCTAATGGTATTGATGCTTTTGATTTTGATAGCTCAAATACTCCATAACGATTTATATTTTCCCTAAAGAATGCTGATAAAATCGATAAACTCTCATCATTATATTCAACCCCATCATTAGCCAATTGATTAAGTACATTGGTTTGATTGGCTACGGTATGAAACATAACTGCATTAGCAGTCATTCTACCAAATGCGATAATCTTTTTCTGGATATTGAGATTGTTCTCCTCAATAATCCCATTTTTACCAAAAGCAATCCAATCAATAAAATCATTAAATTCCTCACTCTTACAGGTTGCAGCTTGAATTTTTCTGCGGAGATCAATATCTGATATATAGTCTAAAAGAAAAATTGTTCGGATAACACGTCCTAATTCTCGAAAGGCTTGATGTAATTTATTCTTTTTACTTTTGTAACATAATTTCTTCAATATTGCAGAAGCTTTAACTTTACCATTTTGAATGGACATGACAACACGCAACATATCGTAATACATTGATTCTATTAATTTCCATTCAGGCTCCTTTGATGTGAATATTTCACTGATATGTTGATATGATTTTTCATCCATGTCAGCTGGACGATAAAAATTAAGGTGCTTAAAACTTCTTATTCTAGGCATTAATGTTATTGCCAATAAATATGCAAAGCCAAATACAACCTCATTCTGTGCGTGAGTATCTCCATGGATAATTTCAGGTCTGATAGATTCATCAACCTCATAAATACCATCAAAAATATATATCGCCTCGTAAACACCACAGGGAATGAAGTTACTAAATAATGCAATATACTGATCAGAGACGTGATAATACCCAATACCACCGTATTTACCGTAACGAACATGGTGTTCAGCCAACAAATTGTTAGTGTACATATCCCAATAAGTGCCATCAACAGAAGCACTCTGACCATTTCCCCAAATATAAGGTAGGTCAAATTGCTTATATGCTTCGATGATTATTTCACTTATTTTATTGAGCCTTACTTCTGTAATATGATGATTGAACAACCAGGCTATTTGTTTTCGAGAATACTTTTTTAAACATCTCTCAGCTTGAACAGGACCAACATTACATCCATATGCAAACCAGGTAGCAATAAACCTTAACGCATAATCTTTAATTTTAGATTCATACCCTGATAGTGGCTTTAACTTATGACTGAGATTAAGCCAAT
>NZ_VXKP01000011.1:0-11033 GCF_008711455.1 Francisella sp. XLW-1 | reverse complement strand
ATTTATCTACATAGGACTTTAGCTGATTATCATTAAACAAAACTTCATCTATGATAATATTGTTGCCTCTAGAGCCAAGCATATGCGCAAAATCAGCCATTGCGCCAAACAATTTATCTCCAGTTGGTTTTGATTTAACTGACATGAGAGGCCCACGCTCATTCTCTCCAGGTACAAAATCAAAATATTCACTATCTTTACCAGGTGATGGATATGGCGTCATCTCGATAAATGTATCAACGCCAAAGGTGAGCCACTGTTCATTGCTTAAATACTGTATGCTTCTTGCGATCGAGGTCTTGCCGCTAGAACCAGCACCATTTAATAAAATTATTTTATTCATTTATTACCTTGACTCATAAATAACCTTGTGATATTCACCTTCACTCTTAAACATTAACGATAATTTTCCTGTATTTGCCGTGGATCAACTAGTCATCACCTAACGCTTCAATATCCAAACTGCAAATAGCCGGTAATTTAGCATTGATTTTTTCTATGTCCCAATCCCACCAAGCAATCTCCAAAAGGCGAGCAATTTTCTTTTCATCAAAACGCATTTTAACAATTTTGGCTGGATTGCCTGCAACTATAGCGTAATCAGGTACATCCTTTACAACAAAGCTGTTTGCGCCAATGATCGCACCATTCCCAATTGTCACGCCATTTCTCACCATACTATTGTACCCAAACCAGACATCATTTTTTACGATAATGTCACCCTTAATAGGTAATTGATTTACATCATATAAACTTTCCCAACCATTTTTAAAAATTGGAAAAGGATAGGTGCTAATAGCATCGAGTTTATGATCACCTGTCATAATAAATTTAGTTTCAGCAGCAATTGCACAAAACTTCCCAAAAACAAGTTTTACCCTGTCAGTTTGATAATTATACAATACATTATTTTCTTCAAAATTCTTAGCGCCATATCGCCTATCATCATAGTAAGTATAATCTCCTACATGTATATTAGGAGATGAAATAATGTTTTTTAAAAACACAAGATCTTCATAACCATCAAGTGGTGTTTTAGTATTAGGGTTGGGCCCTTTATTAGCCAAATTTTTTGAATTGTTTTTACTCATTTATTACCTCATCAATAATATTTTTCTGTAACAAAGCCTCTGGACTACTTTTATCTGTGATATTGCAAAGTTCAAATGTCGCTTTCCACAGCACCCAGGCACGTGCTCTAAGCCATGTATCATCATCTAACCCCATTTCAGATACAAAAACATCTCGTGCTTTACCGCTGAAGAAAGTCCAAGCAATGACAAGATCGCAAGCAGGATCTCCCATAGCAGTACCACCAAAATCAATCACACCTGATAATTTATTATCTTTGATGAGTATATTACCAACGGCAAAATCACCATGGATCCAAACGGGTGCTTTGTTCCATTTAGTAGCACAGGCTCTTTCCCAAAACTCTAAAGCGCTATTGCTATCTATAATATCTGCTAATTTAGCAATTTGTTCACGGGCTCCAGAATCGTAAACACTAACATGATCGCCTCGCCACCAATTATGCTGACCAGGACCTGGCCCTTCTACATCAGTAATAGCTTGCAGTTCTTTCAAAAAAGTTGCTAGCTCAAAAGCTAGGCTTTCTAGTGATTGCTCATCAAGAGTTATATGATTGGCACTGCGACCATCTAACCATTTGTAAATAGAAAATGGATACGGATAATCCTCAGATGGTTTTCCCATTTTTATAGGCGCAGGAATTGCGACACTTAAATGCTTTGCTAACTTTGGCAACAGTTCTTGTTCTTTAGGTACCTTAAGAGCATAGCTTTCGGCTGTTGGCATGCGGATAAGCATATCATCACCAATTCGATAAGTTCTGTTGTCGTGGCCTTGTTGCTCAACCTCGGTTACAGTTAAGTCTGCATATTCAGGAAATTGAGTGGCTATTAGTTTTTTTGCGAGTTTAATCGTAATCATGATAAGACCTTGTTAATTAATTCAGGAGCTAATAGTTGTAAATTTAATATAATTGGAATGGTTTGATTGACCTGCTCAATACCTAAAGCTCGTTGCTCTAAATCTTTGTCATTGCATGACCTTTTGATGTTATAGAAAAGCCAATTTATCCAATTACCTAAAACACCATTAAATGCTGCTTCTAAATTTTGAAGATCAAATAGCTCTTTATCATTTTTATAGGTTGCTATCATCGCTAAGAATATATTCCCATCAAAGTTTTTGATTATCCCAGACCAATCTAAAGCAGCATTAATTATTTCATATATAGGATTTAATTTTCTTGCAGATTCCCAATCTATTAAATATGGCGTTGCGTCATTATCCCATAAGACATTCTTTTGATCTAAGTCACCATGGCTAACAACAGTTTTACCCTTTAAAATATCAATGGACGAATTGTATTCTCTATTGGCTTTTAAAATAGCATTGAGATTTTTATCTAGTATGTTAAAGATTTCAGGAGATCTGATCTTTGCCAAGTTTATTGACTCTAGAATCGCTTCATCTTCATGAAAATCAAAAACAGCATCAGATAATTCAGGAATATGTATATTAAGCTCGTGCATTTTGTAAATTATTTTGGCTATCTTACATGCATAATCAAGATTAACCTTATCGCTTTCTAGAGCTTTAGCGTTAACCCACGGATATATTAAATATCCAGTGCCATCTGTAATAAGCATGTGTTTTTTAGATGCACTGATGGCTGGCACAGCATTAATGTCTTTTTTCAAAAAAACTTCTGAAATATTCTCTGTCAGCTCATAGTTCTTTACTATTGATTCGTTTGATAAATCAATGTCTTTTGATAACTCTTTTACAGCATAAGCCCCTTTGTCAGTTTCAACATGATACATCTTATGAAGAAGCCCACCATAGATTTTTTTTGGCGTAGTAACAGCTGTTCCAATTCCAAAATGGCTTAACAATAATTCTAAGTGACTATCGTTCATACCAGCACCTTATTGGAAGCATTACTAACAAATGTATAAATAATTCTCTTTGGTTGATCTTTGTCAAAATCAATTAATTTTGTTTTTTTTTCAAAAACATCAGCAGTAAATTTGCTAATAGCGCTTTCCCAAAACTTAAGTGCTAAAGTGTTTTCAGGTATTACAGATACTTCCCACTTGCCAGGATGCATTTGCCAAATTTTTTCAGCAGCAATTTTGCCTACTCCATGTCTTTGGTATCTACCCAGTATAAAAAACTCTCCTACATTCCAATCTGAATCTTTGCAAGTTACAGCTTGATTAAGCAAGATAAATCCAGCTACGTCATCATATACCTTTACCAGATATACTTTACGCGTGCTTTCTTCAAAATAATTTTTAAAATCAAAGCTTTCAAATAGGCCATCTACAGGCAAACGCCAATCATCTGAAATATGCCCACATTCTTTAGATAAGTCATATACGTAAAACCTGGCCATGTTTTGGATCATTGAATAATCACTAATACTGGCAAGTTCTACGGTCACAGCAGGTGAGAATTTCTTAATTAATAAATGATGCGGCTTACCGCTGCCACTGCAATCACCGCCCATGACGAAATCAGCAACGTGCTTAAAACCTGCCTTTTCATATACTCGTTTGGCTCTAGGGTTGTCACTTGTAGGGTCAATTAAAAAGGTATCTGCCTTTTCATCAAATGAATCTCTGAAAAAATCGATAAATTCAATTAATGTTTGAGCACCATACCCTTTGCCGATATGATCGATGCTACCAATCATATAATCTAAGCTGTAAGTATGACCTGTTCTAGATAAATATGATAGCTTTAATTCACAAATATCATCCTTGATTGTCTCGCATATTGTCATTAGCATTGCGTACGGCTTGCCAGAATCTAATGCAATCCAATAAATGTATTTACCATCGCAATAATTTGATGGTTCTTTTCTACCGTCCATAAAATTTAAGATATCATCTTTGTGCCCCTGAGTATTATCCCAGAATTTCTGTACATGGGGCTCTGCTAACCATGAGAAAATTATTTCTTTATGAGCAGTGTTTGCTTTTTTAAATTTAATATTACTACTCATCGTTACCCCCAGCTTTCATATCTAAATTCACTTTATTTATATGCTCCATTATTTTATCAGCGACTATGTCTGGGCTTAGATAGCTAATTTCTAATGCGAGCAAATTAGGGTGATGGATTGATAGCAGTGGACCATTATCTTCAGCATCCTGTGGATCGATAGATTTCCATCTTTTTCTACGTTCAGGTTTCGTCAGTCGAATTAAATGCTCATCTTTGGTAATTTCAAATTTAACAGGTATAAATGTTGAGCCTCTAGATTTCGCCATATTTTCGACTTGTTCATACATTTCTCTGTCTTCATTTGTTTCAGCAAGACAATTTGTAAGAACATAATTTTTATTAGGTATTTTGGTTAAGAAATTTAAAACTTCTGTTCTAATTTTAGCAATAGAGTCCCATGCAAAATCAGGTATTTTGGTATAACCATCATATTGTAATAATTCAAAAATAGGGTTATTAATGAGCTGATTATCACAAATGATGAACTCATATTTTTTTGCTAGTGCTTGCACTATAGTATACTTGCCAACACCTGGCTTTCCCGTTAAATAAATAATGGTTGATTGGCTGCTCATTCTTTACCTCCAACAACTGTGCCTTGGTGGTATATAATTACCCAATTATCATCTTGTTTTCGCCAAATGGTAGACCGCCTAGTAACTCTATCTTCATCCTGAATCAATATATAGGTAATTAGATAATTATCCTGAGCAATTTTAACCACATCAAAATCTTTAGCTTCCCATATATCGATGTAATTGGGATCATCATACCTTTTTAATAAGGTTGTTATCACATCGTCTCTAGAATAAACGTTACCCGATGCACCTACTTCCCAGAACCCTTCACTAGTTAAGTTAAGTAGGGCTTCTTTAGTTGAGCCACATTTATCTGGGTGGTGAAATAGTGGTTCGCGCATAGCCAATTGATTGAACATAATATTTTTCAATCCATTATTAAGGCTTTTATCTCTTAACATTAAAAATATTTGTTCTTTTGAAGAAGATCTGACAACCGTGAAACCAGCTTTAGAATAAGATTCTATAGCAAATTTGTTAGTTAATGCTGGATCAACCAAGGCATAATCAAATTTTGTAAACGCATAACTATCTAAAAATAATTCTAATGATTTGGATCCAATACCTTTGCCAAGATAATTTTCATCACCAATAAACATGTCTATTGCAGCTAGTGAATTAGGTAAATCATTTAATTGATATCCATCTCTTGAAAAATCATACGCATTGTAATACTGGATATAACCTATAGGGGTATCGTCAAAATAAATTATAAATGCATGTATTGGTTTGCGCTCAGAGCCAATATTTTTATAACCATCCACATAAGATCCGTATTTTTCCTGTATCAACTCTGGCGTGTAATTGACATCAGTATCCCACCACCTCTTAACATGGGGCTTTTGCAACCATTTAAGTAAATTTGCAAAATCTGTAGTAGCAAGAGGCTTAAAGATTATCTTCATTTATACTCCTTTCAGCCAGCTGTTAAATCTTTTAGGCACTGCATGAAATCATCAAAATTATTATTAATAGGCAAAAAATACTCTTGCTCAAATTTATCCATAATCTTTGTCGCGCGTTTGATTAATTGCTTGCCTGCAGGAAGAAGTTTTGGGTACTTAGCTCGTTCATCGCCATCAATATGCTTGCGTTCAATCAAACCGCGTTTTTGCAAAGTGCGCAGTACATGGGAAGTCATTGTTACATCAGAGTCAGTTAATCTCGCCAGATCATTCTGTGTTGGTTTTTGGCGCTTAGATTCAAGTGATTGCAATACACATAAAAAAACATACTGCATTATTTTATGAGTTGAGTACCAAGTATCAAATAACACTGTTTTAAAAGGTATTTGTTTACTGTATACAATACTATTAAGCATTTCTAATAAATGATCTATCTTTGTAAGACCATCATGATCAGGGGAAAATATTCTGTAGTCAATAACCCAATATTTTTCAATATCTGGATTATAATAAACTAAGTTAACTATTCCTATTCCTGTAGTTACTCCTCCAGCTGCTCCGCTATACTGTGTTCTAGCTACTTCTATTTTCTTTGTATTACGTTTATTTAAAACAGTATCATCAAATATTATATATGCATTTTCTGATGGTATTACATCTGGTGATATATACTCCCATAATAATGATGGAGTATATTTACCTTTAGATATAAAGCGGTTAATAACATCATGAGAACACTTCTTTGCATGCTCAGCATAGTAAGTAATACTATAGTTCTTTTGACTTACTGTCAGAAACTGACAATAATCAATTCTACTTATTTCTATTGCTTTCAATTTTTTTAAAAAATATGTCGTTTGGAGTAATTTTACTAAATTTTATGACTTATAGCGTAAGTTTTGCAAATAATCTCAAAGCATAATATAACTGAGAGAACATTTTTTAGGATTAAGAAAGGTGGCTATGACTATCTATTTAAATATAAGATTGAAGAATTTACTTTAGATATGTGCGATTGAATATGATAAAATACTCAAATATTATAATGATCATTAACATATATAATAAAATATTTATTTATTCAAATGATCATTTATAGCTTCTATTACGATATCTCTTATTTTTCTATCTTCTTCTACAGATTTTAATTTGATAGCTTTATGCATAGATTTTGGTATTTCAACATTTAATCTTTCTGTTGGCTCTTTAATATCAACTATTGCTTTATTTTGATAATTATTTGACTCATCAATAAAATTATCTATTTTTTTCTTTTTTATATCTGAAAACTTACTCATTATCTAGCCTCCATAAATTCAGTAGCTATCTCATTTATTTCTTCTATAGCTTTTTGATCATCAGATTCAAAGACTGTTTTACCACCTTCATCGCAATCATCATATATGTTTCTCATCATAGTTATACCTGCTAATGGTCTAATGCCAAAATCAATACATACTTCTTTAGCTTCAGATATCCTATAAACTTGAGATGGTAGAGAAGGACATTGAGTAAAAACTATTCTAGCTACTAATTTACTATTTAAAGATTGAGCTTGTTCAACTAAATCTGACATATGCGGTAAAGTTTTTAAATCTCTTCTTTTAGGTCTTAAAGGTATTAAAATTTTATCGGCAACTGCCATAGCTGAGCGAAGTGGTTTGCTATCATGTCCGCCAACATCAACTACTACTACATCATATCTACTAGATTGATTAATCAGCTCTATATTTATTTTTCCTGACATCTGTACGCAACTTATTTTCTCTAATGACTTATCTTCTGACCTTACTTGATACCAATCCCAAGTAGTTGCTTGTGGGTCTGCATCTACAAGCAAAACATCCATATTTTGCTTCATTGACAACCAAACTGCTAAAGATTGAGATAAACCACTTTTTTGTACCCCACCTTTCTCACTACCAACAACAATTATTTGTCCCATATATAGCTCCTTTTCAATTGTGTATTTTAATAATACATCATAACTTCAAATATTAAAATGATCATTTTAATATTTTTCATTAAATTATATGAAATAATGATTTTTTTATCAAATGATTTTATGATTATGTATGCAAAAACATAGATTAACACAATTGCTATTATGAAATTATTTGGTAGTCTGATTGAAGTCATATGACTTCTAAACCATGTTTATCAATAATGTTAAGAAGTCTTAATATAGCTCCTTGAGCTTTCTTTTGACCTCCCTCTAAAGCCATAACCATTTTAGGACTAATATTAAGATATTTAGCAAAAATACTTTGACTGACATTCTGCTTTAGTCTTAGCTCTTGGATTTCCTCTGCTGTATAAATATGCATTTCTTCTATTTGACCAATATCATCACTAGTTAAATCTCTTAGAGTTTTTTTATTTATAATATTAGCTTCATGTAGATCATTTGCTAAGTCATTTATGCTATCTCTCAATGTACTCATTTGTCTATCTCCATTAACTTATTAGTATTTATTAGATCTATGATTTGATCTTCTGTTAAATTAACCAATAGTTTTGATAATTTTTTTAAATCTATAAGTTCTTTATCTGAAATATTGGCTTTATCATTTTTAGCAAATGCATGTAACCATATAGTTAAAGAAGATTCTTTAAATACAATTATTGTTCTGCTAGAGCCACTTTTTCCCTTACCCTCAAAAGAAACTCTTATCTTATATAGTTGACTACCTAGTGAAAATCTATTTTTACCATTATCATCTAAGCTTATAAATTCAGTCAAGCTATCTTTTAGTTGCACATCTTCTAGTTTTAGTTTCTTAGCAATTTGTGCAAATTTTTTAGTTTTTAAAAGTTTCATTATCAATAAAGCCACTTATGTACTACATAGTAGTATACTACTATTATTAAAAATATTCATTCTTTATTTTTCTATTTCTACATATCAGTTTACAGCTGTCTCAAAAAACGATCGTTTTTTGAGAGTTTTAAAATAATGGCTAAATTATAGCAAATAATGTACTATTTACTCATCTCATAAATCAAAGTTTTAAAAACTCATAATTTTCATGGAAAATAGGAATTATGCCAAAGGTAGTAGGATATGCTAGAGTAAGCACTAAAGATCAAGACCTAAACTCTCAAATAGATTCACTAAAAAGTCATGGTTGCGATGAGGCTAATATATTCTCCGATATTATTTCAGGAGTCAAATCAAAGCGAGATGGATTAACTAATTGCCTATCTATTTTAGAAACTGGAGATACATTATTAGTTTGGCGACTCGATAGGTTAGGGCGTTCAATATCTCATTTAATAAATCTAGTTGAAAATTTAGGAAAGAGAGGTATTAGTTTCAAATCAATATCAGATGGAGCAATAGATACTACTACAGCTTCAGGAGAGCTTATATTTAATATTTTCTCATCACTAGCTCAATTTGAACGCAAACTTATACAGGAAAGGACTATGGCTGGTTTATCGGCTGCTAGGGCTAGAGGTAAGCTTGGCGGTCGTAAAAAAATAAGCAAAGATAATCCGAAAGTAATAATGGCAAAAAACATGTACAAAGATCATGCTATGTCTATAGATAATATTTGCTCAACTCTTAAAATATCTAGATCTACATTTTATAGATTTATAAAACTCTAAAAATAATAATGGTTACATAAGTGTCAAAATAAAATATAATCAAAAAAGAAAGCATACAAACAAGCATCTTATGTATGCTTTGTTTGTTATTTTTTATTTAACTATTAGTTGTTTATTATTAGAGAAAGCTAAAAGTATTGATATATATAGGTTTTATCCAAATAAAACGAACAATTTGGTGTAATAAACGAACAATTTGGTGTAATAAACGAACAATTTGGTGTAATAAACGAACAATTTGGTGTAATAAACGAACAATTTGGTGTAATAAACGAACAATTATATTTATTTGTTTGTTTTTGTTATTTAATATGTTAAATTTAGAGGTATGCTATAAATGAAACAAATGAGCATAATGGAAAAAAGTTTTTATTTAACAAGTTTATTTACAGATATTAAAACTCAATCATGGTCATCATCAGATATAAAAATAGCATTATTAATAATAAAGAAGCTCAATGAGCATAAAGTATATTTGCCTGATTTATCTGAAGTTGAAGATTTGGATCAAGAAGTAAATAAAAGGATAAAAGAAATACCTAAAGAAATGTTTATATCTAGATCAGAACTAATTAGTATTTTAGATATTAAAAGTAACCATTTAGCAAGAGAAACAAATAAAATAGTTCGCTCAATGCATAATAGATCAATTATAAATGCTTATGACTTGATATATGATAAAAATACTAAGGGGATTGGTGGTGTCTCTTGGTTTGAATATTTTAAACATAATGTAAATGGCGGAGTAGATATTAAATTTACAGAGACCTCATTAAAAATACTACTATTAATGATACGATATGTAAGGATTGATCTTAAAACAATTTTGAGTCTTAACAACAGCTATTCAATATTATCATTTATATTTTTTAAGACATTGAAAGACGCTTCTAAAAAAATAGAAGAAGTAATAGATATTAATGAGTTTAAAGAAAAGATGGGGTTAAAAGGTAAATATTCTGAAATAAACCTGTTTAGAGTTAGAGTTTTAGATGTTATTAAAAAAGAAGTAAATAATAATACAGAAATTGATTTAAAATATGATTTGATAAAAGAAGGAAGATCTTTTAAAAAAATAAAATTTTCTTTTAATTATAAAGACTCATATAAAAAAGATAGTACTGAACCCGACAAAAGTCTGATAGATTTTGATTTTACAAATATAAAATCTCCATTTGAACAAATTTTTAAGGGTTGGGGAATAGGACGTAATAAAATAAAGGAAATTGAAGATAAATATAGTTTAAATACCATTACTAATGCTATCAAAGTTACTAAAGATGCGATAGAGAAAGACTCTATCAAAAAATCACCAGCATCTTTCTTTTTAGGTACCCTTGAAAATAAACAACTACAAGAAGAAGTAGCTTTTGAACAAGTGCAAGGAAATCTAAGGAAAGAGCAAGAGAAAAAAGAAATGGAAGCATTAGCTTCTGAATATGATTCAATTCAAAAATTCATAAATGATCATTCTGATGAAATATCAAATTACCTTAGCATAAAAAGTGGTGGTGGATCCTTTGAACTTTCTTTAAATATATCTGATGAACTTGCTAATATTGCTTGTATTGATATTAAAAAATTCAAAGATTTTAGACCTAAATTTGCAGTTTTAGATCAAGGATTTTTTGATATGAAGGAAAAGAGAGAAGTTAGACCTAATATGTATATTTTCTTAACTTTAATAAAAAAATATTTAAATACTGGAAATATTTAAATATCATTTCCTTGTTCTAATTCCCATTGAACTCCATATTTATCAATAAAATAACAGCTATTCTCAGTGAGCCTTCAAAGCCATTAAAATCAATGTCTAGTTTTTAACTCTTTCGCACTAATTTTCATTAATATCTACTAAATCATTCCACATTATTAGATAATTACATACAAATATTAA
>NZ_VXKP01000010.1:0-11297 GCF_008711455.1 Francisella sp. XLW-1 | reverse complement strand
AAAACATACAGTTTCTGTAGACCAACCAAAAGTTTTTTATAATGAAATTGTAAATTTTATTTATGGTACTAAATAACTATCTAAATACATGCATGACCCTTTTTTGACAGAATCCCGGCCGGAGGTCTAATAGAGTCTAGGATTAGTTGGAAAAATGTTGCAAATAGGCCTACCAATGTACCTATAATAGCTCCAGATAATACCAACACCCATATATGGCGATTGTTTTTGTAATATGTGTCTAGTACTTTATTACTCATGATAATACAGTAATACTGAGTGGTTTCTGAATTAACACAAATTATACATATTTGAAAGTTTTTAAAAAGTAAAAGTTGACCAAAATTCGATAAATACTTATCTAGGTTATATTTTTAGTGATCGCATTTGCTATATTTATAGAATCCTTTTCATCACCGAGAGTTCCGACCCGAATTTTTATTTCAGTAGAGCGGGTGCTTAGACTAGTTAACTTAACCGTTACATCATTACCATTTTGTGAAGCTTTAACCTCTGCTGTTTTATCTTTATATGACTGGCTAAGTAGTGAATATTGTTTATCCATTTGCATTGTTTTGATGGTTGCATTATATACAGACCGAATATCTTTGGGCACTTCAATTATATAGTCACCATTTACATAGTATACAGCGCCACCTGCAACAACTGCAGCACCTATTATAACAGCAGTAGCAACACAGCTATTAAGAGATATTAGAATGATAGCTGATAGAATAATAAAGCGAGCTATTTTGAACATTACTAAGAAGCTTTGTATACGTTAGCCTGAATTTGATCCATAAGTTTTGATGACATTGCTTGGTCGCCAAAATTACCAAACTTAATAGTTACTTTAGCTATTTTATCTGTAAGACTTTCTACTTTTATTGTAAAGCTTGTGCTATCTATTTTTGTAGCACCTTCGATATCAGCTGTTTGTTTGGTTGTGTCGGTGTCTTTAGATACTAAAACAAAGTCGTTGTTATCTTTTATTGCCTTAAGAGCAGCTTTATATACAGCAATATAGTTACCTTTTATATTCATAGAATAGTTACCTTCTACATAAGCAACAGTACCACCACCAACAGCAACAGCAGTTACGATACAACTATTAAGAGCTAATGTTGAAAAGGATACTGCTGTTACAACTAGTAATTTTTTAAAGATATTCATATTGTTTAGCCTTTAAATTATAGATCTTTTTGGATTTGCCCCATTAGCGTTGCTGACATTGCTTGATCACCAAATGTACCAAATTTGATAGTTACTTTTGATGCATTCTTAGTAATTTCACGTATTTCAATATAGAAATCAGTAGAGCCCACTTTAGTTTTACCTTTGATATCAGTTTTGGTTGGGACTATATTTTTCTTAGTGATTTCTAAGTTATCATTTTCACTGATAGCTTTAAGAGTTGCATTAGTAACATCTTTTAGGCTACCATCTAGGTTCATTGAATACTTACCATCAACATAAGCAACTGTACCAGCACCTACTGCACCAGCTACAACTAACCAACAGCTACTTAGTGATAAAGCTGATACTGCAAGTAAAGAGGCAGTTAGTATTTTTTTTAGTTTCATAGTTTAATCCTTGTATCTAATATGTCATAACAATCATAAATGATAATATATCTGCTTTTAGACATAGTCAATTATTTCTTTGTCTTACTAATAGCTTACGCTAGTTATTTGTATTATTTAGATCATCAGTTTTTTTATTCAAAAATACAAGTTATTATAATGTTTAAAAATTCATCTTTAATAGAGCCATGATTCATCTTTTTGATTTTTGTACTATGATTATCAATCTTTTGTGTACTTTTTTATTGGCAGGGCTATACGTTATTGGTTGGCCTGTGGGTATTGTTGGTTTGATTATGAGTGCGGGATTGTTTTCGATAAGTGGATTGTATGCTGATGCTATATTGCAGATAATTCTTTTATTTAGTTTTGGGTATGGTTGGTATAGTTGGAAACCTAACTTTAGTCACAAAAAGGTAGTTGTTCATAGACTTAAAATTATTGGCTGGTTAAAAGTTTTAATAAGTATTGGAGTGTTTGGTTTGGTGGTTTCTCAGCTACTCATAAACTATACAGACTCAACAACGCCATATATGGATGGTTTTACAAGTGTGGCATCACTTGTTTGTGTTTTTCTAGCAAGCAGAAAAATAATAGATAACTGGATGATATGGATGGTTGTTGATTCTACTTATGTACTGTTATATATGTATAAAGATTTAGCATTTGCTGCTATTACTACATTTATATATCTAATTGTGGCAATATACGGCTATATTCATTGGAAAAAATTAATGTATACATAAATGATATTAGATGCGCATGTTCATACAGATAAATATTCATTAGAGGATTTAAACAAGGTAGCTAAAGAGTGTCGAACCTATGATATAAAGCTCTTATCTGTTGCAATGTGTGTTCCATCATATATTTCGATAAAAACCCTAAGCGATAACTATGATTTTATTATTCCATCATTTGGTATTCATCCATGGAAGGCGGATATATATGTACATGATCTAAAGTCTTTAGATAAATACTTGTTTGAGAGTAAGTACATAGGAGAGATTGGTTTAGATAAGAGGTTTTTGGATTATGCGGCTCCATTTGATGATCAGCAGCAAGTATTTGAATATATAATCTCACATAGGGCAATAGATAATAAATTGCTAAATTTGCATACAAGTGGAGCAGAGCTAGAAGTTTTGCAAACTTTAGAAAGATATAAGCGACATAGGTTTATTGTCCACTGGTATGCAGGAGATCTTGATGTGTTGGATAAATATTTGGCATTGGGTGGTCATTTCTCAATTGGTGTTGAGATTCTATTTAGCGAACATATTAGAGAGATAACTAGACGAATACCGTTAGATAGGATCTTGATAGAGACAGATAACCCTTCATCATATTCATGGCTTCTGGGTAGAGAACAAAATGATGGGATGCCAACCTTACTATTTAAAGTGATTAATAAAGTTTGTGAAGTTAAGCAAATTTCGACAGATGATTTTCTAAAAATATTAGATGTGAATCAGAAAAATATTTTACTTTAGCTAAATCTTGATTTGCTTAGTTATTTTTTTTGGTAGATACTTTAGTTAATAAGGTTTAAGAGTTATAGGTGCATCATGCCATTGTATCCAGAAATAGAGCCATATAATCAAGAGTTTTTAAAAGTTTCAGATATCCATACAATATACTTTGAAGAGTGTGGCAATCCTAACGGTAAACCTGCACTATTTATTCACGGTGGTCCAGGAGGTGGTATTCAACCAAGTTATAGGCAATACTTTAACCCAGATAAGTATCGAGTAATATTAGTAGATCAGCGCGGTTGTGGTAAAAGTACTCCATTTGCTGAGCTTAGAGAAAATGCCACTCAAGACTTAATTGAAGATTTTGAAAAAATTCGTAAAAAATTGAATATTGATAAGTGGATGCTTTTTGGTGGATCTTGGGGTAGTACTCTAGGGTTGGCTTATGCTCAAGCCTATCCAGATGTTGTGACAGAGCTTGTTCTAAGAGGTATATTTCTTGGGCGAGAAAAAGAGTTGTCGTGGTTGTATCAGCATGGTGCTAGTATGGTATTTCCTGATATGTGGGAGAAATATATAGAGCCGATTCCGGTAGAGCAAAGAAAAGATTTTATATCAGCATATCATTCAATACTTACAGGTGATGATGAGAAGCTAAAGCAACAAGCTGCTGTAGCGTGGAGCGTTTGGGAGGCATCAACAAGTAAGTTGTTTGTGGATAAGAAATCTATAGATAGATATGGAGAGGATAAGTTTAGCTTGGCTTTTGCAAGAATTGAGTGTCATTATTTCAAAAACAAGCTATTTGTTGAAGAGGCTCAGTTATTGAAAGACGCTCATAAAATCAAGGATGTTCCCGGTGTGATAGTACAAGGCCGTTATGATATGGTTTGTCCAGCAGTAAGTGCTTGGGATTTGCATAAAGCTTGGCCGAAGGCAGAGCTAGATATTGTAGCAGATGCTGGACACTCTATCAGCGAACCGGGAATTCTGGAAGCTTTAGTCAGGGCAACAGATAAATTTGCAGATTAACCTTTATTCAGGGTTGAGCTTTTGATTTAGTTTTATAAATACAATGGGAGAAGCCATTAATAATCCGCCAAGCACTAATGATAATGTTAAGTTAGCTAATGATAGAACTCCGTCTAGATATGCTCCATAATAAATCCATGATGCAACTGGTAAGAAAAGTACTGTCGCAGTTATTACGCCTGGAGATATTTTACGTTGAACTATTGTTGGTAGAATATGGAAAAAAATTCCATTTACATACATAAGAGCAGCGATAATTAAGCCAAAAGCAGGAAGCTTCCAACCAACCATCGCAGCAGCAATAGCAATAAACATAACTACACTGTTGGCAACATAGAAGTGGTTCCACTCTAATGTTTTAAGTCCGAGAGTCGAGTTAGCCCATTCTTTCCAATTGAAGCTTAGCTCTTCTAGTACATGTACTGAGTATGCAGCAAGCGCTATCCATAATAAATATTCATGAGTCATTTTTAATCTCTTTGCTACGGAATATGGGGTAATTATATATTGTTCTGAAGTTTTGTTAAGTGCTATGAGAAAAACTAATCTTTTGCTATAAAAAGCTTTTATCCAAGATTAGTGCGATGTTAGACTCAATTTCAACACTTAGTCAAAAGTGTAATTAAAGAGGTGCATTTGTTATATCTCTAGTGTTAGGCGCATAAACCCCTATGATCACTAGAACAGGTAGAGCCAATGCCGAAAGATTATCCAAGTTTATGATTGGTAGTCTTGGTTCTGATATTGAAAGGTAGCAGAACTGTCATGTCGTTTAAAATTTATATCGACGTGGAGTGCTTTATTTGTGTATGTATTTCTCAAATTTTATGTTCTCTCGTCTGATATGTAGCTATTAGATAGGAGAGCTAATATGTCAGAAACAATAGTCGCCAAGTTTGGTGGCACAAGTGTAGCAAATCAACAAACTATTAGGCAGTGTGCTAATATAGTTAATTCAGATAATAGGATAAAATTAGTAATTGTAAGTGCTCAGTCGGGTATTACTAATTTATTAATTCAGCTAGCAAATAATAGTAAAGATGGCTCTGAAGCAGAAAAAATTATAGAGCAAGTAGAAACTATAATTAATCCAATATTAGAGTCCATAAACTCAAATGATGTAACGAGCTCTATTAATAATATGATTTCAGAGCTTAGAATGTTTGCAAATATGGCTGCTTATTTTAGTGGTAAACAATTATCTGATTCCATTCTAGCTTTCGGTGAAATAATTTCTTCTATGTTAGTTACAAATGTGTTTAATCAAAATGGCATAAATGCTTATCATTTGGATTCAAGAGAAATCTTAAAGACCAATAGTCACTTTGGTTGTGCTAGTCCAGATTTGCTTGCTTTAGAAACTAATGCTATTGAGCATATCTTACCTAAAATTAATCAAGGATATGTTTGTGTCATGGGAGGCTTTATTGGTTCAGATAGTTATGGTAACACTACTACTTTAGGAAGGGGGTGTGGTGACTATTCAGCTTCCTTATATACTCAAGCGATAAAAGCTAATCAATTGAAAATTTTCACAGATGTAACAGGTATCTATCAGGCTGATCCAAGAGTTATTCCTAATGCAAGTTCGTTGAGTACTTTAGGTTTTAGTGAGGCTGCTGAGTTAGCTACTTTTGGCGCGAAAGTTGTTCATCCAAAAACTTTTTGGCCCGCGATGACTAGTAACTTTGATATATACATTGGATCTACCTTTCAACCAGAGCTTGGTGGAACACTAATTACACAGAAAATGGATGAAGATAGAAATATCATTGCTGTAGCTGAGAGAAAAGATCAAACATTATTAACTATTAAAAGCTTTAATATGTTTGGTTCACAAGGCTTTTTAGTGAAAGTTTTTAACATACTTGCTAATCATAATATTGCTGTTGACTTGGTTTCTACTAGTGAGGTTAGTATTGCGATTACTTTAGATAAGTTAGGGAGTCAATCTATGGGAGATGATTTGGTAACTCCAGAACTTTTAAAAGATATAGAGTCTATAGGTAATATAAATATTAAAGTTGAGAATGACTTGTCTCTAGTGAGTGTGGTTGGTAGTGATCTGCATCAGATAAGTGGAGTTAGTGGAGAGCTATTCAGTAGCCTAAGGGATTATAATATTCGACTTTTTAGTCACGGAGCTAGTGAGAATAGTATATGTATGTTAGTTGCTAGCCAGGATGCTCAAAAGGTAGTTAATAACGTTTATAACAGTTTTTTTAGCTAGGGGGAGATAATATGAGAGTGGCTATAGTTGGTAATGGAAAAACTGGTTCAGCAGTATCAGACTTATTATCACAAGAAGAAGTTGCTGGTATATATGATTCAAAAAATATATTAACGCTAGAAGCTTTGCAAAATGTAGATATAGCTATAGTTTTTGTTAATGCAAAAGTGTTGCAAGAGCTTTTACCTACATTATTAGAATCAAATGTTCCTGTAATCTGTGGTACAACAGGATATAACTGGGATCAAAACTTTATTAATTTTGTAAATCAGAATCAAAAAACTTGGGTTGTTGCGAACAATTTCAGCTTATCAATGGTAATTATAAAAAACATGTTGGCATCACTGGGGCAGTTAGAGCAATTAAATGAAGGAATAAACTATTCTATTACAGAAAAACACCATATTCATAAAGTTGATTCTCCTAGCGGTACAGCAGTATCTTGGAGAAATTGGTTAAGTATAGGAGATGTATCTATAGAGTCTATTAGGGAGGGGGACATAAAAGGACAGCATCAAGTGAAGGTAAATACACCTCATGAAACAATAGAGCTTAAGCATACTGCTCATAATAGAAGTCTCTTTGCTGAAGGAGCTATATGGGCGGCAAGAGAAGCTGTTGAAAGAGCTATTACCGGTTTTGTTTATTTTGATGAGTTAGTTGGAGAAAGGTTATGTCTATAGATATTAATAATAGATTATATACAGCATTAATTACACCAATGCTTGAAGATGGTTCAGTTGATTGGGATGGTTTTGAGAAGTTGTTAAGAATTCAAGAGTATCAAGGATGTGGTGTTCTGATTTTAGGAAGCACTGGAGAGGCATTGGCTTTAGACTTTGATGAGCAGTGTGACGTTGTAAGATTTGTTACTAGCTTAAATCTTAATGTTCCAATTATGATTGGCGTAGGAGGATTTCAGCTTGCTAAGCAACTTGAGTGGGTAGAGTTTTGTCAAACACAGAGGGTAGATTCTTTTCTTGTTGTTACACCTCTTTACGCAAAACCAGGCTCTGCTAGTCAAACCATTTGGTTTAAAACTATTTTGGATAAAGCTGACAGACCTTGTATGTTATATAATGTTCCTTCAAGGACCGGTGTTAACTTAGCTGAAGAAGTTCTGGTCAATTTAAAAGATCACCCAAATCTTTGGGCATTAAAAGAGGCTTCTGGAGATATCCAAAGATGTGCTCGTTATCATGAGCTAGCTCCAAATCTAATTATATATAGTGGAGAGGACGGTTTATTGCCAGAGTTGGCAAATGTTGGTGCAAAAGGCCTTGTTTCAGTTATATCCAATATATGGCCAGAACAAACAAAAGAGTATGTTAAGCAAAGTCTTGCTCATCAAATAGCAATAACGGATAAGGTAATCTGGGAAGTTGCTGCGAGATCTTGCTTTAGTGTCTCAAATCCAATACCTGTTAAGGCATGGCTAGCATATAGTGGTGTCATTACGACAAACACTTTAAGAGCACCGCTTTTAGCTAATGAACTTCAGGATTTAAGTTTATTAATAGGAGCTGATAGTTTAGTTAAAGATTGGTTTAGTCATATATAAGTAGAGGAGATAGGTTTAGAATGGATTGGAAAAATATTATTAAAGAGTTAGAAAAGGGTACATTAAGAGCAGCTACTCAATTAGATAATGGAGAATGGGCCGCAAATCAAGAGGTGAAGAAAGGTATATTAGCTGCTTTTAAAGCTGGTAGTAATACTGAGCTTTCTGGAATCTATAATGGATTTGTCGATAAAGATAATCTGCCAGCGCGAAGTTTTAGTGCTCAAGATGGTGTTAGACTAGTACCAGGTGGTTCATCAGTTAGAGCAGGGGCATATGTAGCATCATCTGTTATTATTATGCCTCCAGCTTATATTAATATAGGAGCATACGTTGATTCTGGAACTATGGTTGATAGCCATGCTCTAGTTGGTTCATGTGCTCAGATTGGTAAAAATGTACATTTATCGGCAGGAGTTCAAATAGGTGGTGTTTTAGAGCCGATAGGAATGAATCCTGTGGTTATTGAGGATGATGTATTTGTTGGGGCAGGTGCTGTTATCGTTGAGGGTATCGTGGTTGGAAAAGGCGCAGTTATAGCTCCCTCAGTTGTTTTATCAAAAGGTTTAGCAGTTTATGATGCTGTTAATGATGAGGTTTTAGATAAAGGCTCAAAAATTCCAGAGAATGCAGTAGTTATTCCGGGTAGCCGGCCTATAAGAACTAGTTGGGCTCAAGAAAATGGTCTTCAGGCTTACTGTCCAATTATTATTAAATATAGAGATGAAAAAAGTGACGCATCCTTAACCTTGGAAGAATTATTGAGGTAGTTATGAATATAGAAGCTCATAGAAGTAACCTAGATAGTCTATGTAAAGAAAATGAAGCTCCTTTCTTTTATTATGACCTAGATATGTTAGAGAAGCATGCTAAAGAACTGAAAAAACTACCAGTAAAATTATGGTATGCACTAAAAGCAAATCCATTATCTAGAATGATTAAGATTTTCGATGAGCAAAAAATAAGTTTTGATGTTGCTAGTATTGGTGAGCTGGACCAGGTTTTAGCTCAAGGAGTAAATCCTAAGAATATTTTGCATACTGGGCCAGCTAAGTCATATTCTCAATTAGAATATTTTCTAGCTCAAGGCGTTAGAATTTTTGTAATCGAGAGCATAAATCAATTTAAAGATTTATCAGACCTTGTAGAAAGAAAGAATATAAAAGTTGAAATTCTTTTAAGGGTTCAGCTTGTATGGAATGATCAAGAAAGTAATGTTCTTGGGGGAGGAGGTTGTGTAACTCCTTTTGGATTATCAATAAATGATTGGAAAGACTTTTTTAATGGTTCTCCAAGTATTTCTAATAATATGTCTATAATTGGGATGCATTGTTTTCAATGGGGAAATATTCTTTGCTTAGATAAACTATCTCAAATATGGAAGACAATAACTAAGGCTTTGCTAGATTTAAGTGAGGCTATCAATGTTTCTTTAAAAATTATAGATTTAGGCGGTGGTATAGGTGTTCCTTATAGTGCTGGTCAAAAAGCGGTATCAATCAATAATTTAATATCTTGCTTTAATAATCTTAAAAAAGAGTTTCCTGACATAGAGTATTGGTTAGAGCTAGGTAGGTATGCTGTTGCAGAAAGCGGAGCTTATTTAACTAAAGTTGTTGATAGGAAATCAGTGAATGGTGTTGATTTGCTAGTGGTTGATGGTGGTGCTCAACATTTAGTTAGGCCTGCATTAACGGGCGAAAGTTTTCCTGTAGAATTACTTAGAAAAGAATTTTGTAATGATATTGAAAATTTTCAGATTCATGGTCCATTGTGTACAAGCCTAGATAAAGCTGGTGTAGCAAGTTTACCAAAAGATATAAAGCTAAATGATTATTTAGTATTTAAGCAAACTGGAGCATATGGTTTTACTGAGGGTATGCCTTTTTTCTTGTGTCATAGTTTACCCGCTGAAGTAGTCTGTTATAAAGGACAGCTTCAGACTGTAAGACAAAGTAAAAAAGCTTCTAGCTGGTTAGTATAAAAAATATAAGGTCGAATAATGCTAAAAATTAGTAATAAAGTAAACAGTATTGAGGTATCAGCTACAGTTGTAATGTCTGAATTAGCAGCGGAGTTAAAGCAGCAGGGAAGAAATGTAATATCTCTTTCTATAGGAGAGCCAGGGTTTTTCTCACCGGACTGTGTCAAAGAGGCTGCTAAAAGAGCTATAGATAATAATATTACTAAGTACCCTCCAATAGATGGAATTTCTGAATTAAAAGAAGCCATAGTTAAGAGATATAAAAGAGATTATGGTTTAAACTTTAATAAAAGCCAGGTTTGTGTAACTAGTGGAACTAAACAAAGTATACATAATATTTTTACATGTATTTTTGATGATGGAGATGAAGCTATTTATTTCGCACCGTATTGGGGATGTTATCCAGAGCAGCTAAAATTGGCTGGAGCAAAATCAGTTATAGTAAAAACCCATGCTGAAAATAATTTCCAATTAGATATTAAAGAAATTGAAAAAGCTATAACATCCAAAACAAAAGCTATTATTATAAACTCCCCTAACAACCCTACAGGTGTTGTTTATTCAGAAGAAACATTGGCATATTTTGCACAGTTAATCAGGAAATATCCAAATATATGGATTATTTCAGATGAAATATATGATCAAACTTTATTTGATAGTAATGCTATTTCTTTGTTACAAGTTGCTCCAGATTTATCAAATAAATTTATTATAGCTAGTGGAATGTCAAAAGGTTATGCTATGGCTGGTTGGAGAGTGGGATATGTTATAGCTCCAGAGATTTTAAAAGATGCGATAGCAAAACTACAGTCTCAAACTACTGGTGGTGCTTGCTCAATATCTCAAATAGCTTCTATACAAGCTTTATCCTTAGATAATGAGTATTTAAAAAGATATACATCTATTTATCAAGAAAGAGTGATGTATATTTATAATTCTTTAAAGAGTTTAGAGGATTTTGAAATAGTTAAACCATTAGGAACCTTTTACCTTTTTCCAAAAATAGAGAAGTTGTTACAAAAAACTAAATTCAGAAACGATGTAGAATTTTGCTTAGCTTTATTAAAAGATCAAGCTTTAGCTATAACACCGGGAAGTTACTTTGGCTTAGAAAACTATATAAGAATAAGCTGTGCTGATGATTTAAATATTTTGGCAGAAGCTGTGACAAGGCTTAGTAAATTTATTGAAAGGGAAATAATTAAATAAAAAAGTATTATTTTTTAGATAAGTAGGATATTTGTTTTTTTGTTATAAAATAGTGTAAATGTGCTGTAAAGTGGCAAAAAGGCTATGTGGATGGTAGTTTTTGGGGTTGAAATAGCTGTTGAAATAAAAAAGTTGTAAAAACTTTAATTTTTTTGAAGAAAGTAGTTGCATTTTGGAAGAGTGATGCGTATTATATGTCTTCACCGGCTGACGAGTGATGTTA
>NZ_VXKP01000001.1:260316-499963 GCF_008711455.1 Francisella sp. XLW-1 | reverse complement strand
ATATCTCTTAAATATCTTAGAAGCCTTAGCTCCCAACCGTTAACATCACTCGTCAGCCGGTGAAGACATATAATACGCATCACTCTTCCAAAATGCAACTACTTTCTTCAAAAAAATTAAAGTTTTTACAACTTTTTTATTTCAACAGCTATTTCAACCCCAAAAACCAACCTCTACATAGCCTTTTAAACCATCTTAAAGCTTATCCACTACGCTTTAGAACAAAAAGATCGCCTCTTCTTTTAAACTTTATTTAATCATTTCTTTTTCAATAAATATACCAAGACCTACTATCCCAACTAACCTGATTACTTTTATATTGATTACACGTATCATTAATTTTAATACTTAATACCTCAGTTCTAGCGGCAATTATATTTAAAAGTTGTTAAGATTTTTTTGAAATAGATTTATTAACAACTTTATTTTTCAATATACAATAATAAATACTAATATGCTCCTACTAATGTTTATGATATTGAAATCAATCTAATCTACTGTTAAGACACCGCGCCATACTAAATAAAAAAACAGTACTTTGTTTAACTTCATAATACTCAAGTCTATAAAACTGCACACAAAACAACAATAAACTCACATAAGTCCAGATATAGCACTTACACCTTTGATAAATATAACTCTAACAAATCACATGATATTAAAAAACTTGCAGACATGGTTTTGAATCTGAAAATCAATAAGGTTGAATTTCAATTGAACTCACATACAAATATACCCCGAACTATTCCTACTTAGATTATTAGCAAATTTAAATAACTTTTATCCTCATAACTAAACTAAAAAAATCATTTATTAATAAACAGATCTCAGAAACTTACCTTAGAAGCATCCAATATGGTCGATAAAACATAAATTACAAGACATTCTCTATGCACCAGGCACATAAGAAAAAGTAAAATCCAATAAAAGTGATATACAAAAATTTAAGACATAAAAAAAGCGACCTAAGTCGCTTTTTATTTTGTGGTGGGTGCTGAGGGGTTCGAACCCCCGACCCTCGCCTTGTAAGGGCGATGCTCTCCCAGCTGAGCTAAGCACCCGATTTTGAAAAGATCGAAAACTTTTTTGATGGCGGAGAGGAAGAGATTCGAACTCTCGATAGGGTTTAACGCCTATACTCCCTTAGCAGGGGAGCGCCTTCAGCCACTCGGCCACCTCTCCTAAACCATGTGAGAGGATATTATATATACATATAACAATGTGTCAAGAGTACTCCTATCTTTTTTTACATTAACTATTATTTTTACTAATATATTACTAAACAAAATTTTGAAAAAACTTTATAATACAACCATTACTCTAAACATATATAAATTATATAAGTATTTTTATTATGAGAAAAATCCTAGTTACTAATGCACTGCCATATGCAAATGGCGATCTTCATTTAGGCCATATGCTTGGATATATACAGTCAGACATTTGGGTTAGATTCCAAAAACTACAAGGTAATGAATGTATATTCGTATGCGGCAGTGATACACACGGTACTCCAATAATGCTTAAGGCTAAAAGCTTAAGTATCACGCCAGAAGAACTTGTTGAAAAATACTCAAACAATCACCAAAAAGATTTTTTAAGCTTCGAAATTGAATTTGATAATTACCATTCAACCCATAGTCCAATAAACAAAGAGATTGTTGAAGATATCTACGGTAAGCTGAATGCTCAAAAACTCATATCAAAAAAAGAAATAGCTCAAGCATATGATCCTGAAGCAAAGATGTTTTTACCTGATAGATTTGTAAAAGGCACTTGTCCAAAATGCAAGGCTGAAGATCAATACGGAGATAGTTGTGAGGTTTGCGGTGCAACCTATGATCCAACAGAACTAATAAACCCAAAATCAGTAGTATCAGGAAAAGCACCAATACAAAAAAATTCTGAACACTTCTTTTTTGACCTACCCGCATTACAAAAAGATATTAAAAATTGGATTGAGTCTAATAAAAGCCTACAACCAGAAGTAGCTAATAAATTAGCAGAATGGTTTGAACAAGGATTACAAAGCTGGGACATATCTCGTGATGCGCCATATTTTGGCTATCCAATCCCTGGCACAAATGAACAGAAGTTCTTCTATGTTTGGTTAGATGCTCCGATGGGCTACATTGCAAGCTTTAGAGATTACTGTAACAAAAACAATGTTGATTTTAATGAATTTTGGGGAGATAACTCTTGTGAAAGCGAGCTTTATCATTTTATTGGTAAAGATATTATTTATTTCCATGCACTCTTTTGGCCAGCGATATTGTCATCTACAGGTTACAAAACTCCTACAAGTGTCTTCGCAAATGGGTTCTTAACCGTAAATGGCAAAAAAATGTCAAAATCTCGTGGTACATTTATTCAAGCAAGAACTTATCTAGATAATTTAGAGCCTAGCTATTTAAGATACTATTTCGCCTCTAGACTAACATCTCGTATAGATGATATAGATTTAAACCTTGAAGAATTTGTCACCAAATCAAATTCTGATATAGTCGGTAAAGTAGTAAACATAGCAAGTCGTTGTGCTGGCTTTATATACAAAAAATTTGATGCAACTTTAGCTAATGAAGTCTTTGATAAAGAGTTGGAAGAAGAGTTTGCTAAAAATCATCACGCAATTACAGAAGCTTTTGAGAAAAGAGAATTTGCGCATGCTGTAAGACTAATAATGGCCTTGGCAGATAAAGCAAATCAATTCATAGATCATCATAAGCCATGGCAACTAGCTAAAGAAGAAGATCAAGAGCAAAAAGTCCATCAAGTATGCTCACAAGGAATAAATATGTTCAAAGTTTTAGTCTCATATCTAAAACCTATAATTCCTAGCATTGTTGCAAAAGCAGAGGCTTTTTTAAATATAGAAATTGCAAACTGGAATGATACTCCAACATTCTTAAAGAATCATAAAATCAACAAATTCAAACCACTTGCTAGACGTATAGAAAAAGAAAAAGTAGACAAGATTTTAGAGGATACTAAAAAAATGCTAGAAAAAGAGCAATCACAAAAACAGACAGAGCCTAAAAAAGAAGGGTCTAAACTTGATATAGCTGAAGAATGTACTTTTGATGACTTCATGAAAGTAGACCTTCGTGTAGCTAGAATTGCTGAAGCATCACATGTTGAAGGTGCAGACAAACTACTTAGACTAGTATTAGATCTAGGCGGAGTTACAAAACAAGTATTTGCAGGCATAAAATCAGCCTATAAGCCAGAAGATTTGGTAGGCAAACATACTGTAATGGTAGCAAACTTAGCTCCTAGAAAAATGAAATTTGGAATGTCAGAAGGTATGGTTCTAGCAGCTGGTGATGACAAAGGAATATACATACTAGAACCGCATGAAGGTGCTCAGCCTGGTATGCGTGTTAAATAAGCTAAGTATTTAGTAATGAAAAAATCCTACTATAATATTTTAATAATTTTTCTATTATTCTTTTTAGCATTATTAAATTATATTGACAGATCTACACTAAGTATTGCAAATACAGAAATTGCTAATGCTTTTAATATAACACCAACAGAAATGGGAATATTATTATCAGCATTTATGTGGCCGTATGCTATCGCTAGTCTACCGGCGGGATATATGGTTGATCGACTAGGTGTAAATAAAGTAATGCTAGTAAGTATGATTGCATGGTCTGTAGCTTGCATATTAGGAGGCTTGGTAATAGGATTTTATTCAATATTACTAACACGGATATTGCTTGGTCTCGCAGAAGCTCCCTTTTTCATAGTCGCTACTAGAATAATACAGCATCGTTTTCCAAGTTCTCAAAGGGGGCTAATGTCATCAATAGTAGCTCTAGGTCCTAGATTAGCTAACATCCTAGCACCATTAATCCTAGTTGGTTTAATGCTACTGATAGATTGGCGCGGTATGTTTATTTTGTTAGGTATTATCGGATTGCTAGCTGCATTAGGTTGGAAACTTCTACATACAGAAGAAACTATTCAATGTAGACCAACTTACAAAAAGACTCAAAAGGTTTCTATCTCTGATGCACTAAAGAATAAGAATGTAGTTTTTTTATGTATTGGAAATCTATGCTCATCTTACGCTTACTGGTTATTTCTAACATGGTTACCTTTTTATTTTATTAAAGTAAAACACCTGAGCCTTTCGCAAATGAGTATAGCAACATCTATATCTTTTATTTCAGGAATCGCTTCAGTAATGTTAGGCGGTATAGCATCCGATCTTATGATAAAAAAAGGATTTACAGCAGTATTTTCACGATTAACACCTATAATCATCGGATGTCTAGTTGCATCTATAGCAATCTTAGCGCTACCATTTATAGACAACATCTTTATTATAGTATGTGTAATAAGTGTTACTATTTTCTGTTTGGGGCTACGGATATCTCCAACATGGGCATTAGTTGCTGATATCTCTCCATATAGCTTAGTAGGAACAATTGGTGGATTACAGAATTTTGCTAATTTTGTTGGTGCTGGACTTGCCCCGCTTATTACTGGGATAATACTACAATCAACAAATGATAATTTTATGTTCGTATTTATATTTAGTGGGGTTATTTGCTTATTTGGCTCATTTATATATATGCTTATTCGTAATAGTAGAGTTGAAACCAAAATAATTTAGTACTCTAACGTTTTCACCCTACCTTTGGTTATATTCGTAATTTCATCTAAGAAGATAGATTTTTTGGATGTACATATCTTAATAACTTTGGATATCAAATTAGAATAGTTCTCCCTTATAATCTGAATATTATAGCGATTTAGTAGATTATCAACATTTGCTGTTTCTGAGTAGTCATATTCTATTAAAATTTCACTCTGAGGCTCTACATCGATAATTTTGGCTAAAGCCAACCCTTCTTTAGCTGCCTGCCCATACGCTCTAACAAGTCCACCAACACCAAGCTTCGTCCCCCCGAAATATCTTACAACCACAACCAAAACATTTGATATACCAAGACCTTGAATATGTGAAAGTATGGGCTTACCCGCCGAACCATTTGGCTCACCATCATCACTAAATCTAAGCCGATTATTATCTACCAAAGAATATGCCCAGCAATAATGATTAGCTCCAGGATAAATAATCTTTGCATTATCTATTGCCTCTAGCACTTCTTCGTGACTAGCTACCTTGTAGACAGAAGATATAAAGCGAGATTTTTTTATTGGTGAAATTTCAAACTCTAAATTTTCAAATATAGTTTTGTAAGAGTTCATATTTAACTATCTTATTAATGTTCAATATCTATGACATTTAGGATTAGAGATCTATTTCTCCGGCACCTTGTCTTAAAATCTGATATGGTAATTCAAGCATTTCCACAACAGTAGTTGACTCATAACCACAATAATCCGACTCTATAATCACATCTATATAATTCATAACTTCATCATCAATAACTGAGCAGTCGGTAACAACATGATCTTGCCCAGGTAAAATAAAGCTCCCAATCACTAATGGCTCACCAATTTCTGCTGATATAGCCTGAAGAGCATAATGCTCACTTACCCTTATACCAACTGTATTTTTAGATTTAGTAACCAATAATGATGATACCTTTTTTGTTGCATTTAAAATAAAAGTAAAAGGCCCTGGTGTATATCTTTTTAGAATTCGATAAACACTATTATCAACTTTTGCATATTCAGATATTTCAGATAAATCTTTACAAGATAAAGTAAAATTATGTTTTCCGTCTAATTCACGTATTTTGATGATCTTATCTATAGCCTTTTTTGATTTCATCCTACAAGCTAAAGCATATCCTGAATCAGTTGGTACAGCAAGAACACCATCACTATCCAATATATTAGCTATCTCTTTTAATTCAGTTACATTATTACCATAACTATATAGTTCAATTAATTTCTTCATTATCTTAGCAACAAGAGTTATACTTTTATGACATTATACAACACTTAACAATAATACAAATGAATAAAATGATTAATGATTTGCTACCAGCAATCGTATTTTTTACAGTTTATAAGGTCTATGATATTTTTTATGCTACTGCTGCATTGATTATAGTTACAGTTGCTCAAGTAATTTGGGAGTATATTGCTCATAGAAAAATTGCTAAAGCACAAATTCTAATAGCTGTACTTGTTGTGGTATTTGGCGGAGCCACTTTATACTTCCATAATGAAGAGTTTATAAAATGGAAAGTTAGCATAATCAACTGGTTAATAGGAATTGGTTTGATAATATCAACATATACAATGAAAGAAACACCAATGCAAAAAATTCTCAAAGAAGCCGTTGAGTTAAAAAGACATAAGTGGAGAGAAATCAACAATATGTGGGGTGCTTACTTTACAGTGCTAGGAAATCTTAACTTATTTGTTGCTTACTTTTTTTCAACGAATATATGGATGAACTTTAAACTTTTTGGCCTTCTTGGCATAACTTTTATTTTCTTAATAATTCAGTCTATTTATCTATCAAAACATATAAAAAGATAATCTTAATATTTCATTTGCAATGCAATAATTACCAACTGTATAATTAACCTATTATAACGATATATAAATAACATGAATCAAGAAAGCTTAAACCAAGAACCAAATTCAGCAAATAAAATATGTACATACCGGAATGTTTTCAGCTGTATTTGCCTGATTGCTATATTAGCTATATTTTTTATCACTGAATTAGCTATATTAGTTGGGATCTTTTTCGTATTTGCTACTTTTTATGTGGCAATAGCAGGATGTGTAGTAGCTTATCTAATATGGTTGGGAGCATTGAGACTTTCAAAATATCTCAAAGAAAAAAAATAATTTTACTCTACTTTAACTAAGCCTGCTGCATAAGTACGCGCACCAATTAAACCAACATCTGTATTCATAATTATATGAACTGGAAAATCTTTCATCATACTAGACATTCTACCTTTATCTCTGAATTTCTCTAAAAACTTACTTTCTTTGATTTGTTTGATAAGTCTAGGTGCAATACCTCCAGCAATGTACAACCCTCTAAAAGGTAAACTTGATAATGCTAAATTACCTGCTACTGATCCATATATACTTAAAAATATATCTATAGTTCTTAACGCAGAGGGTTCTCTATGCTCTATGGCATACTTAACAATAACTGCTGCTTTATCAGAATCTGATACGCTAAATAATTCTCTTCGTAACGATTGACACTCTGGCTGATCATATAAAGGATTACGTACAACATACTTATATATATTGAAAATGCCATAGCCACTGCAAAATCTTTCTGGAGATATACGATGAAAAGTTCTACGCATAAATCTGAAGAGTTGAATTTGCTCATCATCAACTGGTGAAAAGTCAACATGCCCACCTTCAGTTTTGTACACTCTAGGATTATGATCTTTATCATAACTAACTAGACACATACCTAGACCTGTACCAGCACCGACTACAGCACACAATGTTTCATCATCTTTTTTACCTTCTTGGAGAGTAATAAGATCTTTTTCTCTATCCAAAGACTCTATTCCATAACCTATGGCTTCAAAGTCATTTATAACTTTAACTTTACTTTTATCTATCCCAAGGCCTTCTGAGATATACTGCTCTGAGACTAACCATGGTAAATTTGTTACTTGAACTTCTCCATTTGCGACAAATCCAGCAACAGCAAGACACACAGAATCAATCTGCCCCACCAAATCAACTTCTAGCAAAAACTTATCAACAATATCAGACAAACAATTAAAGTTTGCTCCTTTATACTTCCTGATGGCAATGCTCTGTGTTAATCCATCTTCTAGAAGAGAAACCTCTAATCTAGTATTAGTTCCACCGATATCTCCAGATAATATATACATTATTACACTCCCTATTTAATGGTATCTTGCCAATACAAATACTTGATATTCTGCTATAATGAAATTATATCTTAATATTATAATTTTTAGTTTAAATGTCTAAAGAAAATAAAACAACAGATTTCGGTTTTACAGAAGTACCTTGGGAAGAAAAACAAAAAAAAGTTGCCGGAGTTTTCCACTCAGTAGCGGCTAAGTATGACTTAATGAATGATTTAATGTCTTTTGGTATCCATCGCATCTGGAAAAAGCAAACTATTGCAAAGACTGGCATACGCAAAGGAGACAGAGTTCTTGACTTAGCTGGAGGAACTGGTGATTTAGCATATAAATTCTGTCAAATGGTAGGCTCACAAGGTAAAGTGGTTTTGAGTGACATCAACTCATCAATGTTAGAAGTGGGTAAAGAGAAGCTTACCAATAAAGGGTGTGTAGGTAATATTGAATATGTTCAAGCTAATGCTGAATCTCTACCATTTCCTGATAATTATTTTGACTGTATAACAATATCTTTTGGTTTAAGAAATGTCACTGACAAAGCTAAAGCTATAGCATCAATGTGCAGAGTACTAAAACCAGGCGGAAGATTACTAGTACTAGAATTCTCAAAACCCATAGTACCTATGCTATCTAAGGTTTATGATGAATACTCTTTCAAAGCTTTACCTTTTTTAGGCAAAATCATCACTCAAGATGCTGAAAGTTATAAATATCTTGCTGAATCAATCCGCAAACATCCAGATCAAGAAACACTAAAGCAAATGATGTATGATGCTGGTTTTGATAATGTTGAATATCAGAACATGACTGGTGGAATCGTAGCTTTACATATCGGATATAAGTACTAAAATGATTCAAATAATAGATAACGTCCTAATATTATTATCTAAACTTGACCCACAAATGAGTAGTTTGCTGCTACCACTTAATAATAAAACATTAAGGGTAGAGATTACTGATATTGATTTTTCGGTTACATTAAAAGTTGAAAAATCAAAAATCCATGCTACTGATGAGCATTCTAAAAATGTGCTAAAAGGTAAACTTGCTCATATTCTTGAGCTAGTATTCAACAAGAACCTTCAGGAACTTATAATTGCCAATAAACTTGATTACCAAGGTAGCCTTAAAGACCTAAATGAGTTCAATAAGTTCATAAGTGCTATTGATATTGATTTAGTATATAAGATATCTGAAGTTACTAGCCCGGAATTTGCAGCGATAATAGCGAAACCTTTCACTAAAGCGAAACAATATCTTAGAACATCACGCCAAGAAACTATAGTTGATATTAAAGATTTTTTAACTGAAGAAAAAAGAACATTAATATCACAAAATGAGATAAATATTTTTTATCGTCAAGTTCAAGAGCTAAAACAGGCTACTGATAGAATAGAAGCCAAACTAAACTTATTACAGAGCTTATACAATGATTAGAAAATTTCTAAGACTTATATATATTTTTTATATTATAAATAGGTATTGCCTTCTCAATGAACCAATTAGAGCAACTAAAATAAGAAGTCTTAAGCTTATACTTTTAGTAAACCCTTTTTATTACTCTCCAAGAATACGCAAACTAGAGCACGGTGTCAGAATTAGAGAGGCACTAGAGAGACTTGGACCTATATTTATTAAGTTTGGACAAGCGTTATCTGTCCGTGCTGACCTGCTTCCTCCTGAAGTTATAAAAGAGGTCTCTAAGCTCCAAGATAACGTGCCTCCTTTCGATAACGATATTGCTGCTCAACAAATTGAAAATGCTGCAAAAAAACCAATAACTAAGATATTCAAAAGTTTTGAAAGCACCCCGCTAGCCTCTGCTTCAGTTGCTCAAGTTCATGGTGCAGCACTTCAAAATGATGAAAAAGTTGTAGTTAAAGTATTGCGACCAGGTATAGAGAAAATCCTAAAACTTGATACTTCTTTGATGCTTTTCTTTGCAACACTACTTAGCAAACTAAAAGAAATTAAGCGTTTCAAGCCTGTTGAAATTGTCAAAGAAATTAATCAAAGCTTCTTTGATGAACTTGATCTAGTACGCGAAGCATCTAATGCATCTCAAATACGCAGAAACTTCGAGGGCTCAACTATACATTATGTACCTAAGATATATTGGGAATATACTAGCTCTACAGTAATGGTTATGGAACGTGTCAGTGGTGTCAGAGTATCTGATATCGAAACTCTCAATGCTCTAGGGGTTGATCGCCGTTTATTAGCACAGCGAGGTGTGGAGATATTCTACTCTCAAGTGTTTGATGACTGCTTCTTCCATGCAGATATGCACCCTGGTAACATGTTTATCGATGTCACAAATCCAGCAGATCCAAAATACATATCTATCGACTTTGGTATTGTTGGTACACTTAATCGTGATGACCAGCGTTATCTAGCAGGTAATTTTTTGGCATTTTTTAAACGTGACTATCGCAAAGTGGCTGAACTACACATAGAGTCAGGCTGGGTTCCTAGTGACACGCGTGAAGATGTATTGGAGTCTGCTATCAGAACAGTTTGTGAGCCAATTTTTGAAAAACCTATGAAAGAAATTTCACTAGGCTATACTTTGATGCAGCTATTTGCTGTTGCTCGTCGTTTCAACATGAATATACAACCTCAACTTACATTGTTGCAGAAAACTCTATTTCATGTTGAAGGTCTTGGACAAAAACTATGTCCAGAACTTAATATATGGGAAACATCTCGTCCAATATTAGAGAAATGGATGAAAGAACAAATGGGATTAAGAGGTTTTTATCATCGTTCGCTAGAGAATATGCCTAGAGTTAGTGATAGACTACCAGAACTGCCACGTATGGTATTTGATATATTACAACATACGCAGATGAATTTAAAAACCACGCCATCACACCAAGTTAGTAAAGCTAAAGAACCTAAGAAAAAGCATCGATTTGCATTGGGTGCAAGTGCTTTATTAATATCTACAGGCGCTATAGCAAATATAACTAAAGATACTAGCTCTCTGACTAAATTGCAGGATTTAATCACTACTCATAGTACAACCATATTGATAGCAGGTGTTGTTTGCTTGGCTTATTATATTTTCAAAAAGGAGAAATAAATGTCTGATTGTATTTTTTGTAAGATTATCACAGGCGAGATTCCATCAAAGAAAGTTTATGAAGATCAAAATGTTTTTGCTTTCCATGATATCAATCCAGCTGCTGATACTCATGTTTTAGTTATTCCAAAGAAACATATAGCTAGCCTGAATGAGCTAACTGAAGAAGATGAAGAGCTTATGGGTAAATTTATGTTAAGTATACCTAAGGTTGCTAAACTACTTGGTTTAAAAGGTTTTAAAACTGTTTTTAATACTGGTAAAGAAGGTGGACAGATGGTTTTTCATATTCATGCTCATATACTAGGTGGTAGAATTAAACTAAAACTTCCTGAGTAAGCCTTACTCGGCTAATATCATCACTGGTGGTGGGAATGAGCTACTTGAGAAACTATTTAGCTCATGTAAACCACTAGCAAAGCTCACATTTATTAAACCCATAACTGAAACCACTAATAATACTAATTTTTTCATTTTGATACCTTTTCATATAATCTTTTAATTTGTTGATAGTATTATTACAAAATTATATACGATTATTAAATATATTGATTTTATCATATTTATAACATTTTCTTATAGTAAATAATTCATCAGAAAGAAAAATGTCATTCTACGACTTGATCGTAGAATCCAAGTTTAAAACCCATAATAAATGGATCCTAGGTCAAGCCATAGGATAACAAAACGGCTTCAAAAGTTATTCGGATTAGCTACATTGCAGACTTCTTATTCTGGACGCACGAGAGTAACTATAGATATTTTATCAATTTGGCTACCTTCTGATATAGTTCCTATAAATTCTCTAATCGTTGCCCCTGTTGTCAAAACATCATCAAATATCAATAAATGCTTAGCTATAATAGGTTGATTAAGCTGGAATACTCCCTTTATCTGTGAAGCTCTTTTTTGCTTGGATGATTTAGCTTGTGACTTTGTATATTTCGTACGTGAGCAATTTAAAAACACTGTTCTAATATCAGCATATTCTGCTAATTCACTAGCAAGTAGCTCAGACTGATTAAACCCTCTATAGACATATCTAAGTCTATGTATGGGCACTGTAGCAATGGCATCAACATCAGCGAAGTATTTATCGCCCATCTTATCCCACCATTTCTGCATAAGCTTACTGAACATCTGCGCTACTAACAAATCTTTTTGAAACTTAAACTTTTGCAATAAATATCTAACTTCTGTAGTGTAACTAAGTAGATGATAGTAATCATACTCAATATCAAAATCTAACTTGTACTGCTGTGTATTCAAGTCTTCTTCTAGATTATGTAAACAGTAATTACAAACTATATCTTCTGCTGACTGTCTACATAATAAACAATTCTGAATAGAGAGTATTTGCAGTATTTTTGTTATAATCTTCATACAAATATTTTATTGCGATCACTTATGTTTAATTATAATCTCTTCTTAAATAGAATATCCAACAGAAAGTTATATCGACAATCTTTTATTAAAAATGAGATAGCTCATAGGCTACTCAAAAGACTTGACTTCATAAAGCTTAATCCATCAGATATCTTGGTAACTGGGTATTGTGATGATGATTATTTAAACAGTTTACAAAGTCGCTTTCCTAATACAAGAATACATAAAAACCAAGATCAAATCCAATCTTTCGATATAATTATATCAAATAGTATTATCCATCTAACCGATAATTTAGCTCAAGAATTAGATGACTACTATGAGCTACTAAATGATGATGGTATCCTTTTATTTTCGACCTTTGGCGATAAATCTTTTGACTCTATGAAAAAGGCTTTTGCAACTATTAGTAAGTCAAAGCATACAAATGATATGATAGATCTTCTAACATGGGGTAATACCCTACAAACTAGTAGATACAAAACTCCTGCTATCGAATCAGATCTTATTACATTTACTTATGAGAACACTAATACTGTCTTTGAAGATATTAGACATCTCAATGAGCCTCTAGCAGATACAAATATGCATACTTGTCTGACTGGTAAAAATATGTGGAATACTTTTATTAATAAATTTAAGCAAAATCTACAATTAGAAATAGAAGCTCTATACGGTTATGCGGTTCGCAAGAATGAAGATAATAATATAACCCCACGCGCAAATCCTAATAGAATAAGCCTAGACGAGCTTAAAAAACAAATAACGGAGTTTAAAAAGAATTAATAGTTTTATTTTAGCAGTACATGATAGACATAGATGATAGCTGTTGCCAATCATAATCAGGACATTTAGTAGGCTTTTTAAGTGGCTGACAATATGTTCTCCATGTACCACCACCATAAGTCTTCATTATCAAACATTTCTTATAGCGCTTCTGTTCACCACTTAATAAACCAACCGTTGTTATTTGCTCAATAGGATAACCATCTTTTAGTTTATATTTAAAATCATCATTTTCATCTTTATCTATATCATTGAAAGATTCTTCAATATCCTTAGGAGTACTAATACTTTCAAGAAGTCCATCATAGTTTTTTGGTTTATAATCCTCATCATAGTTTTTAACATTTTCATTTATATAATCACCTGATGATTTTTCTGAATATGTATTATAGGACTCATCAAATTTCTGATCTACTTTCTGTGTTTGGTTACTATTGACTATATCACTCGCTTTACTCAAAGTATTACCTGCTGTACTCTTAATAAAATTGTCTTTTTCTTTTTTAGACCTTTCTTCTAATTCTTTATTGAAAGCATCAATCTTTTTTTTGGTTTCAGATGGTGTGCTATCTGCTAAAATAGCATTTGCTTCTGCAATCAGCTTATCATAATCATCATCACTTGTATCAACCAAACTACTCAATGCATCTCCATAATCATTTGCCTTAGGAACATTATCATCACTCTGATTTGTATCGAGAATCTGAGTGCTATTAGATGATGTGGGCGTCGTATTAATTGCTGAATCTGTATTTATAGATGTTTTTTGAGCATAATCTCGTAACGGATTATCACTCGTGTCTACATTAACTGCTTGATTAGCTTTAGCTGTAATAGTATCAGCAAAAGAACTGCTAAAAAATAAAGATACCATAATGAAAGAAGATAAAATCTTTATTTTCATAATTTATTAAAAATATTTTTCCTAAACAAAGTATATTCGATATTAGACATATAAAAAAGAGCTTTTAACTAAAGATATTAAATAACAATCTGTTCTTCATGTAGTTCAATACTATAATGTTCTAAAACCTCTCGTTTTATGAGCTCTATAAGTCGCAGTATATCCTCACCCGTAGCATGACCATTATTAACTATAATACCTCCATGTTTAGGGGATATCTGAGCACCTCCAACTTGCTTACCTTTAAGTCCCAGCTCTTCAACCATAACTCCTACAGGCATATTTGCTTGAGGTCTCTTAAAAACACTTCCCGCTGTAGGTTTTTGAGGCAAATTCAATAACCTTCTCGAATAGATATCATCAAGTTTCATTTTAATCTCTTGCTTAGATTTTGACTCAAACTCAAACTCCGCTGATAATATACAAATATCATTAAGATATTTAAACATAGAGTATCTATAACCATACTCAATTTCATCTTTGAGATATTTCTTTATTTTTTTTGTTTTGAGATCCAGAATCGTAACACTTTTTACATATGTATATATTTCATCTCCATAAGCACCGGCATTCATAATCAATGCACCACCTACACTAGCTGGAACATCATAAAAAGTCTCTATGCCACTTAAACCAGCCTCATAGGTCGCAAGTGCAAGATCTTGTAATAAGACTCCTGCTTGAACTTTTACACATTTATCATCAATATTAAAAGAATTAAAATTTTCACAAAATACCACAAACGCAACATCATCATAATATTCTTTCGAAAAAATAACATTACTACCGTTACCAAGAAAAAATACCTGATTATGCCTATTCACAATTTCTAATAACTCTTTTTCATTATCTGGAAAATAAACATGCTTAGCATAAGATTTTATGCGATATGTATTATACTGTTCTAAAGATATATATTTTGACATCTGCTACCTAAACATTACCATCTAAAATCTCAATCTGCATAAAATGAGACATATTTTCTATGAGATTATTATACCCTCTAAAAATTTGATGAGCATTATTAATAGTCGAAAACTCATCCAACAATGATCCAGCCATTAAACATGCCATGCCTGCTCGCAAATCTTTTACACTCATTACAGCAGGACGTATATTTTTCAAATCGCTAACAGGGCTTATTTTTATTAAATTATTATCTATTGAAATATTGAAACCCATCTTACGGATCTGGTACACATAATTGATGCGTTCAGGATATACGGTATCTTGAATAGTACTTGAACTATTTGCCATAAATAACATAACTGCAAATATAGGCTGCAAATCTGTAGGAAAATGTGGAAAAGGTGCTGCTATTATGTCATCACCTTTTATAATGCTATCTTTACCGAAGAATTTAATACTATTACCAGCTTGATCATACTCCCATCTAGCACCTATATTTGTAAGCTTCTCAAGAGGCTTTTCAATGTTATAAGTATCATTAGTATTAATATTCGTAATTGTAACATTTGTTTTATATAAATAAGCCATAGCAGCATAGGTCATAGCTTGAATCCGGTCAAAAATTATCTCAAACTCACATCCTGACAACCTAGAAACACCAATTACCCTGATCTTCCTACTATCAGTATCAAAATAAATATTTGCACCACATTGATTTAGATAGTCAATTAAAGTAACGACCTCCGGCTCTAAGGCAACATTTTCAAGAACTACCTCAGAACTACCTATGACAGCATACATGACCAAATTCATAGTAGCACCAACAGAAGGAAAAAGCATTTTAAACTCAGCGTCTTTTTCTTCCTTATAGATAACATCTATATAATCATCCGCCAACTTCACTTCTGCACCAAGAGCTTCCAACCCATTAAGATGAATATCAAAAGGTCTTTTCTCACTAAAGCTACAACCTCCAGGAAAGCCAATTCTTACACGACCCTTCTTCTTCAACATAGAGCCTAGTAGCATCAGTGAGCATCTAGTTTTAGATGTCATCTCACCGCATAACTCAAGAGGTTCATTCGAGATAGAACTAGTATCAATAGTTACACACTCTCCTTTCTCTACAACTCTGGCACCAACATTTTTTAAAATTTCCTTAGCTCCTTTATAGTCTAAAAGAGTTGTAGGTACATTACAAAACTTGGTCTTAGTATCTGGAATCAATCCTGCAAAAATTAAATGTAGCAGAGCATTTTTTGCACCACTAATACTAATCGTTACTTCTTCAGCAATTTTATTTAGCTTTTTTACTCTTACTGCCTTCATCTTTTGTTCTCTTATTTTTTCTATCTGCAAAAGGATTGTCTGACTGTTTAAATTCAAATACTATAGGAGTACCACGAAAATCTAAAGCTTCTCTAAAGAAATTTTCTAAATATCTTTTGTATGAATTAGGTAATCTATTAACTTGATTACCATGTATAACGATGACAGGAGGATTATGCCCACCAACATGAGCATACTTAAGCTTAATTCTAAATTTACCAACCATCGGGGGTGAATGAGCCTCAACAGCAAGTTGCATCAGACGAGTTGCATCTGCTGTAGTTATTTTTTTATTCGCACAATTATATGCAGTATCTATAGACTCAAACACATGTCCTACATTTGTACCATGCAATGCTGAAATAAAGTGCATATCGACATAATCTTCTAAGAAGAATAATTTTCGCTTCAAATCTTGTTTAACTTGATTGCGATCTTCTTCAGTCATACCATCCCACTTATTTATAGCCAACACAAGTGCTCTACCATTCTTGATAGCAAAATGTATCAAACTTAAATCCTGATCTGAAATTCCTTGTCTTGCATCAACCACAGCAACCACAACATTTGAATCTTGTATTGCTTGTAGAGTCTTAATAACAGAAAACTTTTCTAATGTCTGTTTTACCTTACCCCTTTTACGCACACCTGCTGTATCAACAATAGTGTATTTATGCCCATGGCGCTCAAACGGAATACTAACACTATCGATAGTAGTGCCAGGCATATCAAAAACTACCACTCTGTCCTCTCCAAGCATTCTATTTGTAAGTGTTGATTTACCTACATTAGGGCGCCCAATAAGCGAGAAGTGTATACCATGGCGCAGTTGCTCCTTATGCTCTTGTGTCTGAGTGTAGTCCTGATAGTATTCATTCAGAGGTTTTTTAAGAAATTTATCAATAAGCTTTTGGGTGTTTCTACGATGTGCTGCTGATACTGAAAATACTTTTTCAAAGCCAAATTTATAAAAATCCGCCATTGCAGACTCTTCTTCAACACCATCTACTTTATTCACGACAACTACTACTTTCTTATCTTTCTGACGCAAAAGATCGGCAACATACTCATCTCCAGCTGTTAAACCTGATCTACCATCAACCACAAAGAAAACTAAATTTGCTTCATCTATTGCCATCTGAGACTGTTTTGCCATAAACTCATCAAAACCTGCATCTTGATCAGATATACCACCAGTATCGACAACAAGATAATCTAAGCCATCGTATTTAGCCTGACCATATTGACGATCACGAGTTACTCCCTCAAAATCAAAAACCAATGCATCACGAGAGTTTGTTAAAACATTAAAAAGAGTAGATTTACCAACATTGGCTCTACCAACTATTGCAACCAAGAAAGACATATATGTCCTATAAATTTATTATATATACTAATTACTAATCTTACTCTATTTATCGATTTTTATAAAGCTAAAGCTCATATTAAACATACACAGATAAATCTATAGTGAACGTATTCATTTTCTGACCATTATACAAGCTTTGCCAAGAGTACTCTGGACCAACCAGTATATTATCATCAAATAAAGACCTTTGGGTAGATATCAAAATCTGATCTTTAATTCCCGATGCTGTTTTGAAAGTCCCAACCCCTGCAGATAGAGGCATAGGTATATTATCGGCATTGTATGAATGCCCATAACTGGCGTTAATGTTTTGCCCCTTACCAAACAATGTTAATGTATACGCAGCCTGTACTGTAAAAGCTCCTGCATAAGCATTACCATAACCGTTAAACTGTGTACTTTGCGTAGTAGTCGTTGCCCAACCTGTCCCAAGATTTAGATTACCAGGTAAAAAAGGTATACTCTGGATACTAACTGCTGTATCGACATTAAACTCACCAACACGATTATTTATAAAACTAAATCTACTATTAGCTCCTCTAATATCATGCATATACCCTAGGTTAAAACCAATTTGCCCTAGATTATCAATTTTTACAGCATCAAAATATGCTAATGAAAAAGTTGCATGATTCTCCGCATCAAAAAGCGTAAAGTTGGCATTTGAAGTGTCGCCTTTATAGTTTATAGCTGCATTGGTAATTCTATTTGGTCTAAACATATTCGCAGTAATACTATTTGTCCATGGACCACCACCACCATAAGATCCAACAGAAGGTCTATACTTACCAACAGATACAAATACTGGTGTTGTGTCAAGATTACCAAAAATGACAAAACCTTCCTGAAGATCATAGTTATTATTTTGATCAGCGACAAAATCCATATTAGCGGTTACATAATGCCCAAGATTTGCCAAAAAATATAGTGTTGCGCTTGTAAGGTATATGTTTTCGCCATTACCGTCAAAGGTTCCGCCTGACCTTGTTGTAATATTGCTACCATTCCAGATCTGAGCATCTGCCTGAATAAATCCACCAAAAAAGATTGCATAATCATCAAAGAATGCTCTCTGCCTAAGAATACTTGATGCAAAAAGGTTACTTGGTAACTGACCAATCGGTACGGTGTTATTACTTGAGAATGAGCCCACATAAGTAACTTCACCCTGCGTAGTAATCTTAACTTGATCACCAACATCGACCTGGTCGCTATCGCTATTAGCAGGGGCGACTATAACCATTTGCTCTTGCAAATACTGCTCCCTAACTCTTACATTTTTATCAAAATCACTAAATTCAACATTAGCTTTTTGTTGCGAACCTAAGCCAACCTTGACTTCTGTATTTTCTTGCTGATCTAAATTATTAATCTCTGCTTGTAGCAATTTAATTTGACTTGCTAATTGAGCAACTTCCTGTTGACTCAACTGTTGCTGATCATCTGCATAAGAGATGTCAAAAATTGAAAAAATTAATGCTGAAGCATATATCTTTTTTTTAAGCATTCATAATATATTTCTATACGTATACTGACATATCAAGAGTAATTGTATTCATATGCTCACCGCTGTATAGTCTTTGGTATGAGTATTCTGGACCAAATAGAACGTTATCATCAAAGTATGCTCTCTGAGCCGAGAAAATAAGCTGTTGTTTAATACCCGTTGCAGTATTACCAAAGGTTGGTGAGGCATTTGAAGTACCCATTGGGATAGCGGCAGCATTATAAGTCTGACCATATGTTACACCAAAGTTAGTATTTCTACCTCCTAACATAGCTGCGTAGTTAAGCGCGCCATACCATGCCCCAGCCAACACATTTCCTGTACCAACACCATTAAACTCTTCTGAGTTTGTTGTACTTGCCCATCCTGCAGCCATGTTGACAATACCGCCCCAAATACTATAAGCCAAGTTTCCATCAACGTTAATAGCACCAACTGTATCCCCAGTACGCCCAAGGCGATCTAATGAGTCACTAATATTGCTATTTTGTGCACCCGCAATATTATACACATAACCAACGTTAAAACCAGCTCCCAAATTAGGCGTCCAACTATCTGCATAAAATAATCCCGTCGAGAAGTTAGCATGCTTATCATCTGAACCAAATACAGCAACTGCAGCGTTCCATACACTATCTTTATAGTTAAGAGAAACGTTAGTAGGTGATCCCGGTGCCAAGAAACCGGTAATACCACCAGTCCAAGTACCACCCCCACCATAAGAGCCAACTGTCAGCTTGTTTCTACCTGCTGTAACAAAGAATGGCGATGTATCAAGGTTACCAAATATAACAAAAGCATTACCCAAACCAAAGTTTCCTGACTCATCTGTATCAAAGTCAAACTGCGCTGTCACATAATGGCCTAAATTTGATAAGAAATATAACTTAGCATTTGTCAGATATATATTTTGTCCATTATTAGAAAGTCTAGTATTCTTACTAGGATCCCACTTAGAAATACCACTACCAAACCATGCTTGAGCATCTGCCTCAATAAAGCCACCAAAGAATACTGAATAATCATCAAACTTTTCTCTTTGCCCTAATAGTGTAGATGCAAATAGGTTAGAAGATATCTGTCCAATAGGAATACTGTTGTTACCAGAATATGAACCTAGATAAGTTACCTGACCCTGTGTTGTAATTGCAGGACCACCACCAACGTCAATACCTCCATTTGAGCTAAAGATACCTCCAGCTGGCTGATCTCCTAAACTTACAATTGAATCGCTAGCACTAACATTTTGCATAATATCAGAAGGATCACTATCTGACACTAGAGCTCGACTTAAATCTCTACCTTCACCACTACCACCAAGAGATCCTGGTTTTTTATTACCATCTACTTTTGAACTATATGTAGTAAACGATGAGCTACCATTAGATGTATTTTTTAAACCACCATCACCATTTTGTGATTTTAACTGCTGTAACTGACCTTGAAGCTGCTGAACTTGCTTCTGTAAACTAAGCAATAACTCTCTCTCATTCACGCTACCACTTGACTGCTGAGAAGCATTTGCTGTAGTCGAAGCTGAGCTTGTACTATTCTGTGATGATTGACCAAGACTCTGATCCCCAATACTTGTAGCTCCCAGAGGCCCTCCCTGAGAAACCACTTGTGGGGAGTCTTCTGAATAAGCATAACCATAGCAAGCTAGTAAGCTGCCAACCAACATACAAGTTCTTTTCAATCTACCTACCACAACTCTTCCTCAAAAAATATTTAACTAGTGACATAGAAAAATCTTTTTGAGTCTAGCATAATTTTATGGTTGGTTTCAACAAATTTTATGCATCAATATAAGATAAGATTTATTAATTTTAGATAGGCATGTAAGGGGCGTAAGTTGGTGTCCAAGACGATAAATTAATTAATCTTTCTATCTCGCTATCAAGCTCTTCCTCTGTAAGATCTTCCAAATCAACGTCTACACCATGAACATTTTCCAAAATAGCTTGCTTAGCTACTGCTTTAGTTATCTCTTTTGTTACTTCAACCAAATCAGATATTTTAGCAAGCAATGGCTGTGTTATATCTTCGTTGGTTACCATCGGCGATAATTCACTCAACCTATAACAAGCAGCTCTAATCATACCTTTTGTAAGAATTTTTGCATGCACTGCAACTGAACCGAGACCCAAACCAGGAAATATAAAGGCATTATTACCCTGAGAAATTCTATATTTACAGCCATTATATGTCACATCTGGGAATGGACTACCTGCGGCTATCAGCGCCCTACCTTCTGTCCACTTAATAATATCTTCAGGTAATGCTTCACATAGCGAAGTTGGATTAGATAAAGGCATAATAATAGGATAATTATTATTTTTAGCCATTGTTTTAATGATTTCCTCATTAAATGATCCTGGCTGACCTGAGGTTCCAATTAAAATATCACATTTTGTATTTTTGACAGCTTCTTCTAATGTTATATAACTTGGATCTTCGACTTTCCAGGTATCAATCTCATCACTAAATTTAACAAAAGGCTTCTGTTCAGGTGTAATTCTTTTCGCTCTTAACTTATCGCATACCAAACCATATCTATCAACCAAATAGATACTCTTCATAGCTTCTTCAATAGATACACCCGCTCTATCTGATATTACATCTGCAAGCTGTCTTGCAATACCACATCCTGCACTTCCAGCACCATAGATAACTATTCTAATATCACATATACCACTTATAGCTTCTTCGGGAGTCAACTCTCCCACCTCTATCCTTTTTGCACTAGCAGTCTTGACAGCGGCTATACAGTTAGCTGCTGCCACAATACCGGTACCTTCTATGTCATCATTAAATGTACATAGCTTATCCTTATATTTCTCAAGGATACGTGTAGCATTATCACGACCCAGATCTTCCCAGTGCAAAAACACATTAGGAAACCTTGTCTTAACCTGACTCACAAATTCTTCAATAAATTCATCATAAGTCTCACCTGAAACCCTTGGTAGGCGTATACCAAGATAGCCAGGTGCACTTAGCAACTGATCGTTATTAGTACCCATATCCAACTGAACTGGTAAAACTCTCGCTGGATCTATACCGCTAGCGGCAACATAAACCATAATCTTACCGATACTAATATTCATACCACCAATACCTTGATCGCCAATACCAAGAACAGCTTCACCATCTGTTACAAGAACTAAGTCAATACTGTTATACTCGTATCTTTCTAAGATCTTAGCAATATGTTTTTTGTGGCTTATAGATAAGAAAAGTCCGCTCTGTTTTCTAAATGAGCTACTATATTTTTGAACTGCTTCACCAACTGTAGGCGTGTATATAACTGGCATTATGTCTTCGATATTTTCGCGGACAAAATGATAAAAAAGAGTTGTATTTAAATCATGCAACCTATTCAAAAATACATATTTCTCAAGAGCATTTGGCTTTTGATCAAGCTGCCTTTTAACTCTAGCAGCTTGCTCGTCCAAACTTTTAACTTTCTCAGGAAGATAACCGATTAAATCAAATGCAATTCTTTCCTCTTGGCTAAAAGCAACATCTTTATTTAAAACACGATTATTTAATAATTGCCTACCAGTAAGATTTGTCTCAATCGCAAAAACCTTACCAATCTTATTCCTTAATTTTCTAATTCTTTTCTCACGTGCCATGATTTAAACCACTCAATAATAATTTGTGTTATACGATAACCTAAACATCTAACAGATAAGTATCTATCAGTAGTTGCTTTTTTTCAACAAAAAATGAATACTATAGGCTATTATACTCCTAAATAAAATAGCTTTAAACCTTCTTTTTTATAATGAAAATTATTACAAACTTAACCAAAACTAATAATTCTTCAGCCAAAGCTGTAGCTATAGGCTCATTTGACGGTGTTCATCTAGGACACCAAGCAATCATAAAAAAGCTTATCAATATAGCTAAGGAGAACAACCTAGTACCTTGTATTATGTTTTTTGAACCTTTACCTAAAGAGTTCTTTCTCAAAGAAATTGCGCCTTCGAGAATATATGATTTTAGGAATAAGATTATCAATCTCAGTAAGTTAGGAGTCGAATATATAATCTGCCAAAAATTCAATGAAAAATTTGCAAATATAGAAGCAAAAGACTTTATTGAGGAATTTCTTGTTAAAAAGCTAAATACAAAACATATAATAGTTGGCGATGATTTCAAATTTGGCAAAAACCGAACCGGCGACTATGAACTATTAAAACAATACTCCCTGACTCACAAATTTACAGTTGATAGAATTTCTACACTTAATCTTGATAATCACCGTATAAGCAGTAGCCAAATTCGACAGTCTATTGCCGAGCACAATATCAAACATGCAAATAAATTACTTGGAAGTTCACTAAAGATTAATTCGAGAGTTTTACACGGACAAAAAAACGGTAGAAAAATCGGGTTTCACACAGTAAATCAGAAGCTACTCAAAAATTCAGCATTAAAAGGAGTATATTTATCAAAGGTTCACATTGGTAACGAAATATTCTATGGAGTTACAAATGCTGGCACTCGACCTACTATCGATGGTAAAAACAATCTTCTAGAAACACACATATTCAACTTTAATGAATATATTTACGGCAAACACATAACTACTGAAATTATTGACTTTATTAGACCAGAAAAAAAATTTAACTCGTTTGATGAACTTAAAGCTCAGATTTCTAAAGATACAGAAACTGCAAAAAAATTAATAACTACATTATAAAGAGTATTAACATAATAACCTTTGTACTTTATAATCTCAGCTTAAGTAATTTTAATTTCAGAATATAAACTATTTATAAATATCTAAGGAACCCTCATGAGTGACTACAAAGACACCTTAAACCTTCCAAAAACCTCTTTCTCAATGAAAGGCAACCTGGCAAATAAAGAACCTATGATTCTTAACAAGTGGGAAAAACAAGGTATTTACAGAAAAATCAGAGAACATTTTGCTGGTCGAGATAAGTTTGTATTACATGATGGTCCTCCATACGCTAATGGAAGTATACACGTTGGACATGCTGTTAATAAGATTCTGAAAGATATAATTGTCAAATCAAAAACACTAAGTGGGTATGATGCCCCTTATATCCCAACATGGGATTGTCACGGCCTGCCCATAGAGCTACAAGTAGAGAAAAAGCACGGTAAAGCCGGACAAAAAATATCTGAAAATGCATTTAGAAAAGAATGTCGTAAATATGCAAAAAAACAAGTGGAAATACAAAAGAAAGATTTCAAGAGATTAGGTGTATTAGGTGAGTGGGATAACCCCTACCTGACTATGGACTTTAATTATGAAGCCAACATGATTAGAACATTAGCAAAGATTATTGAAAATGGTCATTTAAGTAAAGGTTTTAAGCCTGTACATTGGTGCACTGACTGTGGATCAGCACTTGCAGAAGCAGAAGTAGAATACATGGACAAAGTTTCTCCAGCCATTGATGTAAAGTTCAAAATTAAAGACAAAGCGAAGCTTGCTAAAGCCTTTGGTCTTGAGTCACTAAATCATGATGCTTTTGCAGTTATTTGGACAACCACTCCATGGACGTTACCAGCGAACCAAGCCATAGCTGTTCACAACGAACTTAACTATAGTCTAATCAAAGTTGAAGACTCATACATCATACTAGCTGAGAACCTTGTTGAGCAGACTATCAAGAGGTATGCAATCGAAAATGCTCAGGTTATAGCTAATACAAACGGCAACAAGCTAACAGGAATCATAGCAGAACACCCTTTCTATAGTCGTCATGTACCAATTTTACACGGAGACCATGTAACAGATGATTCTGGTACAGGTATGGTTCACACAGCTCCAACTCACGGTGTCGAGGATTTTGCATTAGGCGTACAACATGATTTATCTATGGAAATTTTTGTAAAAGGCAACGGTTGTTATAGTGAAAATACTAAGCTCTTTGCCGGAGAATTTGTCTTTAAGGCCAACGACAGAATCATTGAGCTCTTAGGTGAAAAGAAGCGCTTAATGAATTTTGACAAAATTAAACATAGCTATCCTCATTGCTGGCGTCATAAGACTCCTTTGATATTTAGAGCCACACCTCAATGGTTCGTTAGTATGGAAAAAGAAGGTTTGCGTGAAAAAGCTATTGAGGCAATCAAAGAAACTAGCTGGGCTCCTAGCTGGGGACAAGCCCGTATAGAGGGTATGATTAAAGATAGACCAGATTGGTGTATATCTCGTCAAAGAACTTGGGGTGTACCATTACCTCTATTTATTCACAAAGATACTGAAGAATTACACCCTAACACTATCGAAATACTTGACAAAGTAGCTCAAAAGATAGAAGCAGGTGGTATTGAAGCGTGGTTTAATGCAGACGATAGTGAATTCATATCTGAAACAGATACATACAAGCGCGTAAAAGATACTTTGGATGTATGGTTTGACTCTGGCTCATCAAGTATGTGCATTTTAGATATAGACAAAAGTTTAAGCTACCCGGCTGATTTATATTTAGAAGGTTCTGATCAACATCGTGGCTGGTTCCAAACATCTCTATTAGTAGCTATGTCTGCTAAAGGTAGCCAACCATATAAAGAAGTTTTCACTCATGGTTTTGTAGTTGATGAACATGGACGCAAAATGTCCAAGTCTCTAGGCAATGTAACTTCACCTCAAGATATTTACAACACTCTAGGTGCAGATATACTTCGTCTATGGACAGCATCTACTGATTACAAGAGCGAAATGGCTGTTTCCGATCAGATTCTAAAAAGAACTGCTGACACTTATCGTAGATTACGCAATACTGCTAGATTCTTATTATCAAACTTAGAAGGCTTTAATCCAGAAACAGATATTATTGAGTTTGACAAACTAGTCAAGTTAGATCAGTGGGCAATAGCCAAAACAAAAGAATTCCAGGACAAAATAACTGAAGCTTACGACAAATATCAAACTCATACTGTAGCCCAGTTGATTCATCACTTCTGCTCTATTGAAATGGGTAGCTTCTATCTAGATATCATCAAAGATAGACAATACACTGCAAAAGCAGATGGCCATCCACGTAAATCAGCCCAAACTGCCATATATCATATAGTACATGCTCTAGTAAGATGGATGTCTCCTATACTTTCATATACAGCTGATGAAATTTGGGAGGCTACTCCAAAGACTACTGACCTACCTATTCAACTTTGTGAGTGGTATACTGATCTAAAATCATTTAATAACCAAGATGAGTTAAATCTAGAATTCTGGGCAAAAATTCAAGAAATACGCTCAGAAGTTAATAGAATACTTGAGATTAAAAGAAATGAAGATGTAATTAAAGCATCATTAGAAGCAGAAATTATCATCTATGCAGATAATGATAATTATAAACTTTTAGAGAAGCTTGGTAATGAGCTTAGATTTTTACTGATATCATCAAAAGCGAGTCTGAGAGCTATTGAGGAAAGAACAAATAACTCTATTGAATCAAATATCACAGGCCTAAATGTTGAAGTTAATAAGATTGAAGAACCTAAATGTGAAAGGTGTTGGCACCGTAGTGCCACTGTAGGTCAAAATCAAGAATATCAAGATATCTGTAGTCGCTGTATTGAAAATATTACTACTGAAGACGGAGAATCACGTGAGTTCGCTTAAATATAAGCTTAAATATTTTATAATAGCAATTGCTATTATAATTGCTGATTTATACACAAAATATTTGGCTAATACACAATTAGAATTTGCACAACCTGTAAAAGTGACTAGCTTCTTTAATTTTACTTTATTATACAACCATGGAGCTGCATTCAGCTTACTAAGCAATGATCAAACATCATGGCAAATGATTATGTTTGCCACTATTTCATTAATTGCTGCAATTGTGCTTGTATATTTGATAATCAAACAACCAACTAGTGCAAGACTTAACCTAATCTCATTCTCACTTATATTAGGAGGAGCTCTAGGTAACTTCTATGATAGAGCTTTTCAAGGTTATGTCATCGACTTCTTAGATTTTCATATCGGTAATTATCACTGGCCATCTTTTAATATAGCTGATTCAGCAATAACCTGTGGCGTAATACTTCTGATACTTGCTTCGTTATTTACCAAAAAATCATAGTGTTTTCTTATAGTCAGTATAGAACTGCCTAGCTTTAAACTCATTACCTCCGTAAGAAATACTATATACAGTTTGGCCCATTTTTGAATCCTGTTCCATAATAACCCCCATATACTTCATATCAGGAAGAGGCTTATTAAGTTCCGCGATAATAGTAGCCGTTTGAGGTAACTTCTCATTAATCATGATTGTATAACCGTTATCTTTAAGATACTCAATCAACTTCTTATACCTATCATTAAAATCCTTTCCATCCAGACGAATAACTTGATCTGGATAGTTCGCCACTAAAAATCTAGCTCCATCGATATCATTTGTATGCTTACTATAACTAACTTCTCTAGCTTTACTATACCTTGTTAACTTATCATAGTGATCAATATTGTCCTGAATATCTTCTTTTATAGTACAAGAAGCCATAGACAAACCCACTAAACTCAGCACAAATATTCTTTTATACATTTCAAACTCAAAACACGAGAATCCCAATAGATTAATTATAACTCTAAAACAGCTATTTTATAAGCTTTTGATATACACAAAAACAATATCATCAGCATGCTTTATTTATGTACAAAATATCCATACAATATAAAGAAAAAATTCTAAGATAACCATGTCTAAAGGTTCTACTACTAAAAAATGGATTCAAGAGCATACTTCTGATTACTATGTAGCTCAAGCTAATAAACTTGGCTATCGTAGTCGAGCAAGTTTTAAAATCCTTGAAATACAAGATAAATACAATTTATTTAAACAGAATATGTTTATAGTTGATCTTGGAGCTGCTCCAGGAGGCTGGTCAGAGCAAGTAATAAAATACATAGGGAATAAAGGTAAACTTATTGCTTTAGATTTGCTTGATATGACTCCAATTGCTGGAGTAGAATTTATTCAAGGTGATTTTTCAAGTGATGAAACTTACGATAAACTAATTCAACTCATCAATAATAGAAAAATTGACTGTGTAATATCTGATATGTCTCCTAATCTTAGTGGTAACAAAACTTCTGATCAAGCTAGATCTATCCACCTCCTTGAGCTGGCCTTAGACTTTGCCAATACTAATCTCAACAAAAACGGCTCATTTGTTGCAAAAGTATTTCAAGGTCAAGGTAGTGATGAGTATATTAAACTAGTGAGAGAATCTTTTAACAAAGTTGTACAGTTCAAACCTAAATCATCAAGACCCAAATCTAGAGAATTCTATATAGTGGCTGACGGATTTAAAGGGTAGATATTTTATTAAGATGATTCTTCACAGCTGAAATGTCCTCTAAACCAAATAAATAGTCCCTCCTAAAAAAATAAATATCATGAGATATAAGTACCAAAACATATCAATATAATTAAATGAAAAATACTAAACAGTTATTTATTTGCTTTATTGGAATTGTTCTAATAGCCTCTATTTTAAGAGCCCCTATTACATCAGTATCACCACTACTTACAAATATTGTAAATACAATTAATATTTCTCCAGTAACCGCCGGACTATTAGTTAGCCTACCATTACTAATTTTTGCAACATTATCTGTATTTATTTTTTCTTTTACAAAAAAACTCTCGTTGGAAACAAGCTTAATAGTATCTATAATATTGATAACTCTTGGTATATTAATACGCTCTCATATTAATATATATTCAATATTTTTAGGTACCATCATTATCGGTATTGGTATCACCATATCTAATGTTCTTATCCCAGTTTTTATAAAGAAAAAATTTCCAAACAATATACCCATTATGATATCCGTGTATGGATTAATGATGGGTCTAGGATCTTGGCTAACTATTAGTTTAATGATACCGATCATGCATCTAGCACAAAGACTCTCTTACTCAGACAATTCTGGCTTAACACTAGCACTATCAAGTGTTGCTATACTTGGTATAATAACTTTAATTATATGGCTACCTCAGCTTAAGAATAAAACCCTATTACCAAAAAATAATAACTCCACAAATCTCCATAGCCACATCTGGAAATCTAAGATCGCATGGCAAATAAGTATATTCTTATCATGTAGCGGTATACTTATGTACACTCTTTCCACATGGATTCCTTCCATTCTAGAAAGCAAAGGATACTCTATTCAGAATGCTGGTTATTTAGCAGGGTTATTTCAAATATCATCAAGCCTTCCTGTATTGATGATAACTCCTCTTATGAGAATATTAAAAAACAAAAATATTCTTACATTAGTATTTGCATTATGTAATTTTTTAGGAACTTTATTGCTTTTACTTAATGTATTTACTTTTATTGCAATTATAATGCTAGGAGTAGGAATTGGTGGTGCATTTATGGTCAGCTTAATATTGATAGGCATCAGAACTAGTAATACACAACTAGCTGCTGTCCTTTCTGGTAAATCTCAATCAATAGCCTATATATTAGCCGCTTTAGGTCCTATTATAACTGGGACATTCCATCAAATAACTTCTAGCTGGAGGTTACCTCTTATTATTTGTCTTTGTGTAACGGTTATTATGGTTATTTTTTCACTTTTTGTTGCAAATCCTGAAAAAATAAGCGTTGATGATATTTAAAAATTACTCTGACAATAGTCTTTAACATACCTTTTAGGAGAACATTTAAAAATCCTCTTAAAGAAAGTAACAAAAGTACTCGTCGATTCATACCCTAAGTACTCAGAAACCCAATTTACTGAATAACCTTCATATAATTTTTGTAGCGCTACAACAATATGCAATTGTTTTTTCCAATCACTAAAATTCATCCCTATATTTTTTTTGATTTTCCTTGCCAAAGTCTTACTACTAACAGAACATTCATAAGCCATATCAGATATATATTTATATTTTGTTGGTTTACTGAGCCATTGAAGAGCTACTTCTTGTAAAATCTTTTCTGAAGGTAAAGAAAAATTATAAAATGTTGGTAACATTTTTGATAATTGGTCAACTAAAACACTAGCTATTTTTTGATTTTCATAATTCAATTGGTCTAAAACTCTTTGTTGTGATAAGTATAGAATCAACTCTTTTATTAGAGGAGATATGTATAGCACACAAGCTTTCTTCGGCATATTAGCAAGCATTGACTTATCTACGAAAGCCATACACACTTCACCACCTTTTGTGATTAAATTACTATGATAAACATAACTAGGAATCCATAATGCACTGCCCAAAGGTACTGCCCAAATATTAGCCTCGACATTTGACTGAATAAGCCCCTTAGTTGGCAATATTAATTGAGCTTTAGAATGACTATGATATTCAGACTCCTCATCACAGTCTTTAACTTGAGATTTTCCTACAATTAAAGCATTTGGATAGTTTTCCGGATCAAAATCAGTAGTTAAAGTATCTTGCATAAGCATTTAACTGAATTCACAAAAGGGTTTAAGAGATTCTATTATTAAATCTAAATATCATGCTTCCATAACTCTAGCATCCTATTAGCAACTACCTTATTAGCTTTTGCTGTTGGATGACAATAATCCCAACACAAGTATTTTTCAGGATCACCAAGTATATCTATATCATACTGGATATTACCTAAAGAATCTGCACCTCCATAGCTATCAATACATGCATCAGTAACATTCTCAAACCCATATTTTCTTGGAGAATCAATACAATCGTTTAATAAGGTAAAGAAATCAAAAAGCTTAAGGTTAACATTTGGAAAAAGCATCTGTAAATCTGCAACACGATTTCTTAATAGTCCATTTTGCAAATTCACATTAGTCTTCAAATATGATTTAAAGAACTTACCAACCCAGTTAGAAAGATACTCTTTGTACCCCGGAGCTCTAGTCACATCAGGAATATTCCACAAGATTATATTTTTAGCTCCCATTTTTATGACTTTACGGACGATTTTACTCAAATCTCTTGCTACTCTGAACTTCGGCATCAAATTTATATATGGTATTTCATTATATACCATAAACATGAAGTTATTTGCTCCACCATTCACAATAACCAAATCATCATTAGCAAAACGACCTTCTTCATTCTCAAACCTAGCAACCTGATCAGATACTGAAAAAGAATGAAATTTTAATAGCGAAGAAGGATTGGCTCCATGAGTTAGAGCACCTCCAATAGCATAATTTTTATGCTTAATTTCCTGCGTTTTTTGGTCTTTAGCCAATATTTCAGCCAGTACCTCAGTCGAAACAAGACCATTTGAAAATCTTCCATTATGATATGGTTTACCCGGTATATCTAGTGTCTTCATAATATTACCATTATCTAAAAGGCTGTCCCCGAAGACTACAATTCTACCTATTTGTTGCATATCTAATCCTTATACTCAAAAAAATTAGCCATCCAATGGGCTATTATCAAACTATTATCCCTAATCCTCAAACTTTCTAAAGCATGATGAAACTCATTTTTTATATCATCTTGATATTCTTTTATAAGAGCATGATTATGCACTTTTAGCATCTCAGGGTGTGCTTGTATCCCCAAAACATGATTATTAATACAAAACATCTGTACCTTGCAGTAGTCACTTGTGCTTATTAGCTCTGCACCCTCAGGCAACTCGACTATCATATCCTGATGATAAAACAATAGGCTCAAATAATTATGAAATGGACTCATCCACGGTTTTTTTGTAAGAACTTCAACATTACGTACCCCTACAGCAAACCCCATAGGCCCTCTCTCGACTCTACCGCCTAAGGCTTGAGCCAAAATTTGATGTCCAAAACAGATACCTATAATTTTTTTGTTTTGCTGATAGAGATTCTTTATCTCTGTTTTTAGCTTAACTATCCATGAAAGGTTATCAAAAGCTGTAGCTTTACTGCCTGTAATAATAAAACCATCATATTCATCATAATTATCGGGATATTCTTGGATTGTCACATCATAAATATCAAAATCAACAACCACTGATAACTTAAAAAAAAGATTGGCAAACATATCAGGATAATTACCACCTGCAACTCCACGTCTATGCTCTGGAATGTGATCTGTTTGTAATATTGCTATTTTCATCTTATATTTACATTAGTTTATTAGTGCATCAAATAGTATTTTTTTAAACTCTTCTGTCATTTCAAAAGTATAGCTATGATTCTTAGAACCACCACGAGCACCTTTTATAGTTAAAAGATTACCATCCTTAGAGATGTTTTTGATATTTATCACATCAATTTTTTCACTATCTAGGACCTCAGCTTTACGCTTCCAGTTATCTCTATATCTAGTAATAGCACTACGATACGAGCCTGATATTTTATTTTCTAAAGCTTTCTTTACAAATTCTTCAGCCCCTTGAGGTATTTCTTCTGCGAACTTTTTAAGCTCATATAGAGTCCTTACATCCTCAATAATACCTTTATTTGATAATTCACGGATATTACCTTCTGCATCAGCTATTTTTAGACGCATCGATATCCAACTATTATCTCGACCTAAAACCTTAGCTATATCAGATTTTTTGACATTCTTATTTTCGATCAGATCTCTTAATGCATCTGCTTCTTCAAATGGTGATACATTCTCTCTTTGATCATTTTCTAAAAGCTGTAATAAGATAATACTTGCATCAGACTCTTCTTGCCTTACAATACATGGTATAGTTGTCAATCCCGCTTTTTGACTTGCTAAATATCTTCTCTCTCCAGCAATGATATGATGTGCTCCATCATTTTTTTTAGCAGTAACAATAATTGGCTGAATAACACCATTTTCTCGGATACTTTCCGCAAGAGAATCAATGTTTTTGAATGTCTTTCTTGGCTGATTAGCATCAGGTTTAACAAGATTCAAAGGTAATTCAAAAAGCTGACCCACTTTACTTGCTTGATCACTAAGCTCTTGTAGTTGCATAGCTCTGAGAATATCTTTTTTTTCTTGAGCTACTGCATCATGAACTTTAGAATTAGTTTTACGATTCATTAAAGAAACTTTCTTGGCCATTATTTTTCTTCCCCAAAAAACTCAACTATTTCTCTAGCTAATTTTTTAACTTGAATATGTACTTTGCTTTGCTTTGCATACTCACCCACATATACACCCTCAGCTTCAGCTTCTATAAACTTAACACTTTGAGATACATAAGCTTCAAAATAATTTCCATCCTCTTCAAAAAACTCTAGTAAACTCTTTGCCATATTCGATTGCATCTGCACTCTATTTGCAAAAAACTTGTATGGCTTTTCAGCTGTTAAAGCCAAATCCTTAGCCTCTATCAGACCTGATAAGTCCATTCCACTTGGAGAACATGGTATAACCACCAAGTCAGAGAGCAAAGCTGACTTTAGGGCTGCAGTTTGGAAATTAGGTGGAGTATCAATAACAACAAAGTCTAAGTTTTATTTTAATTCTATAACCTTTTCTCTTACATTCTTCTCGTCAAGGTTATAAACAAAATCACCAGCATCATTGTTTTTTGTCATCCACATGTATGCATCAGGTTTATCTTTATCCATATCAACTATAGCAACTTTATAGCCTTGCTCTTTTAGACCGCACGCAATATTAATTGCCGTTGTTGTTTTTCCCGAGCCACCTTTTTGTTGCAACAAAGACACAACTTTTGCACATTTTTGATTCATTTTTAAAAAACCTTAAAATATATAAATTAACTTATTATATAGAGTACTTAGGAAATTATAGTCTATATTTGCCTGCTATAAAACCAACTTTTATACATTAGCTATTGATAAGCTGAGTGTTTTCTTATATTTTATTAATTCATTCGCGAGTATTCGCAAAAATACTCTTTTTATACAAAATTATCTCAAAGGTTTAAAATGGCAAAAAATTTAGTAATTGTTGAGTCTCCTGCCAAAACGAAGACTATAAAAAAATATCTTGGCAACGATTTTGATATCTTGGCTTCATTTGGTCATGTTCGAGAAATACCCTCTAAAGATACATCAATTGATGTAAACGATAATTTTAAAATCAAATTTACAACAAGTGAAAAGAGCAAGAAACATTTAGATGCAATAAAAAAATCTGCAAAAAATGCAGAAAATATATATCTTGCTACCGATCCAGATAGAGAAGGAGAGGCCATATCCTGGCACGTACAAGAAGTACTTAAAAATGCACGTTTACTGAAGGATAAAAATGTTTATCGTGTTACATTTAATGAGATCACAAAATCAGCTGTAACGAATGCTATAGAAAATCCAAAAGAACTATCTATGGACTTAGTTAATGCTCAAAAAGCTCGTCAGGCATTAGACTTTCTTGTAGGATTTAACCTTTCACCTCTACTATGGCGTAAAATAACTAGTGGTTTATCTGCTGGAAGAGTTCAAAGCCCTGCTCTTAGAATGATAGTTGAACGTGAAATTGAACGTGAGAATTTCGTTAAAAAAGATTACTGGAGCTTGACTGCTGATACATTCAAGCAAAAACAAATTTTTGCAAATCTGACTGAGTTTGACGGCACTAAAGTTGAACAGTTCACTTTCACAGCAGAAAAAGATGCTGAAAATGCAAAAGCAACCATCACAAAAGATGCTAATGGTTTTTTGATAGTAGAAGGTATTACTGAGAAAAAAACTAGAAGAAACCCATACCCTCCATTTATAACATCAACATTGCAACAGGAAGCTTCAAAAAAGCTAGGCTTCACTGCAAAGAGAACAATGTCTACGGCTCAAAAGCTTTATGAAGGTATGGACTTAGGCAATGGCGAATCTGTTGGTCTTATCTCATATATGAGAACAGACTCAACCAACTTATCTAATGATGCCCTTAATGATATCAGAAGCTTCATTGAGTCTAAGTTTAATATGGATATGTTGCCATCTAAACCAAGAGTGTTTGGTAAAAAATCACAAAATGCTCAAGAGGCTCACGAAGCAATTCGTGTAACTTCTGCTAGTAGAACTCCTGAGTCTATGAAACCTTATTTGACTGCTGATGAATTTAAGTTATATAGCCTAATATATAACAGAACAATTGCTTGTCAGATGAAGCACGCAACATTGAATAGCACATCTGTTGATTTAATCACAGAAAATGAAAAACACAAGTTTAGAGTAACTGGTACCGTAATTGTCGATGCAGGATTCTTAAAAATCTACAATGTCGAAAAAGATGAAGATGAAAAAGAGTCTAATGATGAACAAACTTTACCAAAATTTGAAAAAGGTGAAAAAGTTCCTCTTAAAGATATTATAACCAAAGCTCATTCAACTGAACCTCCACCTCGATACACTGAAGCATCTCTAGTCAAAGCCTTAGAGAAGTATGGGATTGGTAGACCTTCGACTTATGCGACTATAATCTCAACACTCCAACAAAGAGACTATGTTGAAGTTGAAAAACGTCGTTTCATACCTACCGATAAAGGTCGTGTCGTAAATAAATTTTTAACAGAATATTTTAAAAAATATGTTGAATACTCTTATACTGCTGGCTTAGAAAAAGAATTAGATGAAATTGCGCATCATAAAAATGATTACCTTACCGTATTAAACAGCTTCTGGAAACCTTTCATTGAGAGAATTAACAAAATTGCTGAAGATGTATCTCGTAAAGATGTAGTCCAAGAAGAGCTTGATGAAGACTGTCCTGAATGTGGTAGCAAACTATCATCTCGCTTAGGCAAAAATGGTAGATTTATAGGCTGTACAAACTACCCAACCTGTAAATATACTCGTCGTGTCGACAGTGACGGCAAAGAAATAGAAAAAGAAGAACCTACTGTTGTCGAAGATAGAAAGTGCCCAGAGTGCGGATCAGATTTACATATCAAGCAAGGACGTTATGGTAAATTTATTGGTTGCTCAAACTATCCAACTTGTAAGCACATGGAGCCACTTGAGAAGCCAAAAGATACAGGCGTAGTGTGTCCAAAATGCAATAAAAATAATATTGTTGAGAAAAAATCTCGTAAAGGCAAAGTCTTTTATGCTTGTTCTGGTTTCCCTAAATGTAAAAATGCTTACTGGTATCCTCCAATAAAAGAAGAATGTCCAAAATGCAAATCACCAATACTTCTACATAAAACAACTAAAAAAGACGGTGAACAAAAAGCATGTCCTAATCCAGAATGTGATTATGCTGTACCATGGGAAGAAAACAAATAATAACATTTTGCTATCTAAAAATTTCTATTTAAACATTAGTAACCGATACATCCCAGATACTAAGCTTCTCTAGTATCTTTAAAGTTTATAAACTAAAAGTTAAAATTTGCATCTGCCATTTTAGAATGACTAGCTCATATCCACATAGGTGGGAAAATAAGAGGTAATACTGTTATACAAAATATACTAGCAACAACAGGTAAACCAACCAACAAATAATGCTTATATGAAATCATACCATCTATTTTTTGAACCTGCTTACTAAATATTGATAAGCAAAAGCCAAATACAAACACACAACCAAAGAGCCCTAATGATGTCTTAAACATAGCATTCAACATACCATCTATCATTCCAGCTGTTAGCATCATCACAAACATACAGTGATAAGGATTGATACAAATATCTATACGTTTTTTAAGTAAATTCTTAACCACTGTAATAATAACTATAATCGCAGCAATAAAGGCTGGGACCCCCCACTGTGACCATATTTCTAATAGTAAATTATGTGGATACCCATCAGGTCTTTTTGTAATTGCTAAATAATTCCATTGCCCAACCCCAGTAAAAGGATGCTCAACCCCAACCCAAAAAGCTTCATTCCAAAGAGGGATCCTACCACTAAACCCACCTCGAATAAGATCAGCAGAAGATTTAATATTAGTGTTATCAACAGCTGATATAAAATGAGTATAAAATAACTCTAGCAATCCACTACAAAATAAAGTTAAACAGAATACTATAAATGTAATTTTGAAATACTTACGAGCAAAGACAAAAAGCAAAGGCATTATAACCAAGTACTCTGCAAATATAGTCCTAAAAGCATGGTTAATCAGCACATACCATGCAATTGTTAAAGCTATAAACGACCCTACTTTATAAATAGGCCTTAGGTTAATAAACCATGGTAAAAGCAATAAAGGAATAAACCAGCTAAAGTAATTATCTAAAAACCTTGGATTTAGACAGTTATATATAAATAATAAAACTTTTTGTATATTACCAGCAGCTACTGATCCATATATTGAATAATTAGCTAACGACAACTGCAGAAATAATGCTCCTCCAAAGAATATCAATGAAAGTAAAATAATTACATAAAAATACTGTATACTCTTTAGGTTATCTTTGATGTAACTAGCTATAAATAATATACAAATAAATTGCAGAAATGTTACGCTAACACCTTTGAATGCAATCGATGGAGAAATTGCAAAAGCTGAGGATATAACACCAAGTACAAAAAACATACAAATCGCATATCTTACTATACTACTAAAGCTCATAAATGTTTGTATAAGCTTATAGAAGGTCTGCTTATTTAGCAAAATAGCTGCACTAGCTGTACAAAGTGTATAGAAAAAAATATAGTATCTATAAAGAAACAAATGAAGGTTAGCTGTAAAAGTATCATTAAAATAGCCGGTAATCTTACCTCCAGATGATACGGGCACTAAATTCAAAGGTATATATTTCATAAATGGCATTAAAAACACACAAAATATTGAAATAGTAAGAAAATAAAATATACAATCATCAAAGTTTATTTTTCTTGTAAAGTTTTTCACAGTTACTTCTCGAGTTAGAAATTTGAGTTAATTAAAATATAATAATTTAGATTTTTTTAGAAATATTATTTAATTTCAAGTGAAGACTTAGCTAATTCTGAGTTATCTGATTTATTGACAATAGTTGCAGTCCAAACTCCATCACAAACTTTATCATCACTAAGAACACTCTGATTATCAACAGTATAGTCTTGAGCATCTTTAAATTTAGTAATAGGGAAAGAAGTGCTATAACAGTTTGTATCTTTAGGAGCTCTCCATGTCAAGTAGATAGTACCCTGAGGAGCACCATTCCAATTAGTTATAATCTTAGCTTCTATTTCATGAGATTCAGGCTTATAACTCATATTTAGAGAAGCTGTTGGTTTATCTTCGGAGCTATCTTGACGATCTTCTTGATCAGGATTATCAAGATTATCATCTGGATTAACTTGTATTGAATCATCTGAGCTATATAGCTTATCAATAAAGTTATTATATGTACTACAACTTGCTAATCCTGTAGCTATTAATATTAATAGTAAAAATTTTTTCATTATATTGTTACCTATCACTTTTAGTTTACTTTGTTCTCAACCACTGATTGACCTTTAAGTTGCTCTATCTCTTGAGTTGTTTTCTCAAGATTATCTTGCGTCTGCTTTGCTTGCTCTTCAAGCTTCAAAGACTTTTCTTTATATACACTCGCTTTTTTAGTATATCGTTTAAATCTCTTCTTAAGAACCGTCGAATCTTGTGCAGATTTTAAGAGCTTGTCTTTTATCTCTTGTTTTTTAGCTGCTACTTGTTCATTATGTTCTTCACTAAGTTTAGAGTATTCAGTTTGAAGCTGATTGAGCTCCTGCACTTTTTGGTCTAATAGACCTTTATATTTTTGCGATAGTTTTTCATATTTTTTAGCTCTTTGCTCAGCTTCTTGAGCTTCTTTTTGAAGCACTTGCGCTTGTTGCTCTAGCTGTTGCTGATTATCTTGCAAATTTGCCATCTTTTCACTATCGGTAGCACAACTTGTTAACATTAAAGCTGATACAGAAATCACACACATCAGCAGAACAGATATAGTTTTCTTCATAAGTTAAATCTATCTCTACAGTATCATAAGCATATATTTTATCAGCTAGAAGCTTTAAGTAAAGAAGATTAACAACTCAAGATAATAAAATAATTCATTATTTTAAATGAGATTTAAGTTCCGCTATTTGTTGAGATATTTTAGATGCTTGATTAGCCTGAGTTTGTGAAGTAGCTTTTAGATTATTTATCTGAGATTGATACCCATTTGCAAGAGTTCGATACTCATTTATTTTTTCATCAATTTTAGCTTTTTGAAGAGTCTTCTGAACCAGCTCTTTGTTAACTGCTATTGCACTATCATTATTTGGATCACTAAAGTTACTATACGCTTTCTTCAGATCATCAATATCACTACCTAACTTATCTGATTTTTTTTGCAGATCATCAGCTTGCAATCTATATTTAGCTATTTTAGTCTGTAGACTATCAATATTAGCAAGATTCTGAGATGCTTGTTCACTTAATTGTTTTTGAGTTTGCTGAAGCTGCTGAATTTGCTCTGCAGTACTAGATCCACAAGAACTAAGACCTAATATAGCCGACAGAACTACTGATACTATTAAAATCTTTTTCATAAAACTACTATCTTGATTATTTATAAATAATTAGTATAGCAAAAACTGCTATTTAATAATAATCTGATTTTATAATTATAATGAATAGGCTTTCTAGAAAAGAGTATAGTGTGTGTTTTTACAATGACTATACAGTGATTGAATCAGTAGCAATTACTTGCTTATCAAACAGAACATTTGCTGTCCATTTACCGCTACAATATTTATTACCCTGTTTAATTTCTACTGTTGCCCATGTTTTATCATTTTTCTCAGCATACTTAGTGATAGGGAAACTAGTATCATAGCACTTAGATCCCTCAGGAGCTTGCCATTGCAATCTTACACTTCCTTGAGGGTTGTTATTGTAAGTAGTGTAGATAGTAGCTTTGATATCATCTTGGTTAGTTTTCTTTAACTTTATCTTAGCTGTAGGCGCTGTACTAGTAGCAGAATCTTGAACAGCTGTAGCATCTGAAGCTTGTGGTGCTTGATCCTGAGCAGCAGAATTTTCACCTGCAACAGTCGAACAACTAGCAAGACCGGCGATTGATAAAGACAATAGACTAAGTTTAATTATTTTTTTCATACAAATTACTCCTTTTACAAGTTATACACTCAAAATCGATTATAACATTAATTTGCACCAAATAAACAGCTGTTTATCAAATGATTATACAGCTAACACTACGATTCTCATTGACAAGCAAATTGTATGTTTTACAAGCAGTATCACTCGCCATAAAATCAACACTTCTACCCGCTTTTGCTAACTCATTAATTATTTCTATTGGAGGCAATAACTGTTTTTTGCCTGTTCCAATAATGATAATTTCTGGACCAGTTGATAGCACAAGATCAAGATGACTCTTGTTAATACTATTTATGTCACTAATTTCATCTTGATATTCTAGTATCTCTGTAGAGGATAAAATCAAAGGATGATCATATTCACCAATATTAAGAATAATTCGCCCATTTATATATTCTTTAAAAAAAACTGGAGCTTGAATTTTTTCTTCTTGTAAAGTCATCATAGCAAAAAAACCTTGATTATAATAATATAGCTAACATATATAAATTATAACTTATCAATATTATATCTAAACATTATTTTGAGGCTACCATGAATTCAATACTAAAAGAATCTAATTTACCGAAACTTACTGAATTTAAAACTGATGAAGTCAAGCCAGCAATAGACTATCTTTTTGAACATGCTGAAACCAATCTACAAAAGGCACTGCAAGAACAAAATCCTAGCTGGCAAACTCTCCTACAACTAGAAGTAGATGATGAGAAAATAAGCCAAGCATTTTCTACAATTGCTCACATGAATGCTGTTTGCAATTCTAAAGAGTTACGCGAGAGCTACGAGTACGCTGTAACAAAACTTACAGATTACTATACCAAGCTTGGACAAAATAAAGATTTATACAATTTATATAAACAAATTCAAAATCACGAGCTTAATGCTGAACAAACACAAGCTATAAAAAAAGCTATTGTCGGATTTGAGCAATCAGGCGTAAATCTTGACGAATCAAAAAGAAAAAGATTGCAAGAGATCTCGCAAGAGTTAGCTCAACTAACTACAAAATTTGAGAATAATGTATTAGATGCTACTATGGACTGGCTCTACACCACAAATGATGAGAAAGAGCTAAAAGGGCTATCCCAAAATACTATTGAATCAGCAATAAATAAAGCAAAACAAAAAAATATTTCTGAAAAATATGCATTAGGAATAGATATCCCAACATACCTAGCAGTGTTGCAACAAGCTGATAATCGCAAATTACGTGAGAAACTCTATAAAGCATACTGTACTAGAGCATCAAAAGAGGCAGATAACAAAAACTTCAATAATGATGACAATATTGAAAAAATCCTAAAACTACGTGCTGAAAAATCGCAAATATTGGGTTTTGATAATTATGCAGAGAACTCTCTATTTACCAAAATGGCAGAAACACCAACCCAAGTACTTGAACTACTTAATAGCCTTCTTGAAAAATCATTGCCTCAAGCAAAAAAAGAAATTAATGAATTGCGCAGATTTGCTGAAGATGCTGGGCTTGTAGATGGCCTTCAACCATGGGATACAGCATATTATTCTGAAAAACTCAAAAAAGCTAAATTTGACTTTACAGAAGAAGAACTTAGAGAATATTTCCCATTAGAGAGAGTTTTAGAAGGACTATTCAAGATACTTAATAAAATCTATAACTTAGAAATAAAAGAAAATTCAAGCTATACAAAGTATATAGATGAACAACAGACTTTTGATTTTTTCAAGGATGGAGAATATATTGGCAGTATAATTTGTGATTTTTTTGCTCGTGATAATAAACGTGGTGGCGCATGGATGGATGGCTCACGCACAGCGTTTATCCAGCCGAATGGCTTAGCTCAAAAACCTGTAGCTTATGTTAATTGCAACTTCTTACCACCATCAAAAGATGGTGCAAACCTAACGCATAATGATGTTGTAACATTATTTCACGAGTTTGGTCATGCTCTTCATCATATCTTATCACGTGTAACTGTTGCTTCAATTTCTGGAACCAATGGAGTTGAATGGGACGCTGTGGAATTACCTAGCCAATTCATGGAGAATTTCTGCTGGTGCGAAGAAGGACTAGCACTTATATCTGGGTCACGTGATGATAAAGCCCTCAGTGACAAACAAATTGATAAACTTGTAGGCACGAGACATTTTCAGTCTGCATTAATGATGGTTAGACAGCTTGAGTTTGCTATATTTGATATGAATATCCACTACAAAAAATTAATTACGGTAGCTAAAGTTCAAGATGAATTAGATAGCATTAGAGAAAAAGTCAGCTTACTTAAAACTCCTAGCTACAATAGATTCCAAAATGGATTTTCGCATATTTTTGCTGGAGGCTATGCTGCTGGATACTATAGCTACAAATGGGCTGAAATACTTTCTTCAGATGTGTTTTCACGTTTTGAAAATGAAGGAATCCTTAGTAATGAAGTTGGTAATGACTTGTTAGAAAACATAATTTCAAAGGGCTCTTCACGTGATGCTATGGATAACTTTGTAGCATTTATGGGGCGTAAACCAAATGAAGAAGCCTTGCTTCGACATAGTGGAATTAATTAAAGTAACAAAGCTAAATGTGGTTATAGATCTTAATCTACCAGCAACATTTATTCCTACAATATATACCACAGTTATAAAACATGAAAGCAATTGAAATAGGTAATAAAGCTGAAGAACAAGCCTCTAAATTCTTACAAGCTAAAAATCTAGAAATTCTAGCTCAAAATTTTAAAGCCTTGCCTTATGGTGAAATTGATATTATTGCTTTAGAGCAAAGCACTCTTGTATTTATCGAAGTAAAATATCGTAGCAAAACAAAATTTGCTAAAGCAGAAGAAATGCTAACTTACAGTAAACAGCAAAAAATTATTAATTCAGCAAATATTTTCTTACAAAAGAATCCTAAGCTTGAAAACTACGAATGTAGATTTGATTTAATAGCAATTAATAAAGAAAATATTAACTGGATAAAAAATGCTTTTATCTTAAATTAAAGCTCTTGAGAAAGTTCTATAAGCTTTTTAGCTTGTAATAACTGATAAGCATCGGTTTCATCATTTAAATTAAGATTTAGATGCCCTACTTTTCTGCCCTTACGCGGCTTCTTGTTATAGCTATGAATCTTAACTCTATCAAGTGCTGCTAAATCTTTTGTAGCTGGCATACCACCAATACAGTTCAACATCACAGTTTTACGACTTGTTGTATCTCCCAAGATCAAACCTGCGATAGCTCTAACATGATTTTCAAACTGTGAAGTAATTGAGCCATCAATACTCCAGTGTCCACTATTATGCACTCTAGGAGCTATCTCATTGACTATTAACTCATCACCTTTGACAAAGAATTCTATAGCTAAAGTACCAACATAGGCAAACTCTTTGACTAAGGTTTTAGCTATCTGTTGTGCTTTTTCAGCTAAAACCTGATTTTCAAAAGGCGCTTCTGACTCAACTATAATACCTTGTCTATGAGTATTTTTAGCCAATGGATAAAAAGCTATATTGCCTTTAATATCAGCGGTACAAATTTGTGAGACTTCATAATCAAAATCAACAAAAGCCTCATAAATAAGACCATCTGGAGCATCTTTAAGAGCATCCCAAGCTTTTGATACATCTTCTTGAGATTTTAGCATAAATTGACCTTTACCATCATAGCCAAATCTACGTGTTTTGATTATAGCCGGTAGCCCATAATCTAGTACAGCTTTTTCAAGCTTATTTAGACTATCAATATTTACAAATTTAGCAGTAGCTATACCATGATCTTGCATAAAAGATTTCTCAAGTAATCTATCTTGAGAGATAGCAATGGCTTTCGCAGATGGATATACATTCACCTCATGGTTAATTGCTTTAATAAGCTCGTGAGATATATTTTCATTCTCAAAAGTTATCACATCAAACTGTTTTGCCCATACAACAACATCATTAACTTGTTCTAAGTCAATATCTGTAACACTTTTTACAACCTCTTCGGCGCAATCATCTGTTTTACCAAGACAGTGAAACTCCAGACCCAAAGGCGTACCTGCTATACTTAGCATTCTTGCAAGTTGACCTGCTCCAATAATACCTATTTTCATATTACTGTTCCCTCGGATTAGGATTATCTAGTACTGATTGAGTTTGATCTGCTCTAAACTTAGCAAGAGCCTGACCTACTTTAGAATCTACAAGTTGCAAAATACTTGCAGCAAAAAGAGCGGCATTTTTAGCCCCTGCCACACCAATTGCAAAAGTAGCAACCGGAATACCCGCTGGCATTTGTACAATAGATAATAAACTATCTTTGCCACTTAATGTGCTAGACTTCACAGGTACACCTAAGACTGGCAGGTCTGTTTTTGCAGCAACCATACCAGGTAGATGGGCTGCACCACCAGCACCTGCAATTATGACTTTTAGACCTCTAGACTTGGCTGTCTCAGCATAATCAAACATTTTGTCAGGAGTTCTATGAGCTGAAACAACCTCACATTCATAGCTAATGCCTAGATTCTCTAAAATATCACAACACTCTTTCATTGTGCTCCAATCAGATTTAGAGCCCATGATTACACCAACATCTATACTCATCTCTTTTTCTCCCTTATATGTCATCTTATGGCTTGACCATAGGATCCATTTATAATGATGCTCAAAACCTTACTTAGATTCTACGATCAAGTCGTAGAATGACACTACTGAATTATTTGCTTCCAATTTTTAATAACTTCTATCCAAGCTTTACTCTCGAGAGCTTGTACTTTTTCTTTTAAGCTTTCAGCAATATCATCTTTTCTTACATCACATTTCAACTGCAAAACCATATCACCACCATCAACCTCTTCACTTACTTGATGGATAGTACATCCAGATACACTATCTCCAGCGTCAATAACTGACTGATGCACTGCCAAATCCATTAATCCTGCATGCTTTGGTAATAGTGATGGATGAATATTTAGAATTTTACCCTCAAAAGCCTTTATAAAGACTGGACTTAAAATACGCATAAAACCAATTAGTAAAATCAAATCTGGATTATATTTCTGGATTTCTTCGACAAGAAGCTTATCATAAGCCTCTCTTGATAGACCTTTTGAAGCTATGAATTTATTAGCTATATTTCGATCTTTTGCTCTTTGTAAAATATAAGAATCTTGCTTATTAGAAATGACCAAACTTATATCAGCATCTATTTGCTTATCGGCTATAGCATCTATTATAGCCTGCATATTAGTCCCACGCGTAGAACCCAATACAACAAGTTTTAGCCTAGACACTTCTATAGCTCCTGATACTTATTACCACGCAATAAATTCATATGCTTAATACGCTTATTAATAAGCTCTTTGGTACCTATATCAGGACGGTGAAATAGCTTACCATAAATGTTTTTGACTGCGTTTTCAGCTTTTTGCTCAGCTTCAGCTATTGTATCACCTAGACCTAATACTGCAATTGCTCTAGAACCTGTACCAATTAACTTGCCATCTCTAAAATCCACAGCTCCTAAGAATATTTCGACATCATCAGGACATTTTGAAATATCTATTTCAAAATTCTTGACTGACTGATTTGGATATCCTAATGGTACTAGATATTTACATACACTAGCTTGATTTTTAAATTCAGCTCTTACCTTATCAAGAGTACCGTAAGTTATTGCTTGCACTATCTCAACAAAATCTGTTTCAAGTAAAGTTAGCAAATTCATAGCCTCTGGATCGCCAAATCTAGCATTATACTCAATAACTTTTGTGTCATCTTTGGTAGCCATAAAACCACCATACAGAATACCCTGATAAGGTTCGCCGAACTTGTCACTCAAGGCTTTTGCAACTTTTTCATTTATCTCTTTTGCTCTAGCTATATCAGAGTCTGATAAAAATGGTAAGCTATGATTAGCATCTGAATAAGTACCCATACCACCAGTATTTGGGCCTTTATCGTCTTCATGTGCACGTTTGTGATCTTGTACAGCTGGCATATGAATAAAATGCTCTCCATCAGTGAAAGATATCAAAGAGAATTCTTGACCAACGAGCTTCTCTTCAATCACAAATTCCTTACCTGCGTCTATCAATGACTGACAATGCTTAAGAGCATCACTCATTGTATGTAAATGATCCCCCCATACAAGCACACCCTTACCACCGCATAGACCATCAGCTTTGATTACAAACTGATTTTCATATTTTTTAAGAGTCTCAGCAACACCATCCATTGAATTAAACTTCTTAAAGAAAGGATTTGCTCCTATATCATAGTCACGGATTAGATCTCTTGTGAAACCTTTTGATGTTTCAAGTTGAGCAAGCTTCTTAGTTGGGCCAACCACACCTATACCATTTGCTTTAAGAGTATCAGCAAGACCAACTTCAAGCGGCGCCTCTGGACCAATAATAGCTATATCAATATTCTCTACCTTAGCGTATTCAAGAACTTCTTCACAGTTACAAATATCACCAACCTTATATCCCTGAGCTATTCTATCAATACCAGGATTTACTGCTGTACTTATACAAAAGAGGTTATTCTTAATAGCACTTCTTTTAACCGCCTCAGCTATTGCATGTTCTCTACTTCCTGAACCTACTAAAAGAATATTCACTTGACTCTCCGTATTTAAATAATTTGCAACATTCTTTGCAATTCTTTGACTGATATTTTTGATATCCACAGGTACTTCAAACTTTTGACCAGTTATCATCTCAAAAAGTGTTATATATTTTTGTGATAGCTCTACAACCAACTCTTGAGGCGCTTGAGGTAAGACATCATCATTATATGGATCGCAGTTTTTTGCAAACCATAATCTAAAGAATTCTTTATCAATATTCTCTGGCTCTTCACCATTTTCAAATCTCTCAGCATAGCTATCTTTTAGCCAAAACCTTGAGCTATCAGGTGTATGAATCTCATCTATCAGAATAATTTCACCAGTCTTTTCATCAACTCCAAACTCATACTTTGTATCGGCTAATATCAAACCATGTTCTAAAGCTTTCTGCTGACCAAATTCAAATAACTCTAAGGCTTTTTGTGAAGCAAAATCCCATTGCTCTTGAGTTAACCAACCCTCTTTGACGATATCTTCAGCAGAAATTGGTCTATCATGGTCTTGTTCTTTTGTTGTAGGTGTTAAAATGTTTTGTGGTAGCTTTTGATTCTTTTTCAAACCCTCTGGGAAAATATTACCACAATAGTCACGACTACCTTTTTTGTAATGAGTCCACAATGATGTCGAAGTTGAGCCAGTTATATAGCCTCTAACTACAAACTCAATTGGCAACACCTTTGCTTTTCTTGCTATTACGACATTTGCATCTGGAGAAGCTATAAAATGATTTTTGACAATATGAGCAGTTTCTTTAAACCACCAAACTGATGATTGAGCAAGAATCTGACCCTTAAATGGAATAAACCCTAACGACCTATCAAAAGCTGACTGTCTATCAGTTGATATCAAAATACTTTTATCATCAGTAAAGTACATATCTCTAACTTTACCAGTGTATTTATCTTTGATGTTAAGATCAGTTGATTTTAAAACATTTTGTATATTATTGATGATGATTTGCTTATCAATCATTAGATAATTTCCACCTTGCCTGTATTTGTAATCTTACCTATTTGATATAGTTTGGTATTTGTATGCTTTCTGGCTAACTCTTTCATCTTATCAAATTGATCTTGGCTAGCTACTATAGTCATACCTATACCCATATTAAATGAGCGATACATTTCAAACTCACTAATATCGCCAATTCTTTGCATAACTCTAAAGATAGCAGGAGTTTCAAAGCTATCTTTAACAATCTCAGCACCTAATCCTTGTGGTAGCACTCTTGGAATATTCTCTATAAAACCACCTCCTGTAATATGTGCAATACCTTTGATATCAACACCATTATCTAAGAAGTCATGGATAATATTAGTATAGTTAATATGTGGCTCTAGCAATACATCGCCAATAGTTTTGCCATCTAGCTCTGGATATGTATCAGTATGTTTGTTACCAGCGACATCAAAGAATAATTTGCGCGCGAATGAATATCCGTTCGTATGCAGACCTGATGAACTAAGACCAAATACCACATCGCCTTCTTTGATATTCTCGCCATTGATGACTTTATTCTTATCAACGATACCTGTGACGACACCTACCATGTCAATCTCACCCGATTGATACACCCCTGGCATCTCAGCAGTTTCACCACCTACCAGAGATACTCCACATTCAGCACATGCTTTTGACATACCTTTGACAAGCTCTTCCATAATAACAGGATCAAGCTTATCGTGAGCAACATAATCTAAAAAAGTGATTGGTTTAGCGCCCATTACAACAATATCATTTGTCGCTGCTGAGAAAAGATCATAACCAAGATTCTCAAACTTGCCACACATAACAGCAACTTTTGTTTTTGTACCAACACCATCAATTGATTGGACTAGCACTGGATCATCATAGTTATTTATGACACTCTTTAGTGAATAAAGTGATCCAAAACTTCCTAAACCAGTTAAGACATCTTTTGTGAATGTTTTTTTCACATGATTTTTCATTCTATCTACAGCTTGATTCCCAGCTTCGATATTTACACCAGCATCTTCATATTTTAAGCCTGCCATGTTATTCCCTTTATATATAAATTAGTCATACCAAACCTTAGTCCCAAAATCCTAAAAAGTACATCATTCCAGACTTAATCTGTAATTTTTTCACATCCAACTTCCAACCAAGAGATCCCATCCTTCCAGAACCTCCAGAATCCACAAGTGACTAAAGACACCAGTCATTCCCGCGTAGGCGGGAATCTTTTCAATTTAACCCATTAGTATAGAGATACCCGCCTACGCGGGTATGACTACCCATGACAAAATCAAATCAATAAACTACCTGTTTAATTCCTGAGCACATTGAAAAGTGTTATAAAGAAGCTCTGTAATAGTCATAGGACCAACACCACCTGGTACTGGAGTGATTGCCGCAACTTTATCTTTCACTGCTTTAAAATCAACATCACCAACTATTTTACCATCAACGTGGTTAATACCAACATCTATGACCACAGCACCATCTTTGACCATATCTGCTGTGATAAAGTTTGGTTTACCTACAGCTACTACTAGTATATCAGCTTTAGTAGTATGAGATTTAAGATCTTGAGTAAATCTATGACATGTTGTAACTGTTGCCTTAGCATTTAATAATAATTGAGAAACAGGTTTACCAACAATATTACTAGCTCCTACAACAACAGCATGAGCTCCCTCTGTCTGTATGCCATATTCTTTGAGCATAGTTAAGATTCCCTTGGGTGTACAAGACTCTAGACACTTCTTATCTCTAAGTTGCAACCTACCAACATTTGTCGGATGAAAACCATCAACATCTTTTTCTGGTTTGATTGCATAAATAACTTTTTGCTTATTAATATGAGTTGGTAGCGGAAGCTGTACCAAAATTGCATGCACGCTAGAGTCATTGTTGAGTTTGTCTATAAGCTCAAGTAACTCTTGCTCAGTTATCGCATCAGGAAGTGTTATAACTTCAGAATTTATCCCAACTTTTTTACAAGCTTTTTCTTTTGAGCCCACATAAGTCTTACTTGCAGGATCATCACCTACTATTATTGCGACTAATTTGGGAACTATACCTGTTTGATCTTTATACTCTTGAAGTTGCTCTGCTAATCTCTCTTTTAGATCTATAGAAAGCTTTTTGCCATCGATTAAAGTCATTTTTTTGATTACTTAGCTTAATGAATAAAAATGATATGCAATATGATACCAAATTTATCAGAATCTTTGGAGCTTTTTTAGAAATCTTTTTATAAACTTAAATTAACATATAGTTAACCAAAATCAACTATCACAATTTGTTGGGAAATAGATCTCTATTTAACATCCAGTAGTATATATATGCAGTACAGTAACAGCCTAAAGCCACTCCAAAGATCACGTCACTTGGGTAATGAGAACCAACTATAATTCTACTACCTGCAAACACAACTATAAGTACGTACCATAAATATCTGAATTTTGGAAAAATATAAAAAAACGCTATAAACATAGCCCCAACAGTGATTGAATGCCCCGAAGGCATACTCGCAAAATCATAACCTGGTGCATGAAAGTGCTGGAAATAATGTGACCCATACTCCAAGAAAAATTTTGGTCTAGCTCTACCAATTATAACTTTAAGCACTTGCCCCACAATACCGCTAATCGCTACAGTTGCTAAAATAAACCCTGAATATATACAAATCTTATTAAAAGCAATTTTAGTACTCTTAGAAAGCTTATCAATATTGGTAAATAGTCTTACTAAAACTATCAGGCCACATATTATCAAGATATATTCAGCCTTACCTACATCAGTAATATGCCTAAAAGCGGTGTCAATAGCCTTTGGCATAGAATGCTTAATATAATTTTCAACAGGGGTATCCAAGTTGTAGAATGCAAAGACCACTAAGATTAATATAGGTACAAATAAGTATCTGAGCTGTAAATAATTGGGTAGATGATAGTTATGTTGTTTCGGTCTTTTGAAAGTTTCTTTTAAACTTTGGAAATTAGTTTTTAGTACATCTTTAAGCATAAGCGCTCAACAATAAATATTCATTAGAACTTTTAATTATAGCAGAATATCATATCGCTAACATATTTTGTTAGGTTACACAATAAATCGCATATTGCTGTATAAAACCTAGACTATCAAGTTAAATATTACGACAATTGCTACTAAGTGATAATGAAAATCATTAGTTTAGTTAAAATTAAATTTTGGAATATTAAATTAATAGCAATAATAATGAAAATACTTGCATAACTATAATCTAAAGAATATAATATAGCTTACAGTTAATTAGGTTTAATTTGCTGGATTGTTAAAATTTAAACAAAAACTAAAAGGAAAACAAATTATGAAAAAGAAAATGCAAAAAGGTTTCTCACTTGTTGAGTTAATGGTTGTGGTCGCAATTATCGCAATCTTGGCTGCAGTTGCTATCCCTATGTACTCTAACTACACTACTCGTGCTAAGATAGGTACAGCATTAGCATCAGTTGGTGGTCTTAAAGCCCAAGTAGCTGAGAACTTAGCAAACAGTGTTAGCGGTAATTCAAACCTTACTTATGTTGGTGAGGAAAAATCTGGTATGGCTTATGGTACTGGTGTTAACGCTGCTGGTGATATTACACTTACATTTACAAGCCCAGTATCAGGAAGTGTTATACTTTCTCCAACTGATAACGGTGGCTCTGTAACTTGGAATTGTGTATCAAACACTTCTGCAATATCTGCAAGTGGTTCTGCGGTTAATGCGAACTCTCCTGTACTAGGTGGCACAGCTACACAAGCTGAGATTGCGCAGTCTTTACTACCAAGTCCTTGTACTGGTGCATAATTTCTCTCTTATATTCTTCTTTATACTTTATTCTTTTACTTTATCCAATTAATTTATTTGTGGTTTATCTCCACAAAGAAAAATATTTAGTTTATACTTGATATAATGGCTAACTTTTTTTGTATAATATGCTTAAATTTCAAAAAGGATTTTCTTTGGTTGAGCTGATGGTTGTGATTGCAATTATTGCAATCTTGGCTGCTGTAGCTTTTCCAATATATTCAAACTATGTAATTCGTTCAAAAGTTGGGGCTGCTGTAACAGCCATAGGCTCAACCAAAATGGATATAGCCGAAATAGTAATGCATTCTGGAGATATGACTAACATCAACTCTACCGGTAGCGGTGCTAATGCTAGTTTTAATAGCAAAAGGCTTCCATCAGAATCGTCAGCTTCTCTAAGCTACACAACTGCTGTTTCAAGTAGCTCTATAATCATTGACTTCACAGCCCCTGTCAGCGGTAGCATTACCCTTACACCATATTACAACACTGCTGCCCAGTCTATGACTTGGGAATGCACTAGCTTAGGCTTCCAAGCTAACCAGCTACCAACACCATTATGCCCACAATAAAATAGATAGAGTTTTTAATTTATTATATTAGCCCCAAAAGCTCTCTAGCATGTGATAGAGTATTTTCTGAAATATCTACTCCCCCTACTATCTTAGCTATTTCTTCAATACGTTGTTGCTGATTTAGTTCGATAATTTTTGATTCTGTAGTATCTTTGAGATATTTCTTAGTAACATGCAAATGTGTATGACCTTGAGCTGCCACCTGTGGCTGGTGTGTTATACACAACACCTGCAGTCTCTCTGAGAGCTTCTTGAGTAACTTACCAACAATCTCTGCAGTGGCACCAGATATCCCCACATCAACCTCATCAAATACTAAAGTTGGATAAGACCTCTTAGCAGCCGACACTGCTTGTATTGATAACCCTATTCTACTTAGCTCTCCACCCGAAGCAACCTTTCTAACTGGTGCAAGCTGTTCACCTAGATTAAAGTTAATCATAAATTGACACTCATCTATACCTTTAGATGTCTTATTCTGAGATGATAAAATCTGCGCAACAAAGCTACCTTTCGGTATATTTAGGGAGCGAATATTTTTCTCAACTTGTTTAGAAAATTCTTTTGCTGTGGCTTGGCGTGCTTGGCTTAGCTCTTGTGCATAGCTATCATATTTTTGCTCAAGCTTTTGCTTTTGTTCATTTAGTTGAGCCAACCTTTCACCGTCTTGACTAAAACTCTCTAGCTCACCATGAAGATCTTGGATATACTGATACATATAGTTTGGCTCAACTTTATGTTTACGTGCAAAATCATATATCTCACCCATTCTCTGCTCGACTCTTGATAGTGCTTCTGGATCTTGCTCCAAGGATTCTAGTCTATTTTGTGCTTCATCATAACTTTCTTGAGCATACACCTTAGTTTGAGAAATCAGCTCCTGAAGACTTTTGAAGGATGTTTGATCTAACTTTAACACTTCTTTTTCAAGTTCTGTTAGCATTGCTATAATATTAGTATCTGCATCATACATCAAATTAGAAATATGATTAAGACTATAGCCAATATCGTCAACACTCGAGAGATTCTTTTGATGCTTAGATAGCTCTTCGAACTCATTTTCTTCAAGCTCTAGAGCTACAAGCTCATCAAGCTTATACTCCAATAATTCTCTTTGGCTATTTTGTCCATCAACATACCCCTGAAGTTCTGATATCTCAGAATTTACTTTTTGAAGTTGATAAAACACCGTTGAAACTTTTCTCAATATATCATCATTATTTGCGAAACTATCTAGTAAACTTAGTTGTGACTTGGGATCAAGCAAATCCTGATGAGAGTTTTGACTATAAATGTTTATAAGCTTATCTGAGATTTTTTTGACATCAGTAGATTTGGCAACACTACCATTTATAAATAAGCGACTCTGTTTAGATTTATTAACTACTCGCCGAAATGTACACTCATCATTTTCATAATCAATAAAAAGCTCATCTAAAAGTTTTTTTGCCTTTTTATTATCTTTGATACAGAATGTTGCCGAAACTTCGGTTACATTACCATCTTGTAAAAAAGTTTTTTCTAACCTTGCACCAAGCACAAAGCTCAAAGCATCAAGCAAAATCGACTTACCAGCCCCTGTTTCTCCAGTCAGGACAGTCATACCTTCTCTAAAGTCAATTTCTGTAGATTTTATGATCGCAAAATTTTTAATAGCCAGATGTTGTAGCATACTAATATCACTCGAAATATTGTAACTTAATTATTATATATGCTTTTGTAAGAATTCTAAATCGATTAATATCAAACCACTTGCAAGACTGTATTTAAACATTTAGTATCGAAGTAGTATTAGATTCTTTTGGTAAAGGTATGAAAACAAAAATAACTATTTACTGTCTAGCAATCCTTAGTAGCATATCTATATCTTATGCAGGTCTCATCAATGTAATAGGAGATATAGATGATGTACATGACTTTCATGAAATAGTTAAGGGTAGTTCATCTGAGAAAAATTCAGATTCTTTGTCAAGCAATGATATTAACACCTTGATAAGTATACTCAAAAGATTAGAAAGTGAAGGATATCATGGAATATCAAAAATAGAGTATGATGACGGCGCTTATGAAATCAAAGCAACAAATAGTTCCGGTAAACAAGTTAAACTTGATGTAAAATCAACAATAAGTGAAAAGGTTGAATAATTAGCTTATTTTTACTAATTTATAATTTTTTAAGCTTTGAAAATATATTATAATCAACTTGTATATCTTAAACCAATATCAAACAAAAAGGATTTACTAAATGCAATTATCAAGAAGAGTTAAGGCTATGCAAGCCTCTCCTGTACGTAAGTTAGTGCCATATTCCATAGCTGCTCAAAAACAAGGCAAAAAGGTTTATCACCTAAATATAGGCCAACCTGATATCAAAACTCCTAGTGAGTTTATGGATGCTATCAGAGCTTTTGATGAAGAGACTATCGCATACTCAGTAGCTAATGGCGAGCCTAGCTTAATCAAGGCTATATCAAAATACTACAAAAGATTTGACATGGACTTCACTGAAGATGAAATCCTTATCACAAACGGTGGTTCAGAGGCTCTGATATTTGCTGCTATTGCAATTTGTAACGCTGGTGATGAAATACTTGTACCAGAACCTTTTTATACAAACTATAACGGTTTTACAACTGCTGTTGACGTAGCAATTAAGCCAATCACAACAAAAGCTGAGGAAGGCTTTCATTTACCTTCAAAAGAAGAAATACTTGCATGTGTAACTGACAAAACTCGTGCTATTATGATCTCTAACCCTGGCAACCCTACTGGTGTTGTATACTCTAAAGAAGAGTTAGAAACACTAGCAGAAGTAGCTAAAGAAAAAGACTTATTTATAATAAGTGACGAAGTTTATAGAGAGTTCACTTATGATGGCCTTACTTGTACATCTTTTGGCAATATCAAAGGTGTTGAAGATCGCGTAATCATCGTTGACTCTGTATCTAAGAGATATAGCGCCTGTGGTGCTAGAATCGGCTCTCTTTGTACAAAAAACAAAGACTTCATCAAAGAAGTTACAAAACTATGCCAAACTAGACTATGTGTACCAACTCTTGAACAAATAGGTTCAGCTGCTCTTTATGAAGTATCAGAAGATTACTTAAAAGAAGTAAATACAGAATACCAAAAAAGAAGAGACATCACTTTTGAAGCTCTTTCAAAAATGGATAATGTAGTTTGTGAAAAGCCTACAGGTGCTTTTTATGTAATTGCAAAACTACCTATTGATGACGCTGAGAAGTTTGCATTATGGTTATTAACAGACTTTGATGATAATAAAGAGACTGTTATGGTCTCTCCTGCTGCAGATTTCTATGCGACTAAAGGTCTTGGTAAAGACGAAATAAGAATTGCATACATCTTAGAAGAAAAGGCTCTTAAAAGAGCTCTAGAACTTCTAGACAAAGCTATCAAAGTTTATAACAATAAATAATTTTTTCTCTAAGTTCTTCTTATCCTATAATTCCTTACTTAATAAATTCATTATCAATATTGATAATGAATTAACCTAAATATTTCTCTAACTTACAAATATAGCCTACTATACCTAAAGTAGTACCTGAGCAATTAACTTACTGATAAGCCAAGAAATTCTAGCATTTGCGAGATTGGTCAAAGCAACTAAATATATAAATAATCTAAAAAGTAACTACTGTTCTTATATTATTATGCATTTCTTCAAAACCTTTATTAATATCTTCTATTTTAATATTTGAAGTAATAAGGTTGTCAATATCAATACGACCATCCATATACCAGTCAACAATCATTGGTACATCTGTTCTACCACGCATACCACCAAAAGCTGAGCCTTTCCAAGTACGGCCTGTCACAAGCTGGAATGGTCGAGTAGAAATCTCTTGTCCAGATCCAGCAACACCTATAATTATACTTTCACCCCAGCCTTTGTGAGCACATTCAAGAGCTTGGCGCATTACTTCAGTGTTACCAATACACTCAAAACTATAATCAGCACCACCACCAGTCAATCTAATAAGGTGTTGCACCAAATCTTCATCAATCTCATTTGGATTAACAAAGTCTGTCATACCATATTTTTCAGCCAATTCTTTTTTATCATTATTAATATCTACACCAACAATTTGCCCTGCTCCAACCAGTTTAGCTCCTTGAATCACATTCAATCCAATCCCGCCTAGACCAAATACAACAACGCTTGCACCGGCTTCAACATTAGCCGTCTTAACAACTGCACCGACTCCAGTTGTCACACCACAACCAATATAACAAACCTTATCCAATGGTGCATCCTTACGAATTTTAGCAACCGCTATCTCAGGTAAGACAGTATAGTTTGAAAAAGTTGAGCAACCCATATAATGGAAAATCTCTCTACCGTCTTGTGTTGTAAATCGAGAGCTACCGTCGGGCATTAGACCCTTACCTTGAGTTTCTCTTATTGATTGACACAAGTTAGTTTTTGGATTTAGACAAAAATTACATTCCCTGCACTCTGGCGTATAAAGTGCAATGACATGGTCGCCGGGTTTAACAGAGGTTACATTTTTACCAACTGCTACAACCTCACCAGCACCTTCATGTCCTAATATAGCAGGAAAAAGCCCTTCTGGATCTGCTCCAGATAATGTAAAAGCATCAGTATGGCAAATTCCAGTAGCTTTTATTTCTACTAAAACTTCATCATCTTTTGGTAACGCAACATTTACTATTTCAACTGAGAGAGGTTCTCCAGCTTTATATGCAACGGCTGCTTTTGATTTTATAGACATTATTTCTCCAACTATTCAAAAATCTTTATAAGAGTATTTTAGATGATAGGGAGATGATAGGTAAACTTTTTAGAACAATTTTTAAGAATTAATCACGTTTATAGATATCTTCTAAACGAACAATATCATCTTCACCAAGGTAGTCACCCACTTGTACCTCGATTATTTGAATATCACTATCTGTGAAATTTTCTAACCTATGAACTGCTTCTTTAGGAATAAAAACATGTTCTCCAACACCACACTCTCTTACGCTTTTATCGACTGTTATAGTAGGCTTACCTGTCACAACGACCCAATGCTCCGCTCTTTTAAAGTGCTTTTGTAGTGAAAGCTGTCCTTTTGGCTTTACAGTGATTATTTTAGTTTGACTTTTATCTGTAAAATTTATCGTTTGATAAGTGCCCCAAGGACGCTCATAAATCTTACCAACTTCATTTATATTAGACATTTCAACCCCTATATTTATGGTATTCATTAGCTAACTAACATTATCAAATAAAAGTAGTATTAATTCAAGTTCTCACATGGTGTAAATTTTAATTGATCTTCTAAGTAGACCTATTTCTACAAATCTTGTAGAATTCAGATAGAATGACTACCTCTACTTATTAGCACTTTAAGATAAAAGTGCTTTTTATTTTGGTGCTCCAGTGATGATTATCCCTTGTTGTGTGTACTTTTTTATCTCAAAAAGAAAGAGTACAAAGATAATTAAAGAACCTATTTTTTTGAAAAAGGTATTTTAAGCATACTTAAAAGAGGTTGAGTAACTTTAGAATCTCTATAATTACTTAACCCTATATCCATTTGAATATGCCCTTTCTTAGGTTGAGCGATATAAGTGCCCATGATCTTATCCCACCAAATTAGATTAAATCCAAAGTTAGAGTTTGTTTCAGATGGTATTGTAGAGTGATGTACCCTATGGGTGTCTGGTGTTACCATAAACAATCTCAACAATTTATCAAACGATTTTGGTAAGCGAATATTGCCATGATTAAACAACGAAGTACCATTTAGAACAATTTCAAAAATGATAACTGCTAACACAGGTGCTCCTATAAGAAGTATCGCCATAAATTTTATTAACATTGACAAAACTATCTCAACAGGATGAAAACGTAGCCCTGTAGTGACATCATAATCTAAATCAAGATGATGAACTTTATGAAATCTCCACAACAATGGTAAATAGTGAAATAGAACATGTTGAAGATATATCGTAAAATCTAGAGCTAAAAAAGCTACTACAATCTTAAACCAAACAGGCATATCAAAAAGATTCAATAACCCTAAATTATATTGCTGACAAAATATCGCTACTCCAACAGCAGCTGTAGGAAATAAGATTCTTAATATTAAAGTATCCAAAAATACTAGCAGTAGATTATTATACCAACGAGAGGCTTTAGAAATCTTTAGCTTGCGCATGGGAGCGACAATCTCCCAAATAGAAATCCCAAAAAGAATCAACAGAAAAAAGCTTAATCTAGCTATAACCTCATAACTCATAGCCTAATCCGTAATAACTCCGCACCACATCCTAGCACCTCCACCACCTAGAGGTTTTGGAGTATCTGAATAATTATCTCCACCTTCATGAATCATCAAACTATGACCCTCTAGTTCTTCTAAAGAATCTAGTCTTGGCGCTACCACAGGCTCAGTCGCTGTACCATCTGCATTTACAACCAATTCTGGTAAATCCCCTTTATGTCCATTGTCATTATAAGGACCAAGATGTTTACCAGTATTATCAGGATCCCAATGCCCTCCTGCAGCCATACCACCATTATCACAACTAGGATTAATATGGATATGCATCCCGTGTACACTTGATGCTGGCAGATTATATAAATAAGGGGTAATCAGCATACCCTCTTGCTTACCATCATGAATGTAAGGAGATATTGTAACCGTGCCCACTTCTTTTTGAGTTTTAACATCTTTCATATGCACAATCAACTCAAAATCATGGCCACGATCATAAGGCTTCTTCCCAGGCAGAAGTGAACAATCCGCTAACAAAAACGTAAACACACTGACACCTAATAATTTATAAAAATTATACATTTTATATACCTCTAAAAATTGTAGTTCATACACAAATAATCATACAAATATTTATTTTTTTAATCTAGAGTTTAAATTGCAATTAATGTTATCAACTATAAAAATATATATAATCTAAAGTATATAGCTAAGAGGAGAACTTTTATGAACAGAATACTATCAATCATTTTTATGATTATTCCATTAGTTAGCTTTGCAGATACACCTAATTGGCAAAACTTTGATAAACAAAAAGCCTTAGCTAATCTAAGTAAACAACAATACTATGTGACACAAAAAGGTGGCACTGAAAGAGCATTTGATAACAAATACTGGAACAATCATAAACAAGGTATATACGTAGATGTTGTTTCTGGCGAACCTCTATTTAGCTCAACAGACAAATATAACTCTGGAACTGGGTGGCCAAGCTTCACAAAACCCATAAATAACTCATTCATAAAAACGAAGAATGATAATAGTTGGTTTATGAATAGAACAGAGGTCCTATCTAAGTATGGAGGATCTCATTTAGGTCATGTTTTTGATGATGGTCCGCAACCTACTGGTAAAAGATATTGTATGAATTCTGCAGCCTTAAGATTTATCCCTAAAGATGAGATGAAGAGAGAGGGTTATGGTAAATACTTATATCTGTTTAAATAAGTATCTCAATATAAGCATAGTTATTTATTAAAAAATAAATAAGTGCTACTATAAAATTATGTAGTATTCAAACTGGAGTAGGAATAATGAACAATCCATTTTTTGGAGAACTTATTTTCAATATTTCCATTTTGCTTTATTGCATCCAGTTCATACCCCAAATCATTCACAATGTAAGAAACAAAAACTCTTTATCTAACATTAGCATGTTGACACAACTTGGAATATTTATCACTGTACTATGTGATATTATCCAAACTATTAGCTTTGGATATGAGTGGCAATATGCTAGTGTTGCTATAATCTACCTTATAGGAGTGTCTATACAACAATTACAAATATCCATTTTTTGCAAAAAATTGCCAGAGATAATTAACTTTAGCTTTATCATTCTATTTGCAATTGCACTACTTGCTATGGGATCGGATAATGACAACATCTATAATTTAATAGAATATGTTGGATTTACTATAAATACACTCTATTGGCTACCGCAAATTTATAAGAATTATAAACAAAAAAGAGCAGATGGTTTTTGCTTAAGCTTTGTCTTAATAGCACTGGTTGGAACCAGTCTTTATATTGCTAGTAGCTTCATGCTTTTATCAGAACCTACATTTACACCAAATGCACTAATCATTTTGCCTGCAATAACTATTCTTTTAATACAAAAATTCTATTATAAAAAACTATCTTCACAATAAACATAGTACTTATCTAAACAGGTGGATTTTAATCAATTACAAACATATAATTAAATAGAATATTATTAACTTTAGAATTTGATTATTTATTACTTTTATATGGAACTATCAACCAACACTCAAGAGCTTAGCGAATTAATCTTAAACATATCGCTTATAATATATTTAATACAGTTTGTTCCTCAAATCATTTACAATGCAAAAAATAAGAAATCTCTAGATAATATAAGTATGCTTACTCAGTTTAGCATGCTCATATTCACTCTTTGCTGCATTGTACAAATAGTAGACTTAAATCTCGATTGGAGGTTACTTGTTATCTCTATAGGCTATCTAATTGGAATCACAGTACAACAATTACAGATATCTTTTAACAATAAAAGAATGCCCGAAGTAATTAATTTAATTTTTGTTATGCTTATTACAATTGCAATATTAGCAATTCGATATAAGCCTAATGCTATATATATGATTACAACTATCATCTCAGTCTCAATATGCTTTGTATATTGGTTACCTCAGACATACAAAAACTACAAGCAAAAACATTTTACAGGGTACTGCTTGTTATTTATTGTGCTGGCATGGCTAGGATCTTTATGTCACTTAATAAACAGTTTCTTACTCTCATCCCCTTTGATCATAAAACTCGGATTAATTGCAATATCTGTAACAATACCTTTATTAGCTTTTCAGAAATTACTATACAGAAACTCTTCAAAGCTAGTTTAAACCAACTACAGAACAAAAAAATAATTCAATCAAGTTTAATACTACATCTTAATAGCCAAAAAAGTTTTTATCTAAAATCAAGATTAGATTAGCTAAATTTACTCATCATTTATGCTATCATAAAAAAATACATCATATATTATTATTAAGTATGTCAGGAAATACTTTCGGTAAAATTTTTACAGTAACGACATGTGGCGAGAGCCATGGTGATTCACTTGCAGCAATTATCGATGGTTGCCCAAGTAATATCCCTCTCTGTGAGGCAGATATACAATTTGAGCTAGATAGGCGTAAGCCAGGTCAATCAAAATTCACAACTCAACGTAAAGAGCCTGATGAAGTTAAAATCATCTCAGGTGTTTTTGAAGGCAAAACAACTGGAACACCGATAGGTCTAATAATAAAGAATCAAGATCAAAAATCAAAAGATTATGGTGAAATAAAAGATAAATTTCGCCCAGGCCATGCCGATTATACATATTTCAAAAAGTATGGGATTCGTGACTATCGTGGTGGAGGAAGGTCATCTGCTAGAGAGACAGCAATGCGTGTTGCAGCTGGTGCAATAGCAAAAAAAATACTAAAACATAATGGTATTGAGGTTTTTGGTTTCTGCTCCCAAATTGGTGATCTTAAGATCAACTTTATAGAAAAAAACTTTATTAATGAAAATCCATTTTTCATAGCAAATAGAGATGCTATTACAAATTGTGAAAGCTTAATTCACAATATTCGTAAGCAAGGAGACTCGATTGGTGCAGAGGTTACAGTCATCGCTACTGGCTTAGAAGCAGGACTTGGCAGACCAGTTTTTGATAGGCTTGACGCTACTATTGCTTACGCTATGATGAGTATAAATGCTGTAAAAGCTGTAAGTATCGGTGATGGCTTTGACTGTGTTGCTCAAAAAGGTAGTGAACATCGTGATGAAATAACTCAAAACCAAGGTTTCTTAACAAACCATGCCGGTGGAATCTTAGGTGGAATTTCTACAGGGCAAGACATAATTACTAAGCTTGCATTCAAACCAACATCAAGCATTTTACAACCTGGTAAAAGTATAGATGTAAATGGTAATGATACTACAGTTATCACAAAAGGTAGACATGACCCTTGTGTCGGCATTAGAGGTGTTCCTATAGCTGAAGCTATGCTTGCACTAGTTTTGGTTGATGAATTACTAATCACTAACTCTTACGGGAAATAACCATGACACAGGCTGAATTTTGGAATCTCCTAATGGAGTGGGGATATTTGGCGGTAATATTGGCAGTCTTTATTGAAGGAGAGATATTTCTTATTATGGTTGGCATCGCCACAGCTGCTGCAATGTTTAGTTATCCCCTAGTTATATTAGCTGCTACAATTGGTGCTATACTTCATGACAATACTATTTTTACAGTTTCTAAGCTTATGGGCGAAAGAATCTTAACAAAAAAAGCTTCATGGCATTACAAAGCCCAAAAAGCTTTAGCAATCTTAGACAAGCATGAAACATTAGCAATTCTAAGCATAAGGTTTTTATATGGTTTAAGAACAGTTACTATTTTGATTGTAGGTATTAGCAAAGTAAAAAGATTTAAATTTATGACTTTAGATGCTATCAGTAGCTTTATTTGGTCAACTATATATATATCTTTAGGATATATTTTTGGCAACGCTTTATTACAGCTAGTAGATAAAGCTGATATCAAACACTGGATATATGAACACAAACTTCTATCCATACTTATCCTTATTCTTATTTCTAGTATTTCATATTTCATTTATAGAAAAATTCGCTTAAAGGCTAGGAGGCATATAGAATGAGTAGATTAGACCTTCTAAAGAAAGGCTCTTCGAGTAGTCAAAAAAAAGCTAATACTAAAAGCAATCCTCGTGGTGGAATGTTAGGTCAAAAACCACAAAAGTCTCAACAAAGCTTAGATGAACTATCTGATGATATTTTACAAGAAGATGATTTTGAAAATGATTTGGCTGATAATACTACTGATGAATATGAAGTAGATGATGATATTGATGATAATATTGATGATGAAAATGTAAATATTATTGAAATTGATCTTGGAGATAATAAAGGACTTGACATAGACCCTGAACTTATTGATGAAGATGATGAAAGTAGCGAAGTCCTAGATGAAAATAATATAGGCAATGATCAAGTCGAAATAAAAGATGAAGATGAATCTAGTGAAATTGTAGAAGGACACGCAGGTGTTGACTATAGTGAAGATGATATTAAGTTTGAGAAAGAATATATGTTTGATCAACGTGAACAGCTATATAACCACTTCGTAAAACTTATTAAAAATGGTGGAATAGAAATTAGTAGCTCTAAACTATTATATTTACATGATATAGTAAGAGTGTCTGTAACCTTATCTGAACTAAAGGAACAAGTGGGTTGTGAGGCTCAAGTTATTTCCGTATTCCCACCAAGTATTACAGTTAATGATAAGAATCCAGAAAAATATCGCTATATTGTACAATTCATTGGTCCTAATGCCTCCGAAACAGAAAGAGTACTATCTAAGTACTTATTAGGTTATAAGGCAAAGTAAATTAAGCTATGGCTAAGCAAAAAACTATATTTATTTGTCAAGAGTGTGGAGCTACTTCTCCTAGATGGCAAGGACAGTGTCACAGCTGTAATCAATGGAACACTTTTGTTGAAGAAATCAAACCTGATTCAAAAAAAACACCTATAGCCAGATCTGGTTTTGCTGGCAGCATTTCAAAAGCTACAGCACTAGCTGATATCAAAGGTAAAGAGCACTCTAGAATGTCTACGCATATATCAGAATTTGATAGAGTCCTAGGTGGAGGAATTGTTAAGGGGTCTGTAACACTGGTTGGAGGGGAGCCAGGTATAGGCAAATCTTCGATACTTCTACAAATCATGTCTTTTTTATCTTTACAAAAGAAAGTTCTATATGTCAGTGGTGAAGAATCTCTTGAACAGATAGCGCTACGAGCAGAAAGGTTAAATCTCCCAAAAGATAATCTACTAGTAATGTGTGAGACAAACATAGAGCAAATCGCTAGCTATATGATAGAACATAAACCAGAAGTGGTTGTAGTAGACTCAATCCAAACCATGTATAACCCTGATATATCATCTATGGTTGGTGGTGTATCACAAGTAAGAGAATCGGCAGCGTATATTACTCAAATTGCAAAACAATATCAAATTTCTGTTTTTTTGGTAGGACATGTCACTAAATCTGGAGAAGTTGCAGGGCCAAGGGTATTAGAGCACATAGTTGATGCTGTAATATTTATAGAGTCACAAGACAACGGCAGATACCGTATGATGCGTGCCTTAAAAAACAGGTTTGGTGCCGTAAATGAAATCGGTGTCTTTGCAATGACTGATAAAGGAATGAAAGAAGTTAAAAATCCCTCGGCAATATTTCTAAATAATGGTCGTTCAAACTTAATCGGTAGTGTTATAGTTTCAGTTTGGGAAGGCACACGTCCTCTACTTGTTGAGCTACAATCATTAGTTGTCGACAAAAATATCAATCAGCCTCCTCGAAGATTATGTGTAGGTATTGATAGTAACCGTCTAGCAATGATACTAGCAGTTATTCAACGCTATATGCATATTGATTTATATGATAAGGATGTATTTTTAAATGTTGTAGGCGGTATAAAGATTAATGAAACAAGCATTGATTTAGCGCTAATACTGATTATATATTCCAGTATCAAAGAAATTGAGATTCCTGATGATATGCTTATAATGGGTGAAGTTGGCTTATCAGGCGAAATTAGACCGATTCCGTATGGTGTAGAACGAATAAATGAGGCAAAAAAACATGGGTTTAAAAAAATCATCATACCTCAATCCAATTTTTCAAAATCTCTAAAAACAGAAGGCGTAGAGGTCATCGGCATAACAAAACTGAATCAAATTAAAGACATAATAACAGGATAGAAAATGGAATTTTTAGCAAGTATTAATTTTTTAGATATTTTGTTGGTAATCGTAATTTTAATATTAAGTCTATTTGCAGCTGTCAAAGGACTTTTTAAAAACATAGTACTATTAATACTAATGGTATTTGCCGTAATAATGTCAGGTATCTTAGCTCAAAAGGTACAACTTGCGTACATCAATTCATTAATAGAAGATCCTCCAACAGCCTATGTTGTATCATTCATATTAGTTCTAGTCTGTGCATATCTCATTATCTTTGGTGTAATGAAAGTATTTATGCGCAATAACAAAGAAAAAGAAAGTTTATCAAATACACTTTTAGCATTTTTTATAGCTTTAGTGCGTTTTGGCTTTATATTCGCAATTGCCTGCTCAACACTTAATTCTTTCGACTCTGTAAAAGATAATTCACTATGGGAAAATTCTATACTTGTCAAACCATTCGTTAAAGTAGGAGATTATGCATTTAATACAAAAGTAAAAATGCAACAGACAAATCTAAAAGACTATGTACCTAAGCAAGCAGCTGGAGGAGATTAATTTTCATTTTTCAACTGTCTAGTCATAAGTTGTCTGACCATATCTTTGGGATCTACATTCTCATATAAGACTCTATACGTAGCAAATACCAAAGGCATATCGACTCCATGCTTTTGAGCAAGCTTATACACTGCTATAGCAGTAGAATATCCTTCAACAACGTTATTTACTTTATGTAAAGACTCATCTATAGCCATACCTTGACCTAGGTAGTATCCAAATCTACGGTTACGCGATTGATTGTCTGAACAAGTGAGCAACAAATCACCAAGACAGCTCAAGCCCATAAATGTTTCAACATCGGCTCCGAGTTTAAGTCCTAATTTTTTAATTTCAGCTAGACCTCTTGTAATTAGTGCTGCATGAGCATTAACACCAAAATCCATACCAGCAGCAGTACCTGCGGCAATAGCTAAAACATTCTTAACAGCACCACCAACTTGAGCACCTATAATATCAGTAGTTGTATAACACCTAAAATTCTCATTACTGAAAAGTTCTTGGGTATATTTAGCATATTCAATATCTTTAGATGCTACTACAACAGCAGTTGGGAGCTTATTAGCTACCTCTTTGGCAAAGCTTGGACCAGTTAATAAAGCGAATTTTGTATTTGGAATAATATCTTCTGCTATTTCACTCAATAGAGCATAGGTATCATGACAAAACCCTTTCGTAGCACTAATAATATTTTGGTGAGGTAATATACAGTCTCTTAGCTCTAAAATAATCTTTTTAAAGCCTGAGCTTGGAGTAGCTACTAATATATCATCAAAGTCATCAATACTAGCCTTCCAGTCTTGTATAGCTGTTAAAGTATCTGGGAATTTTTCTATACTTGGTAAATATTTTTGGTTATTACCTTCTGTAAGCATCTGATCATTATGCTCTTTTTTCCAAGAATTAATTCTTACTTCGTGGCCTTTATAAGCTAACTGTAATGCCAGTGCAGTACCCCAAGCACCAGCCCCTAATACAAGTATATTTTTTTTCATATTAGCCTCTATCAATTATATTTCACTTTCTACTGAATATATTGTAACATTTGCGTCTAATAAAAAAGTATAGTTCGTGGCCAAATATTTAATGAGACGACTACTAGCAGATCTTAAAGAAGTTATTATTCAAAATAATCTAGCAATAAAAATTACCCTTCTTTGCTCAATTACTGCATACGCATACTTTATAGCATCTTGGACAATATCTATTGATACCGAGCTTGCAACATACGGTTTAGGTAATAGTAAGTATCTATACCCATTAGATGTACAATTTTTAAGGCTTGGAAGACCTGTACTTAGTTTAATAGTTTCGATAATTGGAACAGTACCAATTCCTTACTTTAATTCCATATTGGCTTTAGGTTTTATCTTCTGCTCTTATATAGTCTGGATAGTAATACTCAATAACATTAGCAACAATAAACTATCAACAATCATCTTCGGATTGTTTTACCTTATATCTCCGGTATATATTTTTCAACTGAATTTCGTTAACCAAAGTATAGAAATAGGACTAGGTTTTTTATTAAGCTCGCTATCAGTATATTTTTTAGCACAACTTTTCCAAAAAGAAAATTGGCTTACTAATATACTACTTAGTAGTCTTATGATATATTTTGCTCTGGGTATATATCAATCTTTTATAGTTTACTATATAGAAGGTATGATAACTGTGTTGATATTAAACTCCATCAAAAAAAATCTGACTCCTAAAGAGGTAGCTAGCTTTTTTTATTATTCCATTTTCGTGGCTATAATTGCCTTAGTGCTATATTTTATTACAACGCATATATCTTACTTTTTTGTTGGTAAGTCAAATTATCTTACTAATTTTTACGATGGTTGGCATACTACTAACTTAGCAAATCAATTAAGTCTATTATTTAGATATATACTAAACACACTAGATTCAAGCCTTACAATTAGTTACGGCTTATGCTATATCATACTATTAGCATTGATGTTCAAACTTAAAAAACTTGATAGTTTTATAGTTTTAATTGGTATTATTACACCCCTATTACTCCCAATAATCCTTATATCGCCAATGCCATTAAGAATTTTATTTACTATACCACCTAGTATAGCGATGCTAGCGAGTGTTTGTTTTGAAGTATTTAGAAGAAAAAAACTTATATTAATAGTAGCCATAATAATAGCTTTAATAAACTTCAAACAAATATGTCTCTTGACTTACAGTAAAAATATGACACAAGCATATAACCAAAGAACTCTAAATTCTTTATACCAAAACATCTATGATAAAATAGGCACAAAAATATATAATACGGCAATCATTTTCATCGCCTCAAAGCATATTGACAATAGTTACTTTATAAAAACAACTATAAACCAACCCTTTTACTTAAATAGCAATCTTGATTTATTTAGCAGTATATTTCCTGATAGCTCATGGCAAGAAAGTAATCTAAACCATAGAGTTTATTACTTTCTCCACTGGCTGAATGACTACTACAAAATGCCTACAGAGAAGCAAATTGATATAGCTAAAAAAATATCAATAAACTTACCAGTATACCCTCAACAAGGCTCTATTATTAAAAATGACAATAGTATTATCATTAAGCTCAGCAATTAAAAACAACACTTTCTTGTATATAGATTATGACTAATTTCTCTTTTGTACTCTGTAGTTGTTAAACTATAAACACTTATATGTTATAAGTTTTTGTTATCAAACTTATACATTTAATATATTTAACTTTATAAGAATATACTGGGATAATACACACATCAAATATTAGAAAGTATTTTAGGTAATAAAAATGAAAAAATTTATGTTTGCGGCAGTATCAATTTTTAGTATTATTTCGGTGTCTAATGCTAATAGCTTACATCAGATAAATAGCTTTTCATCTAAGTCATTTCCAGCACCTGTAATAATATTGGCGGAATAAAAGCTATTATTTAGGTTGTGCTATAACATAGATTCCTTTTATACCTTTTGAATCTTGCCACATGTATTGAAATCTATCTGGATTAATAGCACTCAATCCATAAACTGTTTTCACATTATTAAAATGTGCTGCTGGATCAATCATAAATAATGTATCTTTATCATCATCAATTGTTTTTCCCAACTTCTGATATCCCGATACCAATGTCCAGTGCCCTCCCCAATCAATCCAATCTACAAGTACAGGTACACCTTTGTCTATACTCTCATAAATCAATTTGATATCACCATCAGTAGCATATTTCACATCAAAACCATGCTTTTCTAACCAGTTAGCTATCTGTTGCGCTGTAGTACCATAATCATCATTTGTACCCATTTCTTTAGCTATTTGTAACTCCATTTGATGATTCATTTGAGAATCCTTAAGAACTCCATAATAATTAAGCAAGCTCATAACAGCAGATGGTCCGCAAGTATAATCGGTAGTTTGTTGATGATCTTTTATGTCTAGTATTTTTATATTCTTATCTGTTGATAAATCAAATATCTTGACAACTTTTTCTATATAAGTCTTATTAGCATATTTTCCAGAACTATAACTTAGACTCATAGTGAAAATTAAAGTTAATAAAATAAAAATTACTCTTTTAGACATATCATTTAACCCACTAATTTAGAAATTTGAGAGATTTTAGCATTAACTTTGAAAAAGAAATTAAAATCTGCTAGATCACTTGAATATAATAAACTTTATGGATAATATTTCGTTAATTCGCGAAACATAGGTTTATGAAAATGAAATTAGCAAACATTGTCGATTTTCAAAAAGCATTAGGTGATGAAACTAGGATTAGAATTCTGATGGTTATATATCAGCATGAACTATGCCTTTGTCATCTAGCTCATATTTTCAAACTTGCAAACTCAACACTATCTAAACATTTAGATATACTTAGACGTAATGGTTTTATACATAAGCGTAAACAAGGCAGATTCCACTACTTTTATTTTAATTCTGCATTCAAAGAGCAGTTAAACTGGCTACTAGACACTCTTAATGATGACGAAATTATTCAAGCCGATCAAAAACTAGTCATGAACTTAATACAAGAAAATCTAGAGCATTTACCAGAGATACATGCAAAGGAGAGTATTGTATGAGTAAACAATATCAAAGCTTTAAAGTATATGGATTAGACTGTATTGAAGAGGTCAATATTATCAAAAAAGCATTAAGTAAAAAAATCCCCGCAGATAGTATGCAATTTGACCTACTCAACGGTAAATTATCTATTGATAATCAAAATGTTTCTGAAAAAGAAATTATAACTCTAATAAAAAAAGTAGGGTTAAAAGCAATTACTTGGGATGAGCATATTACAGAAAATCAAAACATCAGTTTTTTAACTAAATACTCTCGACTAATTACAACACTACTTAGTGGAGTATTCATCATTTTTGCATACTTGTATCATAGTATAAATCATGGATTTGTACATGCATTTATAGGTAATGAAAGTATCTCTCAAACAGTTCCTCTTATATCTCAAGCCTCTTACTTAATAGCTATTTTATTTGGCAGCTGGTTTGTTTTACCCAAAGCAATCTCTGCTATTAAAAGGCTTGATGCTGATATGAACCTCTTAATGTTAATTGCGATAACTGGCGCAATTATTATTGGTCAATTATTTGAAGCAGCCATAGTAAGCTTTTTGTTTGCTTTTTCACTTTTGCTTGAATCATGGAGTGTCGCAAATGCTCGATCAGCGATAACAAAGCTTATGAAACTAACTCCAGATACAGCTCTAGTTTATTGTTGTCATGATAAACAATTTGAAGAAAAGCCTCTAGCAGAAATAAATATAGGCAAAACTCTTCTAATAAAACCAGGACAAAGAATTGCTCTAGATGGAATTATACTTAAAGGTAATAGCTATATAAATCAAGCACCTATAACAGGTGAATCTATTCCTGTGGAAAAAACCATTGGTGATCAAGTTTTTGCAGGAAGTATAAATGGAAACTCCGCGATTGAGATAAAAACAACAAGCACTGCTGAAAACTCATCGATTGCAAAAATAATCCAAGCTATTGAACATGCTCAATCAAAACGCTCAAAAGTAGAAAAATGGGTTGATAAGTTTGCTAAGGTTTACACCCCTACAATGATATTTTTAGCTATTATAATAGCTACTATCCCTCCACTCTTGCTAAATGAATCTTGGCTTAAATGGGGCTATGAAGCTTTAGTAATACTAGTTATCGCTTGCCCTTGTGCATTAGTGATATCTACACCAATTTCAATAGTTTCAAGTTTGGCAAAAGCTGCTAGAAATGGGATCTTGATCAAAGGTGGTGAGTTTATAGAAATACCAGCTAAGTTAAAAGCTATTGCCTTTGATAAGACAGGTACATTAACACAAGGCAATCCTTCTATTACAGAAATGATCATCATACAAAATTATTCGCAACAACAATTAATCACCATAGCTGCAAGTCTTGAGAGTTCTGTTGATCACCCAATCGCTAAGGCTATTTTAGACTATGCCAAAAATAACAATATAACGTTTACACAGGCGACAACTACTGAGGTTTTAGGTGGTAAAGGAGTAATAGGAAAAGTCAATGAAAGTAGCTTTTGGCTTGGAAACCATGCTTTTGCTCATGAGAAACAGCTATGTAATAATGAAGATCTGCATGCACAAGCGATAAAACTTGCAAATAATGGTCAAACATTGATTTTCATTGGTAGTGATGAAAATATTATTGGTATCATCGCTATACAAGATATGATAAAAAATAATGTTAACAATGCTCTCAAACAACTAAAAAAACTTGGGATTAATCAAACCATCATGCTTACAGGTGATAATACTGCAACAGCTCAGTCTATCGCTACACAAGCTGGAATTGATAAATTCTATGCAGAGCTACTACCTCAAGATAAGGTTACTAAAGTTGAGGAACTTGCTAATAAGTATGAGAATATTGCTATGATTGGAGATGGTATCAATGATGCCCCTGCGCTAGCAAGATCTAATTTAGGAATTGCGATGGGTACTATAGGTAATGACATCGCAATAGAAACTGCAGATATTGCGCTTATGTCTGATGATATTGCAAAGTTACCTTGGCTTATCAAGCATTCAAAGAAAACATTAAAAATAATAAAACAGAATATAACTTTTGCTATTGCTATAAAAGCGATTTTCATATCTCTTGCAATAACTGACTTAGCTACTTTATGGATGGCAATAGCTGCTGATATGGGAGCTACTCTGATTGTAATTATAAATTCACTCAGATTACTAAAATAAGCTAAATATCATATCTCATCCACAGTGGTAGAAAGCGCTTAATATCATTCATAAACTTAAATAAACCAACATTTAGCTCAACATTACCATTAGGATCTGTTACTTTACGCGGAAATGCTATACCCGCACCAAAAAGCCCTGGTGCTATAATTCCCGTTGTAGGATCATAAACTCTAGCATCGATACTCTCTACACAAGGTATCCTTTGATCAAAACCTACTGCATAAATAACTTTATTATATTCATGTAAATGTTTATTTATCTCTTCACTAGTTGATAAATATCTTTTGACTCGACTATCTAAATTTTGGGAGATATTTTTTCTAACCCATTTAGCTGTCTCACCTTTTAAACCTGAGTTATCATATAGAATCCAGTCTCCCATATTGATAGCATACTTCAACGGTTGACAATAGAAGTTAGCAACATCTTCAACACCGAGCTCAATTAAATTTCTAATAATTATCATTGCCGAATGAGATGATCCAAATACAGCCACCCTATCACCTTCAATAAGCTCTTTTTTTAACTTAGATGGCGATAATGCTGTAGCAAGATCAATTTCTTTTGTAGTTTCAGGATTATGAATATTCAAAGCTTTAGGTATAGAGCCTGTAGCTAAAACAACTTTCTCAGCCATATAGTTTTCTCTTGCTCCATAGAGATTCCATACACCTTGGGCTACTTTCATTTCTGCAATAGAATCTATACTGTAATCAACTTTTTGAAGTAGATTGTCTGTGATATATTGCAAAGGTTCTGCAATATCTTTTAGCTGTGAGAATCCTTGTTTATCGTAATTTTCTAGAGCAAATTTTTGTAACTTTTTTTCAAACTCAAAAGATTTTATATCATTAAGAAATCTCAAAAATAACTCTACCGTTGTATTACTGCTAACTTCTCCCCATTTTTTACCGAAATCACCAACACCGAAATTCGGATCAACCCAAAGTATATTTTTTGCATTTATACCATTATCCAACAACTGCCCAATAGTTGCCATACCAGCAGGACCTGCACCAACCACTGCCCACTTATATTTTATAAAGCTTTCCATAACTAACCCAATTTATTTACCTAAAACATATTATACTCAATCATCAATATACTGTCTTAATAAATCTTATCTATATTGAATATCAGAAAATCTTATAATAAAATCATATAATATAAGCATTACTAAAATATAAATATGCGAATCACATTAAAACAACTACAAGTTTTTGTCAATACTGCAAAATCTGAATCCATTAGTGCTGGTGCTGAAAAATGTTTTATCTCACAAGCTGCTGCAAGTATGTCACTATCTCAACTTGAAAACATGCTTGATACGACATTATTTGATCGTGTTGGCAAAAGAATGAAACTAAATGATAATGGTAAAAACCTACTAGCAAAGGCTATCAAAATTTTAGATGAAATTGAAGAGTTTGAATCATTTAGCTTAAATAGCACTCAATTATCTGGAAAGATAATTATTGGTGCCAGTACCACAATAGCTAACTATGTATTACCAAAATATGTGGCAATGTTTAGAAAGTTACATCCAGATACAGATTTTGAAATTATTTCTGGTAATACAAAAGAAATTATAAATAGTGTTGAGTCACTAAACTGTGATGTAGGCTTTGTCGAAGGCGAATGTAATAGTAAAACATTAGAGACTTACCTTTGGACAAAAGATAGTCTAAAAGTAATTTGTCGTATTGACCACCCTTTAACTAAGAAAAAAAATATCAAGATAAAAGATCTTTTAGATTATGAGTGGGCAATGAGAGAACAAGGCTCTGGAACATTTGAAATATTTTTCAATGCTCTTGAAGATAAAGTATCAAGCATAAAAAAAACTATAACTCTACGCAGCTCAGAAGCAATAAAGCAGTATATTGCATATAGCGACTGCTTAGCTTGTATATCTGAAGTAATTACAACTCAAGCTTTAGATACTGCTAAATATTGCATACTTGAAACTAAAGAGCTCGATTTATCTAGAAACTTCTACAAACTACTTCACGAGAAAAAATACCACACCGCATTAACACAAGCTTTTTGTAAATTTGTAGAAGATGATATCAAATAGCTAAGATAAAACTTGAAAATCTTAGACTTTGGAGTCATCTTTACATAAGTAACACAAATTCAAATAAACGGAGATAATAAAATGTCTATAGGAATAATTCTACTGATAATTATAGCTATAGCTGCTGTATATATAGTTATGACTTACAACAAACTAATAGCAGAAATCGAAACTGTCAAAAATTCTGAAAAACAAATCGATGTACAACTTGATCGCAGAGCCAAAGTATTTGACTCATTAGTAAATGTTGTTAAAAAGTATATGGACTACGAGCAAACAACACTAAAGCAAGTTGTAGCACTAAGAAACCAAGCTAATTTAGCTAAAGCAAATGGCGATATTCAAGAAAGAATAAATGCTGAAAATCAGATCTCTGATCTGGCGAAAGGTATAAATGTTCAATTTGAGAACTATCCAGAATTAAAAGCTAATCAAAACGTAATTCAGTTACAAGAGGAAATTACATCTACTGAAAATAAATTAGCTTTTGCTAAACAAGCTCTTAATGACTCAATAGAAAGATACAATGCCCATAAAAAATCCTTCTTTGCTGGCATGGTAGTTAATATCTTCAAGAAACTAAATGAAGAATTTGTATATTGGAATATCTCAGAAGAGAAAAAACAACAACTAGAAGACTCTAGAGTGGAACTATAAGATGTCAAATACTGATAATCTACAATATGGCTCTGTTGACTGGCGTGAAGTTGTTCGCAAAAATACTTATCGCACATATTTTGTCATAGCAACATTCCTAATTGTTTTTTTTCTGCTAGGAATTTTTGTTGATACCTTTTGGCGATATGGTGAATTTGCAAGTGCTTACTACAATAGATATGGTATTGAGCTACCTATATCAAAAGTATTTTATGCATTAGCAACATTTCAAATACCACCTTATGCTACCATGATCATATCTGCTATAGCAGTAATTTGGATATTTATCACTTTTAGTATGTATGACAAAATCATGCTATCTGGCACTGAATATCATGAGGTTTCAGCAGATAACCAAGATCCTTTAGCTCGTCGTGTATATAATGTTGTTGAAGAAATGAAAGTAGCTGCAGGTATGCGATATATGCCAAAGGTTTTTTTAATTGATGCCAATTATATGAATGCTTTTGCATCAGGTTACTCTGAAAAGTCCGCAATGGTTGCTATCACAACAAAACTTGCAAATGCTCTTAACCGTGATGAGCTACAAGCTGTTATGGCGCATGAGTTAACTCATATTAGAAATCAAGATATTAAGCTCAACTTATTCACTATGGTTTTATCCAATATGATGCTTATTATTATGGATTTCTTATTTTACTCAGCTCTTTTCTCAGGAAACAATAATAATAGCAACAGCAATAATCGTAACAATAATGCTGCCGTATTTTTTATCATTATTATGATTTTAAGATATGTGTTACAAATTTTTACAATATTTATGATGCTATTCTTGAGTCGTACAAGAGAGTATATGGCAGATGCTGGAGCAGTTGAGCTAATGCGTACAAATGTACCAATGGCAAATGCTCTACTAAAGATTGCTGGCGATAGTAAAACAGCAGAAGCTCAATATAGCTATAAGCATAATAAAAATGAAAATCTCCGTCGTGCGTCATATATCTTTGATCCACTAAGTGCTGGAATAGGCAGTGGAGATATGTCTGATATGTTCTCTACTCACCCATCTATCGAAAAGAGATTAGCTTCAATTGGAGTGAAAACTAGATAATAATCTAATCCATTTTAATATAAAACTAATATACTATTACTCAGTAGATAAGCTATAATAATTGTGTAGCGTATGGAGTAACTAAGGTATATGGCATCAAAAACTAAACGAAAAAATTTAGGATTTTCAATTGTTGAGTTAATTGTAACTATAGCAATAGTCGGTATATTAGCTACACTTGCTAACGCAACATACTCAAACTATATTATTAGAACAAAAATAGCTACTGAGGTCTTTGTACTAACGACTAGAGCAAAAGAAATATGAGACTTAAAAAGAAGCGATAAAGACTTTTATCTTAATGGAGAGAATTCAGAAGTTAATGAATATGCCGCTCTTACGAAAAATATTGGTACTGCAGGTGGAACAGGTATAGTTAATGGATATGCAGAGATTATGGTGAGACCAGAGTTGGTAGGAGAAGATTCTGTGAGATGGCGATGTGTAGTTGCTGGTGACATATTAACAGAATCAAATATCCCAAATCACTGTATTCTTGGTGATGCTACGTTCTTTAGGATACTTAAAGAAAATAATATGATTTTTAGTGAAGATAGCTTCCAATACGATGAAACAACAGTAGATGATGATGACTGGGGTAAGGTTGATACAGGCAGTGACTTCCTTGGAAAATGGTATATAACTGGTGGCGATGAGCAAATAGAAATTTGGAATAATTTTGATAATATTGATGACATCCGACCAAATGTTGCTGAGCTTGACGGTGATAGGAATGAGATTGTTGACTTTTCTCATGATTTAGCATCAAAAGGTTTCGATAGTATGCAAATGTCATTTGATTTTTACTCTAGAACTGGTGATGACTCAAGTAACTTTGAAGTTTATTTAGGTGATGAGCTTGTCTATACACATGATAGCTTCTCTAAAGGTTGGCAAACAATTGACATAGATTTACAAAATACTAGCGCTTCAGGTAAGACCTTAACACTAAGAGAGTCCGGGAAAGATGATAGTTACGGTGCACTAATAGATTTAGAATCAATTAGAGTGACTCCTAACAAAATCACCTAAAGTTCTAAAGCTTGGAGCTATAAATTTAGTAACAAATATATTATAATCCCTATTTATATTTATATTGTTATTCCTATACAATTCAAACATTAAATCTAAAATTTAATAACTAAGAGAAATAAATGTCAGAGCAAGAACCACGTAAAAAACTTTCTTTAGGTAGTAGAAAAAAGCTATCAGTAAACAGAACTTCTAGTCTAAGCACAAACCTCAAAACTAGACTACAAGCCAGAAAAGAAGATAATATTCAAAACTTTTTTAATAACGCTGATAAAGAGCTTCGTGAATTATATCAACAAAGACAGACATTAGAAGACCAAATTAAACAAATTGAGCAAAGACTTCTTTTCGCAAAAAGTGAACCATTACAAGAATTTCTATTTGAATTGAAAACAAAAGATTTTGCATTATTGGCAAAGATAAATTCTCATATAAATACTCTTTAAGATTTTATTTTATAAGAATTATGCTTATTAAGAACTAGAATATACTTTCAAATATTTCTTTAATACCTTTTTTAGCAAGACCTAGCATTTTAGCAAATTCTTCTTCTGAGAAGTCTTTGCCTTCTGCTGTACCTTGAATCTCAATCATACCACCATTTGAGTTCATAACTACATTCATATCTGTTTCAGCATTAGAGTCTTCATCATAATCTAAATCAAGTACAGGCTCATTATTGTAAATACCTACAGATATTGCAGCGACTTGAGACATTAATGGATTAGTTTGTTCATCAAGCATACCATTTTGCTTCATATAATCTATGGCATCCCTGATAGCTAGTGATGCTCCAGTAATAGACGCTGTACGTGTGCCACCATCTGCTTGGATTACATCACAGTCGACTTTGATAGTATTTTCACCTATTTTGGTTAAATCAACACTTGCACGTAATGCTCTACCAATTAGTCTTTGAATTTCTTGTGTTCTACCAGATTGCTTACCTCTAGCAGCTTCTCTATCCATACGAGTATGAGTTGAACGCGGTAACATACCATATTCAGCAGTTAACCACCCCTCACCAGAATCTTTTTTGAATCTTGGTACGCCAGCAACTACAGAAGCTGTGCATAAAACTTTAGTATCACCAAATTCTATTAAAACTGAACCTTCAGCATGTTTTGTAAAATTATGTGTAACTTTTAAAGTACGTAATTGATCGTTATTTCTTCCACTTGGACGCATTTTGGAACCCTTTTAATTAAATTCATAAGTATTAAGTGTATAATTATACAAATCGATATTAAAATAAGAAACCTTAAGTTTAAGGTATTTCTGATATATGAATATTATTAACAAACAAAATTTATCAAAAGTAGAAAGATACTGGCTTAATGATGCAAAAAATTTAGTTACAAGCCTATCAAAAGGCTATGGTGAAATTATATTAGATAAGATCTCTCAGTGTTTTACAAATGTTAATCAGTTAGAAGCATCACTATTAGATATTAAGTCTGCATTAGTACGGCAAATAACTCTTTCAAGTATCAATGAAACATTAATTTTTGCTAGGACAATTATTCCCTGTGATACTTATGATTTTTTTTCACAAGAAGTTGATAGCCTTGGCACAAAACCAATTGGTGATAATCTACTTTTTGAAAAATCTAAATTTACTCGTGATGAATTCATAATCCGTAAATTATCTAGTGATGATTTTTATCAAGAAACAAGTAGGCATATTCAGCAAGAGATCTTTTCTCGTAGTTCGATATTTACATACAAAGATAATCAAGAGCTTAAATTTTTAATTACAGAATATTTTCTAGTTTTACCGGAGTTATGTAATGCAGAGTAATACAAAATTCAAAGCATATATTATGCTAATGAGATTGCATCGCCCTATTCCAATACTGCTAATTCTTTGGCCAACTCTTACCGCACTAGTTTTGGCAAGTCATGGTATTCCAGATATTAAATATTTGATTATCTTCACTATTGGTGTGGTTGTAATGCGTACAGTGGGTTGTATTGTTAATGATATTGCAGACATAGATTTCGACAAACATGTAGAGCGTACTAATACTCGCCCTTTAACTAGTGGTAAACTTAGTGTTAAGAATGCATTATATCTGTGTCTAGCTCTTACGACAGTTGCTTTTATCTGTGTATTGTTCTTAAACTTATACACAATTTTACTATCATTTATAGCTCTATTTTTAGCTGTTTTATATCCATTTTGTAAAAGGTTCTTTGCAATTCCTCAGTTGGTACTTGGCTTAGCGTTTAATTTTGGTATCTTTATGGCCTTCTCAGCTACACAAAACAAAATACCTTTAGAAGCTTGGATATTTTATTTATCTACTATTTGCTGGACTATAGCTTATGATACTATTTATGCATTAGCTGATCGAGATTTTGATTTAGAAATTGGTATAAAGTCATCAGCTGTTTTATTTGGAGATGAAGTATTTAAGTACATCTTTTTATTCAATTTCATATCATTAGTACTTCTGATAGCTCTAGGTATATATCTAAGCTTTAATATTATTTTTTATATAGGTGTTGTTATTAGTGCTTTTTTATTTATCAGAAATTATTTCTTATACAAAAAACTAGGTATAGCTAACTGTATAAAAGCTTTTTCTGATAATCATTGGATTGGCTTGATAATATTTATCATAGTGGTTATACAATATCTTTAGTAAAGGATTTTTTTGTGATTAAAGTTTTCTATGATGGTGAATGCGGATTATGCTCAAAAGAGATAAATCACTATAAAAATATAGCACCAGAAAATATTTTTGAATGGATCGATATTACCGAAATATCTGAAGAAAGTCTTAACAAAGAAAATTTAGATACTCTATCTTGTCTGAAGCTATTGCATGTCAAAGATAACGAAGATAAATTTCATACTGGAGCTGATGCCTTTATCATAATATGGAGCCAATTAAACAAATGGAGAAAGTTAGCAACTATTATTAAACTACCACTAATATATAGTTTTGCTAAAATTATATATAGTCTGTTTGCGAAATGGCGTTTTAATCGTTTAACCCATTGTAAAATAAAGTAATCTAAACTGGAGAGTAGATGAACTTAATAATTGGTGCGATCTTAGGTTTTATATCAGTAGCTTTTGGTGCTTACGCAGAACATGGTTTAAAACCACAAATTTCAGCTGAACATTTTGAATTTATAATGACAGCTATACGTTATAATCAAACCTATGCTATCATAATTAGCGGTATTGGAATAGCTCTTTTAAGTAGTAAGAGCTTATCACGATGTTTAACTCTTAAACTAAGCAACTTATTTTTTATAGTTGGCACAATATTTTTTAGTTTTAGCATTTATATTTCTGTGGTTTATAATATACCTATTATTTTGAAGCTAGCACCATTAGGTGGCACCACACTGATGACAGGCTGGCTAATACTAATTTTAGCCGCTGTTTTTTTGAAGAAGAACCTAAAGAGAAACTTATGAAGAGATATATAATTACACTAGCATTATGTATATTTGTGTTATCGGATACTGGCTTTGCAGATACCAAAGATAATCAAGGATATATAGTCAAACTTTACTTTGGCAGAACTATGAAAGATGATAAAGATAATATCTCTTACGTTTCAGATAAGATGTTCAAAAATTTTGAGAACAAATACATAACACCCTCTTTCCCTGATGGTTATACTGAAAATGATGCTAGAGGCTATTGGCGTAGCCCAACTGGAACCACGTATAGTGAAAAAACCAAAGTTGTCACAATACTTGCAGATGATAAATCAAAACAACTTGAGCAAAAAGTAAGCAATCTAGTTAATGTCTACGAGAAAGCATATCATCAAGAAAGTGTCTTAGTAACGTACACAAAGACAGATTATTCTTTTATCTAAATGGCGGAGAGGAAGAGATTCGAACTCTCGATAGTCGTTAAACTATACACGCTTTCCAGGCGTGCTCCTTCAACCACTCGGACACCTCTCCAAAGAAATATTAAGTATACAGCAAAAGCTTATATTTTCAACTTTTAGATAATCATTACACCGCCAGAAACAAACATCAAAACTATGAATAAATTCTTTAGAAGCTTTGGAGAAATTATCCCTAAATAATTAACTGCCAAAAGACTACCTGCCAATGCAAATATACCCGATGATACTAATAATGGAATATTTAGATATCCAAGTGTTGATGGTACATTAACACTAATTCCATAAGTAAGCACAAATGCTGCAATTGATGAATTTATAAGCACACAGACACTAGTTATAGCTATAGCTTTTTTGATATCAGTACCAATCTTTATAAAAAACATTGTTGCAAATGTTGTTGAGCTTGCCAAAACACTCAAAATACCACAAAATCCAAAAATACTATATCTAGCACTTCTAGGTAATTTAACAACCTTATTATCATTGTGTAATATCATCCAGATACCACTTCCAAATAACAATATTGCAAAGACTATTTTCAAAAGATCTGTATTTATATGTTTTGCAACTATTGAGCCTACTAGTGCCCCTATAGATAAATATACTAAATAATACTTTAACTCTCCCAAGTGTATATTACCTTTACGATAGTGTTTGTATGTTGCTATAGAACTTAAAAATATAGACATGCCACAACAAGTTGCTATAGCTATTTGCATAGCAAAGTCAGCTCCATAAGTATGTACAATTATAAAATAAAAAGCTGGAACAGCTATCAAACCTGCTCCTCCTCCAAGTAGCGTAGAAATAAAACTAGCTACAAAACCAACAATTGCTCCTAATATGATTAACATTATTTTTTTCCTATGATTATTTAAGGTAGTTATAGACAGTAGCTCGACTAATATTTAGTGCGTTTGCGATGTATTTACTTGCATTCTTACCATCTAGTGCGCCTTGTTGTTTAAGTTCTAAAATCAAGTTTTTCTTTTGATCCCTTGTTAAATTATCGATTGATAGATTATTATCTATACAATATCTCTGCACAAAATTGTTAATTTTTTCATAAAGAGTATCTCTGAAAAGGCTCTGTTGCTGCTGCGACATTTGCATATTGTTATTATTTAGAAATACGTTTATTAAGTTTTGATATCTATCAAACACAGAAATATCTAAATTTATGCATAATGTCCCTATAACATCATTTGTTGAGCTTTTAATTACAGTGATAATACATTTCATTTTCCGCCCGTCATAATTTATTTTATCGTACGGCCCTATTACAAAATCATCGTAAGCATCTAAATCTATATGATCTAAATATGATATATCTCCAATTTCTCTTTTAGAGATAGGATTAAAAATCGCTACTATCTTGTTCTTAGATAAATCATGTATTACAACTTCTGCAAAAGGATGCAAAAGCCTGCTTATAGCCTCCGCGACATTTATAAATTTTTCTAACTCAGAATTCATTTTGATATCTAAAACCATTTTTTTAGATATGTTAGTCTATTTTAGACTTTTTTGTCAATAAAATATTTTAAGAAGATTTAAGCTTAGTACTGCGACATATATTTACAAAGTTAACAATTATAGGTCCAATAATATTCTGCCAAATTGCATAAAAAGTTGCAGCAATGGCTGCTTGATTACCAAAGAAGGTCAAAGCTATTACAATCCCTAAACCAACATCTAATATACTAAACTCAAATAGCAAAGCTAATCTACTATCAAAATCTAGACCCAAAACTTTACCTATTAAATATCCAAACACATTAGCAAATATACTAAGGATTATAACGCTCAAAATAATATCTAAAGGCACAAGTATAATAGCCTCTTTATTTAAAGCTGTTACAACCATTACTATTAGCATAATCAAGAGTATTGGAATACTAGAGATTTTCTTTAAAGTTGAATCATTTAGTTTAGTAAATTTACTAATTAAAATTCCTAAAACTATCGGTAAGATAACTATTATTGCCATTGTTTCAAACATACCAAACCAGTCTAACTCAATACTCTTTGCAAAGAAAAAATAGATGATTAGTGGCATAACTATTGGTGCTAACAATGTTGTTAAGAAAGTTAAACTAACAGTAAGTGAAATATTTGCTCTAGCCAATAAAGCCATAACTCCTGAAGCCGTGCCTCCTGGACAAGCGCCAACAATAACTAGACCTATCAATGCGGTTAAACTCAACCCAAAAATCTTACCAATTATAAAAGCAACTATTGATGTAACAGTTAATTTCAAAAACAAAATAACAAGTAGCTTTCCCTTGAGGTTAGCGACTTTTACAAAATCTTTAGGTTGTAGATGAAGTCCAATTACCAACATAATAGTAGCCAACAAATAAGTAATATATGGCTTTAATGGTATAAATATGTAAGGTACTAATATAGCTAGCAGAACTCCTAGTATCACTATAATTGCAAAATATTTCTGGATAAAATTCATTTTCATGGTTATTAACTATATTATTTAAAATTATTTTACATACTAAATTAAATATAAGAATAGATTTTCATCTTTTATAGCAATTAAAATAAGAAATAGGCTTGGAGAACGTTAATTGAATATTTTCAGATAAGATTTATTTTTTATTTTTTGCTCTCCGACATCTTTCAGAGCAGTATTTTACTTCATCCCATACTTTTGCCCATTTCTTACGCCAAGTAAATGGTAAGCCACATACTACACAAACCTTCGTAGGCAAATGCTGTTTTTTCATATACCTAATTCCTCAAGAAACTTTTTACTATCTTGTCTAATTAGTTCTTTCTTCTCATTAGTCATCTTTTCATAAGATTTATAAATCATTGCCAAGCGTGGGTTATTAGCTAGCTTTGATTTATTTCTAGCTAAGAAATCCCAATATAAGTAATTAAATGGACAAGCATCACCTCCATTTTTCTCACTGACTTTATAACTACAATTATCACAATAGTTTGACATTTTTTTGATATAGCTCCCACTAGCAGCATAGGGTTTACTTGCCAAATACCCACCATCTGCAAAAAGTACCATTCCTGATACATTTGGTAACTCAACCCACTCATAGGCATCCGCATATACTAACAAATACCATTCATTGACATACTTAGGATCAATTCCAGCTAACAATGCAAAATTTCCCAAAACCATTAGTCTTTGAATATGGTGCGCATAAGCATTCTCTTTAGTTTCTTTGACACACTGATGAAGACAATTCATCTTAGTCTCAGTGTCCCAATAGAAGCTTGGTAATTTACGCGTTGCTTCAAGATAGTTCATATCGCGATAGTCTGGCATTTTTAACCAATAAACACCACGTACAAACTCTCGCCAACCAAGAATTTGACGGATAAAACCCTCAATAGCATTTAAAGGGGCATTGCCTTTATAATATGCTTTTTCAGCAGCCTTGATACACTCCATAGGTAACAGTAAGCCATTATTAATATACATAGAAATATGAGAGTGATACATCCATGCCTGCCCCTCAAGCATTGCATCTTGATAATCTCCAAAATCACTAAGTCTTTCTTTAACAAATAAATCTAGTGCTTCGAGCGCCTGCTCTCTAGTAACAGCATAATTAAATGGCTCAATATCTCCAAAATTATCAGCAAATGTTCTCTCGACTAACTTAATTACTCGCTTAGTTATATCATCTGCTGTACTTTTATATGGTTTTGGGATTTGCATATCAGAAGTTGGTGTTTTACGGTTTTGACTATCATAATTCCACTGTCCACCTTCTGGCTTGCCATCATTATCAAGCAAAATATTATGTTTAGTACGCATATAACGATAGAAATATTCCATGCGTATTTGCTTATAGTTTTTTGACCACTTTGCAAACTCATCAATTGGCGCTAAGAATCTATCATCTGTAAGTATTTCAACATCTATAGAGAAATCTTTCTGCCAACTTTGAATATCTTTTAATACACGATATTCACCTGGCTCAGTTACAATAAGCTTTTGTATACCAAGCTTTTTAACAACCTTCTCAACTTCACTATAAAATGAACCTGTATTCTTTGGATCATCTAGTTTTGTATAGCAAACCTTATAACCTAGTTTATGCAACTGCAGGGCAAAGTGGCGCATTGCTGAGAAAATGTACACTAGCTTCTTTTTATGATGCTTAACATAGCTAGCCTCTTGCATTACCTCACACATCATCACAACATCATTTGCTTTATCACAATCTTTCAAACTAGAAATACTCTGCGAAAGTTGATCTCCTAGAATTAATCGTAAGGTTCTCATTAGAAAAGCTCTCCTTGAATATTCTCTACCTTTTGTTGTTTAGATTTGATTTTTCTGGGCTTTTTCCTACTAGCATGTTTTTTGATAATATTTTTAGTTTCTTGACTACTCTTTGAGTCTTTTCTAATTTTATAAATATTATCTGCGGCAAATTTCCGCGCTTGCTTTTCATCAACAATAGGATTTGGATAATCTACAGAATTATGCTTTTCTAGCCATGGTGTATGGATATTCTCATCACTTACATTTTCTAGCTCAGGTATCCATCTTTTGATAAATTCGCCATTAGGATCTTGGTCAATGCTTTGCTTAATAGGGTTATAAATACGGATACTATTTATACCTGTAGTTCCCGATTGCATTTGCACTTGTGAATAATGAATGCCTGGTTCATAATCAGTAAATAATCTTGCCAAATATAGCGATGTAACACGCCAATCTAACCACAAATGATAGCTTGCAAAACTCATAAGCATTGCACGCATACGAAAATTTAACCATCCTGTTGCAATCAATGCTCGCATACACGCATCTATCATTGGATAACCAGTGTTACCAGTTTTCCATGCCTCAAAATATTGCTGATTTAGCGGCTCTGTGCGTAGTTGATCATAGGCTGAATGCAAATTTTCATATTCAATATTTGGTTGATCCTCTAACTTCTGCATAAAGTGACAATGCCAGCGTAGACGCGATAAAAATGAACGCATTGCGCTTAACCATTTTGTTTTATTTTTTATACTACTAGCTTTGATTTTATTTTTACGCTGATTAGCTAACTGATATACCTCTTTTATCGAGATAGCTCCAAAAGCTATATATGGCGACAATCTCGAACAACTTTTAAAGGCAGTAACTGGTGAAGACATCTCTTTAGTATAACCACAACCTCTTTGATACAAGAAACTATCAAGGATTCTAAGTGCGCGAACTCGACCACCTTTTTGCCGTTTATAGCAATTATCATACTCTAGACCAAGACTCTCAGCCGTAGGTATTTTAGTTTGATTTTCACAAATAAATTTAAGTCTATTAGGTGCTTCAACGATCTTCTCGCTCATGCGTTTATGCCATACTAAAGCCCATTTATCTCTATCAGCTAAACAACGAACTACACCGTTTTGATATGGTTGATGCCATGTAATATCATTCTGTTTAAAAAACTTCTCAAGCTTAATATCACGCTGATATGTCCAATTATTCCAAGTTTCTTGATGCGACCAAACACTATTGATAGGGTATTGCTGTATTAGCTGCTCAAAAACCTCTACAGCATCACCAATCATTATAATTAAAGGTTGTCCTAATCTCGTAAGTTCTTTATTCAACTCTTCTAAACATTCTGACAAAAACAAATATTGCCTATGACTCATATCAGGCTGTTGCCAAAGCTCAGGCTCAATTATATATATTGGTAAAACATCTCCTTTCGTAGCTGCCTGTGTTAAAGCTAAATTATCATCTATGCGTAAATCACGCTTAAACCAGACTACTTGCATTTGTATGATTTAGCTTTTTTTGATGTTTTGCAGCTCGGCCCGATACTCTTTTACGCCAAAGTTTAAAGCTACTCGGTTTAAGATTATTTCGCATGATTTTTATAACTTGTGGTTCTGACAATCCAGTTATATTTCTGATTGCATCAAATGATGTTTTATCACACCAAGCCATTTCTATAATTTCACTGCTTGTTATACTTTTATCACTCATAAATACCTCTCAAAACTTTAACTATGGAATAATCTCCTTACCATCCCATGCAAAACATTTACCACTATCTTCTAATTTCAAACTATCTAAAACTTCGATTAGTTTAGTAGCTGAATACTCAGATGTGAAAAGCTTACCTTGAGGTACTCTTGCTTGAAAAGGTTCTGAAAGATGACTATTAACAGTCCCTGGATGAAGCCCAACTATTACAGCATTAGGGTTTAAGCGCTTTGCCTCAATACTTGCTGTTTTGATAAACATATTTAAAGCAGCCTTTGAAGCTCTATAAGCATACCAACCACCAAGCTGATTATCAGAGATACTACCAACTCGTGCAGAAATAGCTGCAAATACAGACTTAGTATCTTTAGCTAACTTGGGTATAAAATGCTTTGCGACCAAAGCTGGGAAAATTGTATTTGCTTTAAAAAGTTCAATAAATTTATCAGCTGATAGCTCTTTTAGAGCTTTCTCAGGCATTATATCTTGTGTATGCAATATACCAGTAGCTACAAAAACTAAGTTAATAGCCCCTGTCTTTTCATAAACATCTTTTGCAGCTTTCTCGATTATTGCTTCATCAGTATAATCAATATATTCATAAACTACACCTTCTACACAATCAATTACTTTAGAGTGTGAAAAAGCATATATATTAGCATTAGGATATAATTGTTTTAATCTTTTTATGACTGCACTGCCTATAGAACCTGAAGCTCCAATAACAACTAGATTACTACTCATAATACTTTCCCCAACAATGGTTTAGTATCTTAAGTATACAAATAAGATTATGGATTTTTTATATGGATAGATAAATATTAAGAAAGTTTAATATATAGAAACTAATCAGCTATCAGATCATACTCAGTAGATTCTGTAATCTCGACATTTGCAAACTCGCCTACTTTTAGACCTCTTTCTGCAGCATCTCCAACTATTACTTGACCATCCACCTCTGGAGCATCATACTTAGTACGCCCGATTGCATAGTTTTCATCAAGGTTTATTGAATCAATTATAATTTTTTGCTCTGTACCAACAAAGTTTTCTAACTTATTAGCACTTATTTGAGCTTGCAGACTCATAAATTCATCTAAACGCTGTTGTTTAACCTCTTCAGAGATTAAATTATCAAGTTGATTTGCCCTTGCACCCTCTACCTCTGAGTATTTAAAACAACCAACTCTATCAAGCTGTGCTTTATCGATGAAGTCTAGTAAATGCTCAAAATCTGCTTCGGTCTCGCCTGGGAAACCTACGATGAAAGTACTTCGAATAGCTATATCTGGACAAATATCACGCCATTTATTAATTCTATCAAGTGTCTTTTGAGTATGAGCAGGTCGTTTCATCCTTTTGAGAACATCTGGTGATGAATGCTGTAACGGCACATCAAGATACGGATTTATTTTACCCTGAGCCATCAATGGTACGATCTTATCAACATGAGGGTATGGATACACATAATGCAACCTTGTCCACATATCTAACTCACCAAGAGCTGTTGAAAGATCTAAGATATTACTTTGATATTCTTTATCATTCCAAACTCCTGATTTATATTTAATATCAACACCATAAGCAGAAGTATCCTGTGATATTACAAGTAACTCTTTAACACCAGCATTTTTAAGCTTCTCCGCTTCACGCATGATATTATCAATCGAGCGACTTTTTAACTTACCACGAATGTCTGGAATAATGCAGAATGTACAAGTATTATTACACCCTTCTGATATTTTCAAGTACGAATAATGTCTTGGAGTAAGCTTAATACCTTGTGGCGGTACTAGTGAGACAAAATCATTAGCAAATATAGGTGCATGAGTATGCACAGCTTCTATTAAGTTCTCATAATCTTGAGGCCCTGTAATACTTAGAACTTCAGGATGCTTTTCTTTGATAAGATCTGCCTTATTTCCAAGACATCCTGTTACAAGAACCTTGCCGTTTTCTGCAATTGCTTCACCAATTACTTCAAGAGACTCATCTATAGCAGAATTTAAAAATCCACAAGTATTAACTATAACCATATCAGCATTATCATAACTATCTACCAAGTCATAACCCTCTGCTTTTAGCTTAGTTATGATACGCTCAGAATCAACAAGGTTTTTTGGACAGCCAAGACTCACAAAACCAATTTTAGGAATTTTAATCATAATATTTAATTTCAAACAAAAATTATGCGAATATTGTAGAACAATTTAATATAAAAAAATAGTTAAAGATAGAATTACAAACTTAGATATGAAAATTACTAATTAATTTGATGAATTATCTTCATCACATTTAACACCAAAATCAATTTCTGTTCTTCTATCTAGATAGTAAGCTTTCTCAGATGCTTTGTACATACATGCATCATTAACACCGTCTGTACAGAATTCATCATAGAACTGAGTTGGCTCTGCAGCTGGTTTTAATTTACCATAGCTAACAACACAAATTTGGTCTTTATTTACATTTTTACCTAGTAAATAGTTGTATACAGATTCAGCACGCTTTTGACCTAGATTAAAGTTATATTTTTCACTACCTCTAGGGTCAGTATTACCTGATAACTTAATAGGCTGATCTGGATGAGCAATCAAGTAGTCAGCAGTTTTATCCAAACACTCTTTAGCATCATCAGTAATATTATAACTATCAAAACCAAAATATACTGATCTACAGTTGATATCCATAAGTTCTTTTTTCATTTGTTCTACTTGATCTGAACTCATATTATCAGAACCATATATTTGCGAAGACATCTCTAATGCTTGAGAACTATCAACACCAGAGTACTTATCTTTAATCAAATCACTATTGTCTGGTCTAGTACTAGAACAACTTGCTAACATAAGTATAGAACCTACAACAACTACACTCATAATACTTTTTTTCATCATATTTAACTCCTGTTTTTAGCTATTTTCAAAACCTGAAACTTCATAATTACCGCCATTATCTGCATAACCTGAGTAACTTGATCCATAATTTTCACCACTCTTAAGCGTACTGATAAAACCTGGACCACTAGTCTCATTTAAAGATGATCCATCTAAACTACCATTTGCATTAGCTTGCAGTGGAGGTCCCTTATACCACGCACAACCTGTAATTAACAAAGCTAAAGCTAAAACAACATAATTTTTAACTAAAACCTTCATACAAGCTCCCTAAAAGTTTTTTGGCGACCAACTAGGCGACTGAATTAAAATGTTACCATTGTTAGCTGAATCAACATTAAATTTATTATCTCCATCTAATGATACCATATCTAATGAACTATAACCTCTAGAGTTTGTCGATATGTACGCAATCATATTGCCAAATGGTGAAACTGTAGGTGAACTATCTGATTTACCATTTGTGATATTTGTTACAGTCCCATTAGCTAAATTGAAATCAGCAATTTGAGTACCCTTTGATCTTAATTGATTCATAAAAATAATGTCTTTACCATCTGGAGTATAATTTGGCTCATAACCCTGATAGATCCTACTGCTCAATTTAGATGATTGAGGATATCTTGAGTTTACGGGTGCAACATAAATATTTGGACGCCCGCCTCTATCAGATGTAAACACTATACTTTGACCATTTGGAGAGAATTTCGGAGCTGTATTTATCCCATTTATTGTTATTCTCTTTAGTGCTTTAGTAGCTAGGTTTAATATATAAATGTTTGTCTGATCAGAATATCCCTTAGATAAAGCCAAGGCAATTTCTTTGCCATTTGGAGAAAATGATGGAGAACTATTGATACCTTTAAAGTTAGTTATCCTCCTAACCTTTCCTGTAGCTATCTCTAAAGTATATACACCCATGCTACCACCACTATAACTTGAGTAGACTAGATACCTACCATCATTTGACCATGATGGCGTAGCTATCGGATTATCACTTTGTCTAAGAACAGTATGTTTATTATATCCATCATAATCAGATATTATTAGCTCATAAACTCTACCATACCTAGCATAAGGATTGCTTACTTGTACATATGCTAATTTAGTTAAGAAAAAGCCTTGCTCACCAGTAAGTTTTTGGTATACATAATTAGCGATCTTATGCGCTAAAGGTCTCACTAAAGATACACTTATATTTTTGTACGTTATTGATCTGATATAGCTTGTATCATTTCTCTTATATATTTGCACTTCAACAGTGTAACTATTATTTGAATTTTTTGTATATTTTGTTAAAACAACATAATCAGACTTCAAACTCTTCCAAGGTATATTCTGACTTTGATTAATTTCATACTTAATAGAGTCATCACCTTGTAACCTACCATTATGATTAAGATCTGAAAGTATTATAGAATTTACTTGTTGAGGAAATTGATCTACAACATTATTACTAATTACCGTTACTAGCGGCTTTTGAATAACTCCAGTCGTCACTTCAGCAACTAAATCTGCATATAGACTAGAAATTAAAAAAACAAATATCGAAAAGCCTGTAATGATTTTTCTCATATTATTCCTCATTAACTTTGTTTAAATATAAAACTTATATTCTCTGTTTGTATAGTTCTTTTTGCCACAGGATTTGAGATATCTGGCGGTGTAGTATTTTTAATAGCATCTATCAATGACTGGTCACAACCATAATCACCTGACGTTCCTGTAAGTCTTATGAACTTTCCATTCCTGATAATTGCTCTTGGTAAATCGTATATACCTCTACAATCATCTTTAATCCAATTTGAGCCTACCCTATCCGTATATTCGGTGACATATTTACTCACTGCTAAATCAGCCTGATTCTTAGCTGCTTCACGCTTAGCTGATGCGATAGCCTCAGCTCTTGCCTTTGCCAATCTTTCTTGGCGAGCTTTTTCTTCTGCTTCTTGTTTGGCTTTTAATTCTTGTTCTTTTTTACGTTTTGCTTCCTCTTGAGCCTTCTTTTTCTCTTCTAGCTCTTTCTTACGCTCAGCCTCTTCTTGAGCCTGTCTCTTTTGCTCTGCTTGACGTTTTGCTTCAGCTTGTGCTTTTTTCTTTGCTTCTAGAATAGCTTTTCTTTTTGCTTCTAATTTAGCCCTTTTCTCAGCTTCAGCTTGTGCTTTTAATTTTTGCTGATGTTTTATGAGAGCTTGTCGTTTAGCTTGCTTAATATCTTCTCTAGCTTGCTTTAATTCTTGCTGATGATTTTCATAAGCCGAAAGCTGCTTATTTAATTCACTACTACTTATCGATGTTGCTTGAATAATTTGAAGCTTTTTGGGAGCTTTTTCAACCTGAGCACTCAAAGCTGCCTGGCTTGTTTCAAACTTTAAATCACTAATAAATGCCAGTGTGTATAGCAAAATCACTATGCCAACATGTACAAGTATTGCCTTTACTAGAAATGGGTTTTCATCGACTGTTTTTTTACAGAAAGTAATAACTTTTTGATAATTAAGATTTGCCATCTTCAGTGACTAACCCCACTTTATCTACACCAGCTCTTTGTATAAGAGCCATAGCTTTTACTACCTCACCATAGTTTGCACTACTATCACCACGCACGTATACAGGCTTACCTGGAGATTGCTGTGACAGACTAACAACTGCATTCGTAAGATCTCTAGCGCTTAATGATGCCTTTGGATCACTAACTCCCTGATTAACAAAATACTCACCTTCTCTGTTTACTGTAACCACAATTGGCTTACTATCATTAGAGGGTATTTTTTCTGATTGCGCTTTAGGCAAATCGACCTTTACACCCTGAGTTAGTATAGGTGTTGTAATCATGAAAATAACCAAAAGCACTAACATTACATCAATATAAGGTACTACATTGATTTGCACCATTGGTCTCTTTTTTCTGAAGAATCTCTTATTTCTCTTTTTCATACTAAAAGCCTTTATCTAAAAGCTTTCTTGATGTTGCTGTTGCACTTCATCTCTATGAGCTTCTTTTAACAATAGGATACACAAATCATCCTGAAATGATTCATAACCAGACAAAACATCATCAACCTGATTAGACAACCTACTATGGCCAATAACTGCCGGAATTGCTACGAAAAGACCTAATGCTGTAGCAATCAGTGCTTCTGCAATATGAGGAGCAACTACAGAAATAGTAGCTTGCTCTACACCACCTAAAGTATTAAATGACGACATAATACCCCAAACCGTGCCTACTAAACCAATATATGGAGATACTGCTCCTATAGTAGCTAAAGCAGGGAGTTTTCTATCTAGCTCTTTTGCTTCTTGAGCTATAGCTATACCTACTGTCCTTTCCATACCTTCTAGAATAGTATCGCCCTTTAATACTCCAGTATCCTTTAAGTTATTAAACTCTCTTAAGCCTGAGCAAAATATTATTGACTTACCAAAGATGTTTTCTTTATGTTGGAGATAATAATCATATAATTTCTGTATATGATGTCCTGCCCAAAACAACTTATCAAATTGAACTTGCTCATTACGATATTTTTTGACACGATTGTTGACTTCAAACATAATAGCCCATGAGTAAACAGACATACCAACTAGGCCTAACATAATAAGCTGAACTATAAAGTTAGCATGTAAAATTAATTGAACTAAAGAAATAGAATTATCCATAAATATTCCTGACAGATTTATATTTTCATATATTTTCGCGCGTGTTGTCGCTAATTATACGTAAACTAATATAAATTATAAACCATTTAATGCATCTAAATTAAATATAAATCTGTTATTATTTATAAATAATAAAATTTCAGATTGATATGTAATGAAAAAAACGACTTTACTTATACTAGCTTTTGTTGCTACAGCTTTAATCTCATGTACAAATTCAACCGGAGACTCTTTTGGCTATGTAGCTCCACCACCAACTGAACAAAACTTAGACTCTAATGAGCCAGGATATATGCAACAACCGGGTGGCGTTTCTGCAGGTATTATAGGCGAACAAGGCCATGCTAGCCATGATGCTTTTGTCACAATTAAAGAATAATTTTTTTACTTATCTGCGTCTATTATTTTTTTACCATCGACAACTGAATCTTCATTTAGATCGCTATTTTTAATTTTTTGCTTATACCTATAATGAGATATTGGACCAGACAATGCATATCCAATCATTATTAAATATAATAATCTCTCAGGCATAGTAAATAACATCAAAATTATCAATATAAAACATATTATGTAAAGTTTACTTATATTGCCCTTACCATCACTATCTTTAAAACTTCTAAATTTAATATCACTAACCATCATAAAAGCAAGATATAAAGCTGTAAATATAGTAACACAAACTAGTAAAAATATAATAAAGTCATAACCTGTGTCTCCAGCTCTACCAATCAGCCACTGGCCAGACCAGATTAAACCACATATTGTAACAGCACCTGCTGGACATGGCATACCATAGAAATATAATCTTCTCTCAAGTTTTTGTTCCTCTGAGTCCGCTGGAACTTCAATCATAGTATCAAACTTTGCTAGTCTTAGGGCTACTGCTAATAAATATAAAAATGAAATAGCAGCTCCTATAGGTCCAAGATGATGCAACATCCAAAAATACATTACCAATGCAGGAGTAGCCCCAAATGAAACAACATCTGCGAGACTATCTAAAGCAGCACCAAACTCAGTTTGAGTATGAGTGTATCTTGCTACTCTACCATCAAATGCATCAGCAAACCCTGACAATAACATATATACCGCTGATGAAACAAAATTACCTTGAAAAGCGGCAATAATAGCCAAGAAAGCAAATAATAAACTAGCACTCGTAAATAAGCTAGGAAGTATATACTTCGACCTCTTCATATCAATATTTTCTAATAACCACATAACTTTTACCTTACTATTTTCTTAACAAATCTGGTCTTAATATTTTAGCCCCACGTAGATATACATGATTTATATCAACTTGCGACTTAGTTGTATTATATGTCAACATAATCCGAATACAAAATTCTAATGCTCCCTCACGCGTCATTTGTTGACAGTCAATCAAAGGCACATCCACCAAGCCAATATCACGAGCTGCAACGGCAGGAAACTCTGATTTAATATCCTGGGTTGCTGTAAATATGATGTTAACGATATCTTCAGACTCAATATCATTATGATTTATCATCTCCTGCAAAAGTTCTCTAGTCATACTTATTACATTTTCTTTAGTATCACTATCTATTGTTGTTGCACCCCTGACTGATCTCTGCATAAGGTCTTCCTCAATTAGTACCAATAATTTTTTGTTTAAGAAGTCTCGGAAGAGGGAAGTAAACCTCTTCTTTGATACCATCAAACTCCTCCACATCGACACCACCTTTACAAACATTAGATATTTCAGAGATTATCTGTTGAACAAGATATTCAGGCGCAGAGGCTCCAGCACTGACTCCACAAACTTTCTTATTATCAAACCATGCACTTTTGATATCCGCAGGATTATCTACCAAATAAGCATCAATCCCTTCTAATGTCGCTAACTCTTTCAATCTATTAGAGTTAGAGCTATTTTGTGAGCCAACAACAACTAAAACATCTATTTCTTTAAGCATTGATTTTATTGCTGTTTGACGATTCTGTGTTGCATAACAAATATCTTCTTTTTTTGGTCCTTTGATATTTGGGAACCTATTTTTTAAGGACTCTATAATTCCTTGAGTTTCATCCACAGATAAAGTAGTTTGTGTCGCGTAATACAAATTATCAGGATTTTTTATATCTAGCTTAGCAACATCCTGTTCACTTTCGACCAAATATATAGCTCCTTTTTCACTGCGATACTGACCCATAGTACCCTGAACCTCAGGATGTCCCTTATGTCCAATCAAAACACACTCAGCATCATTATTACTTGCTAAGCGAACACCTCTATGGACTTTAGTAACCAATGGACATGTTGCATCATATAACACAAGGTTTTTTTTAGCCGCAGCTTCTTCAACTCGAAGCGAAACACCATGAGCACTAAATATACACACAGCATCATTAGGAACTTCATCGACCTCTTTAACAAAAACGACGCCCTTTTTCTTTAAGGAATCAACAACAACCTTATTGTGGACAACTTCATGGCGCACATAAATAGGAGACTTTTCAACTTCTAGAACTTTCTCTACAGTCTCCACAGCTCTACTGACTCCTGCACAAAAACCTCTAGGATTAGCTAGTAATATCTTCACCTAAATCCTCCTCTTTTTCAGCTATATCTAAAATCTTAGCTTCGAATACAATTATCTGACCAGATAAAGGGTGATTAAAGTCGACTGTAACATCATTTTCATTAATTTCAGTAATCAATCCTGGTAACTTAGAGCCATCTTTTTGGCTAAATGATACAATTAAACCTTCTTCTAACTCCATATCCTTCGGAAACCTATATTTAGGCACAGAATAAATGCTCGCAGGATGCTTTTCGCCAAAAGCCTCTTCTGGCATCAAAACAACTCTTTTACTATCTCCAACAGATGCTCCCTCTAGCTCACTTTCAACTTTATCAGTAAAGCATCCTTGACCCATTTGAAATATGAAAGGTCTATTATAGTTTTCTGTATCTTCAGCGATAGAACCATCTTTCAACCTAAATTTAAAGTGCATTTTCACAAAGCTGTCTGAAGTTATTTTCATATAAATTCTAATTGTATTTTTTGAACTTCAAGATACCATATTTAGAGATTTTATTCATCTTTTGTTTATATAACAAATTGATTTTATCAATATAAATCAATAACCTAAGCTACAAATACTATTCTCATCAAAAACTTTATAGTAGAATCCTATTAATAAGTCCATAAGTTTTATTACCACCTATGAAAAAACTACTAAGCATTACTTCAATAATACTGTCAACGTTAATTATAACAGGTTGTGAAACATTTACAGGAAGTGAAAATCCTAGTGATGAAAACCTTTCTTTTCCTACATTAGGACCTTGTACAGAAAAATTAATAGAGTCCAACCAATCTTTTATATGTTTAAAAGAACAAAAAGGTCCAGACTTAATTCAAACAAATATTAAGTTTGATGCAGATAGTTACAATCTTAATGACCAAGCCAAGCAAGTTCTCAACAAACTCTATGCTTACCTAAAGCTTACAGACACTACAACATTCACAATAAGGGGATATGCTGGAAAAGTAGAATCAAAACTACTAACCGATAAACACATATTGACTGAGTATAATATTAGACTATCCAAAAATCGTGCAGAAAGTGTTGAAGAGTATCTTGTTAGAAGAGGGTTAGATAAGGACAATGGAATTATAATTAAAGCCCTAGGATACCAAGACCCTATTGCACCAAATGATACAAGTTCAAATAGAGCAATAAATCAAAGAGCCGAGATTACTCTAAAAAGTAGACTCGTCGAACAAATAGATAACATAGAACAAAACCTAAAACATGTAAAACCTGCAGACTACACCAAATTCTTCTCAAATGTTTACCTATTAAATGGTAACGAAGTCGATGATGTATCAAGAATATACGACTCTAGAGAAAAAAGACCGGTACTAAGCACTAACTACAAGATATTCGCAGATAAAGAATACCCTCAGAATGTTGATAATAAAAACTTTATAATCATATCAGAGCCTAAACCAATAGCATCTTTTAACGACGATACCAAATACTACAGATTAGGAACAGCAAAATATGATCATACTTACAAAGGTATAACAGCTCTTACAATCACTAATCTAACTAGGGAGGCTAGTGTTGGTGATTACGTAATACCTGATGCTATTGCAGATCAAAAGCTTCCAAGTGAAACTTTTAAAATGAAGAGCAAAGTAACTGCAAATGTACTTGAAGATGTTATGAATACGAATACATTCTCCTCATCTTATAATAGTATTCTACTTAACAAGGGGGCTACTGATGGACTAAAACTAGGAGCTGAAGTAATATTATACGAGCCTGAAAGTAGGACTGATGGCTTCCCTATTCCTCCGAAATATATAGGTTATGGCTTTGTATATAGGGAATCAAATAACTATTCTATAGCAATAATAGTTAACTCACTGCAGGAAATAACTAGCAGCTCAATGGCAACAACTCGACTGTAATGAATAATACTACCAAATCCATAGTAATTCTTTCATACACACCATACTTTGGTAATAGTCGCCTACTAAAAGCGTTAGAAACTGGTGTTACTTTTAGTGAGATTATCGATAATCCAAGCAAATATACCAAAAGCTTATTCTTGCGTCACGAGAGTATAGAATATCTCAACAATAGAAAGTACCTAAGCTATCTAGACAAACTATATAGCTGGCTAGAAAACAGCAATAACAAATTAGTAACATACACAGATCAAGACTATCCAGAAAATCTCAAACATATTAACAATCCTCCTTTTGTATTATATTGCACAGGTAACATAAAGCTTCTAGATACTGTTCAATTAGCAATTGTTGGTGCAAGAAATAATTCTACTTATGGAAAGAATGCTACTTACAAACTTTGCAAAGAACTTAAAGACTCAAATATCACAATAACAAGTGGACTGGCATACGGAATAGATACACTAGCTCATAAATATGCTCTTGAAAACAGTTTAAACACTATTGCTGTAGTAGGTACAGGAGTTGATATGATATACCCAAGCTCAAACAGAGCGCTCTATAGCAATATTATCTCTAACGATGGACTAATAATATCTGAATTACCTTTAGGAACAACAGCTTCACGTTATACTTTCCCTCAGAGAAATCGTATAATTAGTGGACTATCTAAAGGGGTGGTTGTAATTGAAGCAGCTAGCAAAAGTGGCTCACTAATAACCGCTCAACATGCTCTTGAGCAAAATAAAGAAGTATTTGCAGTACCGGGAAGTATTTTTAGTACATCTAGTCAAGGTTGCAATGAGTTAATCAAACAAGGAGCGAAACTTGTTTGTGATATTAATGATATTTTAGAAGAGATAAATATTGACCCAAATAACTCTTTACAAGAAACTTCTACAAAAATAGCTGACGATAATATAAACCTAAGCAACTCCGAAAAAGTTATTCTAGACATTATAGGTCAGGGGCTCACAACAATTGACAAAATAGTTACTGAATCAAAACTTCCTTATATGGAAATAACTCCAATCCTATTTGAACTCGAACTCAAATCGCTGATCGAATCAGTACCAGGTGGATATATAAATACGCAATAAATCGCAACTCAGTAATTACTATAGCCACAGGGGTCTGCTATACTCTATCTATGTGGTCATACTGGTGTTCAAGATGGTTCTACGGTTAGTGCTTAACATACTCAAAAATCCCTTCATAGCACTATTTTTAACAGTGAGCATTGGTTATCTACTCGGAAAGATAAAATATAAGACTTTTGTATTAGGTGGTATTTCAGGATCTCTGATAATTGGAGTGATCATAGGACAACTTAATATTATGATTCCGCCAGAGATAGGCTCTTTGTTTTTTGCTTTATTTATATATGCCGTTGGCTATCAAGGAAGAGCACAATTTTTTAGATCATTAAATAAAAGTACTCTCTTATTGTTAGCTTCTTCGACTATAACATGTCTCTTAGGGTTAATATGTGTATTAACTTTTGCTTGGATATTCGGATTAGATAAAGGTACTGCAGCTGGATTAGGTGCTGGAGGATTAACTCAATCAGCCATGATAGGTTCAGCAAATAATGCAATAGCTGCCATAAGCTCACTGCCAGAGTCAATTATTCATACAATGCAAGCTAACGTCGCCGTTGGATATGCAGTATGTTATATCTTTGGATCTTTTGGGCCAATTATCCTATTAGCTACAATCTTCCCCCTTATAATGAAATGGGATATCAGAAAAGAAGCTATTAAGCTAGCGACCGAACAATCAGATGGTAGCTTGGATTTAGAAGCTGGACAATTCTCTGCTTTTAGCGAATACACTACTCGAGCATATAGAATTAGTCACAACTCAGAACTACTAAACAGATCAGTTGTAGAAATATATAAAGCATATGAGTATAAAGTAGTAATAGAAAATATCATTCGCAATGATAAGCTACTAACCATAACCCCTGAAACTACCATAAATACTGATGATATAGTAGCCATAACATTCTACGAAGATTTAGACATACAATCTATCATTTCAAATGATAATGAAGTTACCAAACCTCAGCAATTCAACTTCATTGAAGAAAAAAGATCTTTGATATTAACAAACAAGAATCTTTTCAACAAAACTATCCAAGAAATCAAAACCATAATTCAAGACAAAAACTACTATGGAGTATTTTTACAAAAAATTATTCGCTCTGGTCAAAAGCTTCCTATTTCTGACGAGCTAAAGCTAAGAAGAGGTGATGAAATTGTATTAGTAGGCAAACCAGAAGATCTTGATAAAATTAGCAACAAGTAAAGCCGATAGATTAATGTTGAATGCTGGTCGTGGCAATCCTAATTTTTTGGCAACTATTCCAAGACATGCTTTCTTACGCCTTGGAGACTTTGCACTTAAAGAATCTGAAAGATCCTACTCCTATCTTGATAACATCTTTGGTGGCTTACCTGAGAAAAAAGGCATATTAGAAAGATTTGATTTCTACTGCATGGCTAATGATAAGCTAGATGGAATTAGTTTTCTTAAAGCTGCAATCTCTTTCGTTGATGATCATTTAGGCATCAATAAAGAAGACTTCTTATATGAAATGACTAATGCATATCTTGGATGTAACTATCCTTCGCCACCAAGGATGCTTTCTATCACCGAAAAAATAGTAATGTACTATCTGCGTGAAGAACTCTATAAGAATACGGATATTCCACTAGAATTTGATATTTTTGCGACAGAAGGTGGTACTGCTGCTATGACATATATTTTCCAATCTGCGAAAATAAATGGTCTGCTTAATGCCAATGATAAAATAGCGATGATTAGCCCTATTTTTTCACCATATCTAGAAATTCCAGAACTTCCAGAATATAACAATACTATAGTTCACATCTATGCTGATGAACAAGCAGATTGGCAAGTTACTGACAAAGAACTTGAAAAGCTACTTGATCCTACTATCAAGATTCTCTGCTTAGTAAATCCAAGTAATCCACCATCTGTCAAAATTAGTGACACTGTTCTAGACAAAATAGCGAATATCATCGGAGATCATCGATCTGATTTAATGATTATTACCGATGATGTTTATGCAACTTTTTCAGATGACTTTGAATCATTATTCTCAAAATGTGCCTACAACACCCTTTGCGTTTACTCATTCTCCAAATACTTTGGAGCAACTGGCTGGCGTATCGGTACGATTGCCCTACACAAAGACAATATTTTTGATAAACTAATTAGCGAACTTGATGATAGAAAGCTGCAAGAGCTTGATAAGCATTACAGCTCTCTTACAACAAATTCAAGAACATTAAAGTTTATTGATAGATTAGTAGCTGATAGTCGCTCTGTTGCACTAAATCATACCGCTGGTATCTCACTATCTCAACAATTACAAATGAGCCTTTTTGCGCTTTCTAGCCTACTAGATAGTCAAGATATTTATAGTAAAGAAGCAAAAAAGCTTATCAGAAGGCGCTACAATATCTTATTTAATTCCATATCACCTAAGATACAGCACCATTATAATTCAAATAATGTTGGATATTATACACTTCTAGATTTAGAATATCTCTCAACTGTAATTTATGATAAGTTTTTTTCTAGATGGTTAATACAAAATCATAGTGTTAATAATATGCTAAAAACTTTAGCATCTGAGACAGGAGTAGTTCTTCTACCTGGTAATGGCTTTGATGACTCACACCCTTCCGCTAGAGTCTCTCTAGCAAACTTACGTGAATGTGACTATAGGAATATAGGAATCAATATTAGACAACAATTAGACAACTTATATTCTGAATATAAAAAATCTTGCTAAAAATCAAAACCAAATAGACTTTTATCATACTAATTACTACAATATAGCTTTTAGTGATTTAGCTGTAAAATATGTTGAAAACAATAGAATCATTCTTTGATCTAAAAGCAAATAACACCTCAATAAAAAAAGAATTCCTAGCAGCATTAGCTTCCTTTCTAGCGATTTCTTATATCATCGTAGTAAATCCAAAAATACTAGCTGCTGCTGGTATGCCTAGCAATGCTTTGGTAACAAGCACAATCTTAGTATCTGCTTTTGGTAGCATAATTATGGGATTATTTACACGCAACCCTTTTGTAGTAGCTCCTGGTATGGGAATGAATATTTTCTTCTCATATACTGCTGTATCAGTATATCACTTACCATGGCAAACCGTATTAGGCGCAACATTTTGGTCAGGAATAATATTTAGCTTATTAGTAATTTTAAATATTCGTACAAAAATCATGCTAAGCCTCCCTAAGTCAATCAAGCAATCCCTAGGAGCTGGCATTGGACTCTTTATTGCATATATCGGCTTTATAAATAGTGGCTTTATTACTTCTAACGAAGGCCTATTAACTTTAAATAGCATCAATCCACATACCATATTATTTATGGCCTGTTTAATATTATTAGTAATACTTTTCATAAAAAAAATTCCTGCTCCAATTATCATAGTAATCATAATAGGCTATATATTATCTATGCCTTTAGAGCATTTTTCTCATGAAAAAATAATAGCTCTACCAACCACTATAGTAAGTGCTCCTGATTTCTCGTTGATAGGTCAAATAGATTTAACAAGTGGCTTAAAATTTGCTATTTTGCCAACAATATTCACGTTCTGCTTCTTAAGTCTTTTTGATGGTACTGGAACCATATCAAGCTTATATGGAAGTATGCAAAAAGAGCACAATCATAGAGATAAAGAACTAAAGAAAACCTTCCTTGCTGATGCTACAAGCGCTACAGTATCTGGCATACTAGGCTCTAGTCCATCTACGGTAGTTGTGGAATCTGGTGTAGGTATTGCTCAAGGAGCTCGCTCTGGCCTTACAGCTATCTTTGCGGGTTTAATGTTTTTACCATTTTTATTCCTATCACCATTAATTAGCTCTATCCCAATAGAAGTCATTTCTCCAGCATTAATACTAATAGGTATAATGATGATGCAACAAGTAGCAAATGTTAATTGGAGCGACTTTGTTCAAGCAACACCGGCATTTTTCACCATAATAATGATGACTCTTGCATCATCGATATCAACAGGTATTGCTACGGGTATTCTAGTCTGGTTCTTAATATCTGTTTTTTGCAATAGAAAAGAGCTAAATATTACTGCCGGGATTATTACAATTTTCTGTGCAATCATGTTTCTTCATGCCGTTAATTTATTCTAAAGGCGCTATCACTAGAAGTTTTTCATTACTCACCTAAGAAATAATCACCAATTTTTAATAAATAATTAACCATTTACTATTTACTAATAATTATTCATTTAGCATAATTAAAATGATAGCAATTAATTTGTGTCAATTTAATTTTAATAACTGTTAGGAGAATATAATAATGACTATAAAAAAATTATCAGGAATATTATTTACATCGATTGTATGCGTAAGCTTACTTGCTTCATGTGGTCCAAACAAAAAAGAGCGTGCTTTGCAAGATCTAGAGCAACAACAACACGAACTTAGTGAACAAGCAAAACAAGATCAACTACAAGCCAATACACTGACAACTGATGCTGGAGATTTGGACAAGGAAGCTAAAGCTGATGAATCTAAATCTAAATATGACACAGATCAAGCAAGTGTTCTAAATTCAGAAGCACAACAAAATCTTTCAAAAGCTGCTAGCCTAGATGCACAAATTGAAAAAGCAAAATCTGACGCAACAGAATAAAACATCTCAAGTTTTAAATCATTCTAATCCCACTTTTCTTCGTATTCTTTTTTATTCCAGCCAGTCCTAGCATAGTTGCCATCTACAACTAGAGGTCTTTTAAATAATAAGGCATCGGTAACTAAAAGCTCAAGTGCTTCTTGCTCTGACAAACTACCAATTTTTTCTTTAAGGCCCATTTCCGTAAAAAGCTTACCCTTAGAGTTGAATAAGTCTATTACTTGAAAATTACCAATTTGTTTTATCTCTTTCATTTCTTGCCAAGTAGGTTTTTTTGTCTGAGATTTATATATTCAACTCTCTTACCCTTTTCTTCAAAAAACTTGAGGACATTTCTAACACTTGTACAATTATTTATCCCAAATACCTTTATCATATTATTCTCCTTCTTAAACTAATAAAAGAAACCTTTGATTCCATCAAAAATCATTTCTACCGAAATAGCAACTAGCATCAAACCCATAACCTTTGAAATAACATCTATAGCATGCTCTCCTAAAAATGCAGATATCTTAGGAAGATACCTAAAAAATAACCATAATATAATTGCTACAAATACTAAGCATATATTACCGATAATTTTTGCTTGAAGTGTAATAAAGTATTTATGAGACTCTGTAATTACCGTTGCTATTGTCCCAGGTCCTGCCAATAAAGGTATAGCCAAAGGCACAACTGCCAAATCTCTAGCAGAAACAGCTTTTACATTAGCATTTGATTCGGGCTGTGTTAATACTCCCAAAATTCTCAAGCCAAAAAACAAGACAATTACTCCGCCACCAGCACGAAAAGCATCTTGATTAATACCAAAAACTGACAATATATCATCACCGAACCACACCATCATACTAAGTATCGCCAAAAATGCTAATATCATCATAGAGACAATTGCATTTTTTTCTTTTTGATCTGATTGTTTTACAGTATCAAGATATATTCCAGCTAATGAAAATGGATTAATTATCGCAAATAAGCTAATAATAAACTTTAAAATAATCGCTATTTTGACTCCTAAAATCACAATATAAAAATTCAATTTATAAAACGTTACACAAATACTATTTACCTAGAAACTAAATGTAAACCCACAATCAAAAATTTTACTCAAAATAGACCGAGTCTTCATTATATACTTTTAGAATAATATCCAGCTCTTCTTTTGTAAGCTTATGAGATAATTTTGGCAACTCATTAATATCAAAAAAATCTACCTTATTAACCTCAAAATTTGGGCTATTCTCGCCACCTACAATCTCTGCTACAAATACCAAACTGTAAACATTATAAATTTCACTTTGAGTATAATTATTTCTATCCATGAGCGCTAAAAATTTAGTCACTTTAATATCATAGCCCGTTTCTTCTTTAACCTCTTTGATACATGTTTCAACTGGCGAAAGATCAATATCACACCAACCACCTGGAATAGTCCATTCACTTGGAGTATCAGCATCTTCAGCCATTAGAAGTTTATTATTTTGAAAAATAACCACTCGCACACCTGGCTGTGGTGTTGGATAATACATATCCCTGTATATATCATAAGGTTGTACATCAGATTTGATATACTCGTGTAACATTTTTGAACTTAACTCTAGTAGTTCATGGTAATTATCCAAAGCATATGGACATTTAGAGTAAACAACACCTGTATGTGATATTGCTTGGACTTTCTTTATAAACTCAAATATTTTATCTTTATGCATCAATTTATTTTTTCAAAGCAAATAAAGTAAAATATATCACATATACAACTTAAGATTAATGGCTAAACTTAGCTACAATGTTATTTACAATATAGTAAAGGAATCACAATATATGAGAATAGAACATATTGCAATTTGGGTGAAAGATATTGAACTAATGAAAGATTTTTATTGTAAATACTTTAATGCAAAACCAAATGATAAATATATAAATCCCATAAAAGGCTTTTCTTCTTATTTCTTATCTTTTGAATCTGGAGCAAGATTAGAAATTATGCACTCAAAAAACATGAACAATTTAAATCTCGATAATACAGAAAGATTTGGTTTAATTCATCTTGCCATATCAGTAGGATCTAAAGAAAAAGTAGATCAACTAACAGAACAACTAAGAAATGATGGTTTTAAGATTACCGGAGAACCTAGAACTACAGGCGATGGATATTATGAAAGCTGTGTACTTGACCCAGAACAAAATTTAATAGAAATTACAACTTAACAAAAAATCGTTATACCAAAAATCAAAACCTACTATAAATTAATCTTTTTTGTTTTTATGTTTTTTACCACCATGGACTTTACATTTCTTTAAATCATCTTTTGAATTGGCTTTTTCTACACAGGCTTGCTTTTCTTGCAACATTTTAAGAATTCGTTGCTTTTTAGCCTCAAATTTTTGTTGCTTTGCTTGTTGATTATCTACATTTGCATTCGAATTTGCTGCACTATCTGCAGCAAAAACAAGTACTGGAGAAACCAATAGTAATATTAATAACATTTTTTTCATATCTTGCTCCCTAAACTATCAAAAATGAAAAGAATTATAGATTGAATATAGCACACATAAACATCAAGATTAATAATTAAACTATATAAAGAACCTAAATAGCAAACCTTTGGATAGTTACATAGCCCCACTCAGAATCATACTCGAAAGATTCGATAAAATCCAGGCAGACCAACTCTTTCACAACCCTACGCCAAAATCTAGTCGCATAGTCTGCTCCTTGAATCTGTCTAATCTGCCAATTGCCTTTATTCCTTAAAAAAATGTCTTTAGCAAAATCAATTCCAATTCTATTACGTCTATAGCTTGGTAAAATAAAAAACTCTGCAACATCAAGACATTCTTCGAGCTCTTTGATTACCATAAAACCCACTGGCAAGTTATCTATATATACAAGATAACCTATCACACCACTTTTAATAGGCGTTTGGATAACATATAAACCATTAGAATCTGGTTTTTCACCTGTTAAAGGAGCAAACTCACACTCGTAGAGTTGAACTAGATTTTCGTATATGTGATTATTTTGAGAGGTTATTTTTATGATTTTCATAACAACTATCAATATTCAAAAGATATAAATTCATATTATCAAATTGTCGTAATATACACTAGTAACGAGGAAAACTATCCTTTTTTGATTTCAGCAATCTTAGCTTTCCACAGCTTAGGACCTTGCTGATGCGCTGAAACACCAAGAGAGTCTACAGCAACAGTTACTGGCATATCTTCTACTTCAAACTCATAAATAGCTTCCATACCAAGATCTTCAAAAGCGATAACTTCCGCTTTCTTGATTGATTTAGAGATTAGGTAAGCAGCGCCACCTACTCCCATAAAATAAACAGCCTTATTTTTTGCAATAGAGTCAATAGTAGCCTGACCTCTTTCTGATTTACCAATCATACCAGCAATACCAGCTTTCTCTAACATAAATGGTGTAAATTTATCCATACGCGTAGCTGTAGTAGGACCTGCAGGGCCAACAACTTCATCACCAACTGGATCAACTGGACCTACATAATAGATAAATCTACCTTTAAGATCTACAGGGAACTCTTCGCCAGCATTATACATATCCTGTAAACGCTTATGCGCTGCATCACGACCAGTCAAGATCTTACCTGTCAATAAAACATTATCACCAGATCTAAGAGCTTCGATTTCTTCTTTAGTAACTGTATCAAGATTGATTTTCTTAACATCATCATTTTGTGCTTGCTCGATTACTGGCCAATCTTCGATCTTAGGTGCTGACAAATCAACCGCCCCAGAACCATCTAATGTGAAATGCACATGACGAGTAGCCGCACAGTTAGGAATAAGAGCTACAGGCTTACATGCTGCGTGAGTTGGATATTCATTAACCTTAACATCAAGCACGGTTGTCAAACCACCAAGACCTTGAGCACCTATACCAAGAGCATTGACACGATTATAAATATCTAATCTTAGTTGCTCAGTCTCATTTTGAGGACCATTTTTGATAATATCTTGCATATTAATCTCTTCACCTAGAGATTCTTTTGCAAGAAGCATAGCTTTCTCAGCTGTACCGCCAATTCCGATACCAATAATTCCTGGTGGACACCAACCTGCTCCCATCTGTGGAAGCATCTCTTCTACCCAGTCGATAATGCTATCACTAGGATTTAAAACTTTAAATTTTGACTTAAACTCAGATCCACCACCTTTTGCAGCGATATCAATCTCAATCTTATCACCATGAACCAAATCAATATGTACAATTGCTGGCGTATTATCTTTTGTGTTTTTTCTAGCTCCATGAGGTGGAAAAACCATAGATGCTCTCAAAGGGTTATGTGGATCATTATAGCCACGACGCACTCCCTCATTAACAAGCTCTGTAATTGTTCTATCAGTTTTATCAAGCTTAGCATCCATACCAACTTTTACAAACGCACACACCATACCTGTATCTTGACAGATTGGACGCTTACCCATAGCAGACATTCTTGAATTGATAAGAATCTGTGCCATCGCGTCTTTTGCTGGCTTTGATTCCTCACGTTGGTACGCTTCATACATTGCATCAATAAAATCTTTCGGATGATAATATGAAATATACTGCAATGCTTCTGCAACACTATTTATTAGATCTTCTGTCTTGATAACAGCCATTAGCTAATCCTCTTGTTTTTTTAAATACAATATTCACCATTATTATACCAATATTAGCGAATATTTTTTAAGTTTATAATCTTACTATATCCATTCGCTACAGTTCTTAAAGCAACCAAGTAAGCCTCAAATATTTATAATTAGCACATATGAGAAACTACTTACACAAAAAAACACTAAGCCAACGATAACTCCATTAATAACTTTATCTTTCTTAGATTTAAGTGTTCCTTTCCTAACACTATGCTTATACAAAGTCCTAACAACTACCACCGTAGCTATCAAACCAATTAAAATTGCAACCACACTAGCCAATAACATAATAATCACACATCCACGTAATTTACTCTTTGCTTAAACCACTTATCCACCAATTTCTTTTTTAGATGTGGATATTCACTTTCTACTATAGCTGTAGCACCAGATATTTTATCATAATTATCATAGTACTCATTTATATCAAAAGTCTTAAATGTTGACACCCCTGACTGCTCTTTACCTAAGATATCTCCCGCTCCGCGTATCTCGAGATCTTTCTCAGCCAAATAAAAACCATCTTGCGACTCTCTTACAAGCGAAAGTCTTTTCTTGCCAACTTCACTTATCCTATCACTATAAAGCAGTATACAATAACTCTCCTTTGCCCCTCTACCAACTCTTCCTCTTAGCTGATGAAGCTGAGATATACCTAATCTTTCGGCATTATCGATAATCATAATACTCGCATTTGGCACATCTACCCCAACCTCAATCACTGTAGTGGCAACCAATACCTTGTACTTTTTGGCTTTAAAATCACTCATCTCTTGTATTTTATCTTTTGATTTCATACTGCCGTATACAAGACCTACATTTTCCTGTCCTAAAGCTTCTGCTAGTTCTTTATGTAAAGTTTTGACATCCTGTAAAAAGTCCATATTTTCAGACTCTTCAACCAAAGGACAAACCCAATATACTTGTTCGCCACGAGATACTGCTTCTTTAACCTTACCTATTAAACTTTGTTTTTTAGCTCTATTTAAGACCGTTGTTACTATAGGCTTACGATTAGGCGGTAACTCATCAAGTATTGATAATTGCAAATTTCCATACAGAGTCATCGCTAGAGTTCTAGGAATAGGTGTAGCTGAAATTATGAGCTGATGAGGCACCAAATGCCTATCGTTTAGAGATGATTTATTAATTAAAGCTAAACGCTGCTCAACACCAAACCTATGTTGCTCATCAACAACTACCAGACCCAAATTACAATACTCAACACGCTCTTGAAACACAGCATGAGTTCCAACAATAACACAATCTTTTTTAGACTTAATAATCTCTAAACTTTCTCTAGTTTGCTTTGCAGTTAACTTACCTAATAGTGGTACAACCTCAATATCCAAATCTGCCATATATGATGCAAAAAAACTATAATGTTGCTCAGCCAAAATCTCTGTAGGCGCCATCACAACTGCTTGGTATCCAGACTTAACTGCAGTATATACAGCCATAGCTGCCACAATTGTTTTACCAGCGCCAACATCACCTTGCAGAAGCCTTATCATTGCACTTAATTGACTTATATCCGCTAAAATCTCTGTGATTGTACGTTGCTGAGCTTGGGTTAATTGATAAGGTAACTTTTTATAAAATTCATTTTGCTGAGACTCTTCTAAAGACAATCTTGGAGCACTACTATTTATTATGCTTTTACGAATACTCTCCTCAGCAAGTTTGTAGGCAAGCATTTCTTCAAACTTTATAGAAGATCTAGCAATATTTATAAATTTGTCATCTATAGAATCTGTAAGAGCATGGACATAATACAAGGCATCACTAAAACTCATCAATCCAAATCCACGCAATAGCTGTCTTGGTAAAATATCTGCAACACTTTTACTTTTAAGGCAAGATAAAATTATTCTAGACACCACTTTATCAGAGACCTTTTTTAACCGATAAACTGGTGAAAACTCTTTTTTGATAGCACACACACCATCTTTTATAACTGCCCATTCTGGATGAACCATTTGTGGACTCAAAGATAAATCGACTTTACCATAGCAACGCACATATTCAGCATTTTCAAGTGCAACTATTTGATTAGGGTAAAATTTAAACATTACAATAGTACAAATTCCAGTCTCATCATTTACTACAAAGCGTAAGAATTTCTTACCAAACTTCTTGTATGTTAAATTGGTTATTCTACCCTCAATCAGATACTTCTTATCTGCCACCAAAGAACTTATGGAGCTAACAAAACGAGTATCTTTGTACTCTTTAGGGAAGATTGTCAAAAGGTCATCCGGATTATACAGATTATATTTAGCTAGCGCTTTAATAGTTGCCTCACCAACACCTTTGACTTCATTAAATTTCATAAACATTTAAACTAGAAAGTCGACTAAACTGAATTTTAACATCTCAAAAGTTAAATTAACAATTCAATTGCTAATAGTACCATTTATTGTTAAATTTGAATAAGCAATTTATAACTAAAAAATATAAACATCATGAAGAGAAAATTACTAATTACTATTTCAATCACATCAATTTTAGGATTAACTGCCTGTGGTCAAACTGGAGCACTATACTTACCAGATGAAAAAAATGCAAGCTCAGGTTCCACAATTGCCACTTCAGGCTCTAGCATGATGAACAAATCAAAACAAAAAAGTTCATCATCAAGCAACAGCGATGACAAAATAGATAATGACCCAAACACCCCACCAAGATACGCTAATCCAACTCTAGCCGAGGGATATGAAGGAGAAACTAATTTCACCTATAATAATAACATTCAAGACTCTGCTCAAGCAGGAGGAATGCCTCTTGTATAAGCATTAAAGCTTATAATCAAAAATAAACAGTAAAACTTATTTATATTACTAGTTTACTTTTTGGACAAAAAATAATAAAATCATCGAGATATTGTATAAAAATAATAAATAAATTTGCCCAGGGAGGGTTTCTAGATGTCTAAAGTTTGTATAGTTACAGGTAAAAGACCTGCTACTGGTAATAATGTTTCTCACGCACAAAACAAAACAAGAAGAAGATTTTTACCTAATCTTCACACTCATAGATTTTGGGTTGAGAGTGAAAATAAGTATATCAAGCTAAAGGTTAGCTCAAAAGGTATGAGAATTATTGATAAAAAAGGTATTGATGCCGTTCTTGCTGACCTAAGAGCTCAAGGTCACAAAATTTAATTAAGCTTTGTATAAAGAGGAATAAGAAAAATGAGAGAAAAGATTAGATTAGTATCTTCTGCTAAGACTGGACACTTCTACACTACTACTAAAAATAAAAGAGAAATGCCAAACAAAATGGAAATTAAAAAGTTTGATCCTGTAGTTCGCAAACATGTAATGTATAAAGAAGCTAAAATCAAATAGAAATAATATATTCTTAAACTTTTAAGGCCTTACACATGAAGCAAGCTTTTCATTTTAAAGGTGGTAACTATACTATCAGTGCCATTAATATTAATGTAACTGAAATTACACAGATTGAGAGTTTACTCAACTCAAAACTCTCGCAATCACCATCTTTTTTCCAAAACACTCCTTTTGCGATTGATATTCGCGATATAGATAAAAGTGAAAAGTGTTCTCTCAATTTTTTAGAGAAAGTTATAGAATCATTCAAAAACAATGGTATGGTTCCAATAGGCTTTGTAGTTGATAACAAAGAGATAAAAACCCAACTAGCCAAGTCTGGTCACAATATTCTTAAAAGTGGTAAAGCCAAAGAAGCAGCTATTGATGAGGCTAAACAATCCTATTCAACAAAAATAATTACCTCTCCTGTGCGTACTGGTCAGTCTATTAATGCCCGAGATGCAGATGTGATTGTCACGGCAAATGTTAATAATGGTGCTGAGATTATAGCCGATGGTAGTATTATTGTATATGGCAGGGTTGGTGGTAGAGTAATTGCTGGCAGCTCAGGAAACAAAGATGCTAAAATAGTATGTAAAGACCTAAAAGCAGAATTAGTCTCTATCGCGGGAAAATATGTTACACTCAACAATGAAAGTATACCTGTTGATAGTTCCAAAACTGATGGGTATATAGTATATCTACAAGATGACAAAATCCATATAGAAGGTTTTTAAAGTAATTAAAAATAAGAGGCTTAAACTAAAATGAGTGAAAAAAAACAAGGTAAGGTTTTCGTAGTTACTTCAGGTAAAGGCGGCGTTGGTAAAACAACTTCTAGTGCAGCTATTGCATACGCTTTCGCAAGAAGAAACCTTAAAACAGTTGTTATTGATTTCGATGTTGGTTTAAGAAACCTCGATCTTATTATGGGTTGTGAAAGAAGAGTTGTTTATGACTTGATAAATGTTGTAAGAGAAGAAGCTACTATAAACCAAGCTATTATCAAAGATAAGAGAATTGATAACTTATATCTTATACCAGCTTCACAAACTAGAGATAAAGATGCTCTTACTGAAGAAGGTGTAGATAGAGTAGTCGAAGAATTAAAACAATCTTTCGATATAATTATTTGTGACTCGCCAGCAGGTATTGAAAAAGGTTCTTTAATGGCTATGAGATGTGCAGATGCTGCAATTATAGTAACTAACCCTGAGGTTTCATCTGTAAGAGACTCTGATAGAATATTAGGAATGCTATCTAGCAAAACTCTAAAGGCACAAAAAGAAGGTGAGTTTAAAGAAATTCATCTACTTCTGAATAGATATGATTCAGCTAGAGCAAAAGCTGGAGCAATGCTAAGGGCTGAGGATGTTAGTGAGATACTATATACTCCTATCGTAGGAATAATTCCAGAATCTAAAGATATTCTAGAAGCTTCAAATAGTGGCCATCCCGTAACTCATCTTGACGATACTATAGCTGCCAAAGCATTCTTCGATGCAGTAGATAGAATTCTTGGTAAAGATATACCAATGAGATACACAGAGCAAAAAACTGGTTTCTTTAAAAAATTAATAGGTAAATCGTAACTATGTTAGCTAAACTTTTTGGATTAGGCAAAAAACAACAGAGCGCCTCTTTAGCAAAAGAAAGACTTCAAATCATTGTTGCACATCAAAGAAATGAGTTGCATCCAAGATCTTCAAAAATCAGTAGTCATTTACTTGCTGAACTTAAAGATGAAATCATTGAAGTTGTTAAAAAATATGTCGCTTTATCCGAAGATAATATTCGTGACATTGATGTAAAAGTTGAAGATAGTAGCAAGAATTCAACAATAGAAGTTAATATTCCTTTTAATTAGTCTATTATTTTATAATGAGTAATATTGAGTTTAGGAATGTTTCCTTTTATAGAGATGAGCGTTGTATTTATGATGATATTTCATTCTTAATACCATCTAACAAAATAACTACAATCTTAGGGCCATCCGGAGCTGGGAAAACAACTATCTTACAACTCATTGCAGGGCTAATAAAACCTGATTCAGGTGATATATATATTGATAATTCTATTATCAGCAAAAGCACACGAGAGAAACAATTAGCCAAACTACGCAAGAAAATGGGGTTTCTCTTTCAATCAGGAGCTCTTTTTACGCATCTAAGTGTCTATGATAATATTGCTTTCCCGCTACGAAAAAATACAAACCTTAGTGAAGAATTAATTCATAATATCGTTTTACTAAAACTTCAAGCTGTTAGGCTAGCACACACAGTTGATATGATGCCAAGTGAACTATCTGGAGGAATGGCTCGTAGAGTCGCGCTTGCAAGATCGATAGCCATGGATCCTGACATCATGATGTATGATGAGCCATTCACAGGCCAGGACCCAGCTTCTTTTAACAAATTATTAGAACTTATCTCTACACTAAATGAATCATTAGGAATGACTTCTTTAATCGTCTCTCATGATATACAAGAGTCATTAAGTATCTCTGATCATATTATCATAGTAGGTAACAAAAAAGTCATAGCTAGCGATACGCCTGAAAATATAAAAAATAGTAAAGATAAGCAAATACAAGACTTCTTGGCTGGTAGACCTCTAGAAAATAGAGATAAAAAATTAGTAGATAAAAACTTCTTTTACAATGAGATTTTGAGGTGAACCATGTTAGCTTTTAGTAATATATATAAACTTACAATCTCTCTATCGTATAACTTGTTAAGATCTGTTGATCTTATATTAAGAATAATTTTCAGTAAACTAAACATAAGAGATTGCATAACACAGATAAAAGCTGTTGGTGTAAACTCTATTATTATTATAGTTACATCTGGAATTTTTATAGGACTAGTATTAAGTCTACAAGGCTATTATACACTATCAAAATTTGGAGCTCACTCACTACTAGGTGTAATGGTTGCTTTAAGTGTTCTAAGAGAACTTGGTCCTGTAGTTACTGCTATGCTTTTTGCTGGACGAGCTTGTAGCTCGATCACATCTGAAATTGGATTAATGAAAGCCACAGATCAAATCAATAGCTTAAAAGTTATGAATGTTAATCCTATTAGTTTTATACTATCCACAAGATTCTGGGCATGTGTAATTAGCGGACCAATCTTAGCACTTATCTTTGCAACTGTTGCAATACTTGCTGGGTTCGTACTTGCAGAGGCTGGATTAGGAATCAGTTATGGGGAATTCTGGAGCAATATCCAAGCATCTGTCACAATTTCGGATATTACAAACGGTATTATTAAGAGCCTTGTTTTTGCATTTATAACTGCATGGATAGCGCTATACCAAGGCTACTACTGTATCGCTGACTCAAATGGTATTGCTAAAGCTACTACAAAAACTGTTGTATACTGCTGTATGAGTGTCTTAGGTGCAGATCTAATTTTAACATCGATTATGTTTGGAGGAATTTAATGAGGAACAAACATTTTGAAACCTCTGTAGGAATTTTTATTATCATAGGTGTTTTATGCCTTGTATTTTTAACATTTAAGGTAAGTGGAACATCTTTTAAATCATTTGGATCAAACGAATACACAATTGAAGCAGATTTTAAAAATGTAGGATCCCTACGCACAAATGCCTCTGTAAAAATTGCTGGTGTAGAAGTAGGTAGAGTTACAAAAATTTCATTAGAAAAAACTTATAACGGCTTTATGGCTGCAGTCACTATCACAATAAATAGCGATAAGAAAATTCCTGCCAACTACTCTGCTGCAGTAGCAATGTCAGGCATTTTAGGAGATAACTATGTTGCACTAACTCCACCTAGTGAAGATATAATGTCTATAGCAGGTATTGGTGATACTGAAAGTAACTCTGAGCAAGATAAGTACTTACATCAAGGCAGTGTAATAGAGCTTGAAAACACGCAATCAGCTTTAGATCTTGGGTCACTGATAAATACTTTTGTAGCAGGAAAGGATGACGATAAAGGCAAGTGATAAGATTTGCTACTTTAAAATATATTATTTTTGTATTAGAATCTATGCTGGTAAATTAAATCTAGGAAAACTGACTATGCTACGTAAAATTTCAATCTTATTTATGATTATGGTGTTAACTATATCAAGTGCTTGGGCTATAGAGAACCCAGTTGATATGCTCAACAGAACTATAGTAAAAACTCAAGATAAGCTAATCAAGAATGCAGAAGAGTACAAGCAAGACCCTTATAAATTGTTACGTCTTGTCGATGCAGAAATTATTCCAATAGTTGCGCCCAAAGTAATTGCTCAGCTTGTAGTTGGCACACCAAAATGGAAACAAGCAACTCCAGAGGAACAAAAACAATTTATACGTTCAGCAACAGAGATGTTAGCATTTATGTATGCCAAAAATGTGGCATACGCAGGCAAGTACAAGTTAACACTATTCCCGTTCAACAAGGATGACAATAGCTGGGAGAAAAAGCCTATAGTTGTAGTAAATGGTAAAATTACTAACATTGATAACAATCAAAGCTCTGACTTTGCAGTGAAGATGTTCCAAAAAGATAATCAATGGCATATATATGACTTTGATGTTGCAGGTGTAAGTATTCTAAGAACATACCAACAGCAATTTGCAGCCTATAAAACTGTTCCAGAAATGACAGAAGCCGCTAAAAAAGTTACTCAAAAAATTAAAGAAAAGACATATCCAAAACTTTTGGACAAGAACTATAATCTTCAAAGTATAGAATGATAGCAATAAATAATAATAAATGGATTATAGAATCAGAATTGACTCTAAAAACAGTTTCACAACTCTATAAGATATACAAAAAGGATCTAACTAAGCTAGACATTATATGGATTATCGATTTTTCACTATGTACAAAAATTGATAGTTCGGGTTTATCACTCATAATTGAATATATAAAATATGCCAAAAGAAATAGTATACAACTAAAGCTAGAAAACATTGATCAGAAAACATTTTCTCTAGCTAAAGTTCACGGCGCAGATACTATACTAGAAGAGTACTTAATTTAGTAATATTGGGAGAAAATATGACAAAAGAACAACTCAAAGAGATTTTAGAAAACTCACTAACAAACTGTAACGCTGACATTCAGAGCGATGACAATGTACATTTCTCAGCGACTATAATTGCTGATGATTTTAACGATATGAAAAGTAAAGTTAAAAGACAGCAGTTAGTTTATTCTAAAATAAATGAATATATTCTTTCTGGCGAGCTTCATGCCATTGCAATGAAAACTATTGCTACAGATGAAGCTAAGTAATATTATTACACCCGCTCTTAAAAACTTAAGTCAAAGCAAATATTCCTCTATACTTAAATCCTAATAATCTTACTATACTAAAAGATTAATGACAGACCATTATAAAGAGAGCAATGAACTTATCGTTTTAGCAGCACCAATTTCGAATTATTATAAAAAATTTAAAAAACAAATAATTAGCTTTCAGATAGAATATGCCAAGAAGATTTTAGCTAGTAAAGATGATGTTATCATACTTACTAATAAGTCTAATATGTCTACATATAGCGAGTCATTAGGTAAAAATCGAGTATTAGATTTCCCAATGCATGATATATGGATGCGAGACTTTACGATAACAAACCCTCATAAACCTATCATGTTTAGATACACTGCTGCTGGACAGGGAGTATCGAAAAATGCACAAAAGCTTGCTGACAATACTCAATATCAATTTCTTAAATTAGCAAACAAATCTAAACTTTCCTTTATCAAAACAGATCTACTAAATGATGGCGGAAATCTAGTTGATAACTATTATGGTGATGCCATTCTTAGTAAGAAATTTCTTGTTGATAATAAATTAAATATTTCACAAGCAACGAAGAAACTCTTAGCTCTTGGTTTTGATAGAGTCGCATTTATAGAGCCTGATGAGCCATATGGCTTACAACATTCTGATGGAATAGTAAGTTTTATCAATAAAGATAACGTTATAATTAATACTTATCAAGATAGGAGATACACAACCAAACTAAAATATGATATATCTAATGCTTTGCCTAATGTTAATATCTCAGAGATAGTTACTTCACATTGTGAATCTACTACTTACGACAAAAATTTTGGATCAGCGTTTGGGCTATATGTCAATATGCTAGTCACTAATAATAACATATATCTTCCACAGTATGGTATAGACACCGACATGGTAGCTATAAGCCAGATGGAGAAGATTACTACAAAAAATATAATCCCTATTAACTGCGCTGAAATTTCTAAGCTTGGAGGATCAGTTAGATGTATGTCTCTGCAGTTAAAAGGCGAGAATAGAGATAAACTTATGAGATTAGCAGAAAAATCTCTATGACTGTAAAGAATTAACCTTGCTCTGCAAGAGTTTGTATTGTCGAAGCTGGTGAATCTGCATCGCCTGGCAGATCTGCCTTAGCATCATTAATTTTAGTTTGAAGCTTTTCAGACTCTGTTTCGATAGTGTCATCTTTATCAACATTAGCCAAATCAAGAGCACTACTATCAGTTGAGTAACTTTGATCGAAGGCCTCTTGAACTTGAGTAGCTTTATTAACCGTACCAATATTACTTTTGAATATAACTGGTGGCTCTGAAGACTTAGTCGCAGCAGACCCTGTGCTAGCAATCTTACCTTCTACATTCTCACTATCCATTCCTAGTACACCTAATACAGCCATATCTGTCTGAAGTGCCGCATCGTCTTTACGTAAATCTTGCTTAAGAACCTTAGCTATGCCATAGTCATAACTTTGTAAATAAGCATTCCTCATTGCTATATATGGATCTACAGATACTTCTTTCAAATTCGAATAGGAAGGTAAGTATGATACACCTTGGTTTACATAATATGTACCAGTCGTACCAACACTTACACCCCAAGAAATAGCTGGTGCAACAGGGGCAAAGAAGAATATATATGTTAATGGGTTAAATAGTGCATCAACACCTGTTGTAACATCCTCTAATGTACCTGGACCAATCAGAGGCCACACTACATAAGGAGATGCTTCATTATCATCATACACACCCCATTTATGTAAAGTAACAGCGAAGCTTTGATGATATCTCATTGGCTTATCAAACCAGCTATCAGCAACATCAAAATAACCAGCTAAACCTAAAGTAGTATTTGTCAAAAATCTCACACTATCATCACCTGCATAATCCATTTCACCTTGGAATAAATCATTCACAATTCTTGCTGGCTCTGCTAAGTTTTGGAATATATTGAATATACCACTCTTGAATGAATCTGGAACAACAGTATCATACGCATTTGCTGCTGGAGTCAAAGTATCGTAAGCTTTGTCATTAAAAGCATACATAGATCTGTTATAGCTCTCAAAAGGATCTCTATTATCTTTAGTTGCTTTCATACTAGAACAACTACCTAAAGTTACTCCAACAACAGATAGCATTAAAATATTTTTAACATTAAATTTCATTAAAATTAGTCTCTTATTTCAGGTTGGCAAAAATATACAGAGCCTATTATAGTAAATTAACACCAAAAACTCTAATAAAAATTTTCTTAGATATTATATCTTTGGTATTATTTAAAAAATATATACATAATAAAAGAATATTAACTATGAGTAATATTGATAGTAATGAAGTTGATAAATTTTCTCGTTTAGCTAGTGATTGGTGGAATCCAAAAGGTGAACTAAAAACTCTACACCAGGTGAATCCCCTAAGATTAGAGTTTATAAAAAAATTTACTAATCTGAGTAATGAAAAAATAATTGATGTTGGTTGTGGCGGAGGAATTCTAACTGAATCTTTGAAGAATCAGACAAATAATGTTTGTGGATTAGATGCTTCCTCACAAGCTATTAATGTGGCTAAAGAGCATGCAAAACTAAATAATCTTGAAATAGAATATATAAGTTCCACTATTGAAGACTTTATTACCAATAATGATACTCAATTTGATGTTATAACTTGTATGGAAATGTTAGAACATGTCCCAGATCCTGAAAGCATTATTGCCTCTATTTCAAAGCTTATCAAAAAAGATGGTCTATTTTTTGCATCAACACTAAATAGAAATATTAAGTCTTATCTATTATCTATAGTTGCGGCTGAACATATCTTAAAAATAGTACCTCAGGGAACACACCAATACGCTAAATTTATTAAACCTTATGAGCTTATAAAAACAGCTGAAAAATATGGTTTTAGTGCTCTGGAAATAATCGGCGTACACTACAATCCTATAACTGACAGTTTTAAACTTGGTAAAAGTACTGATGTTAATTATATTGTCGCATTCAAAAAGGTATAAATATGCAGTATAACTATTTTAACTATCCTAATGAGAAACTGCCTCCATATGGGTCTGTGATGTACTTTGCATATCGTAAATTGGATACTGATAAACAACAAATACTTTATTTACTAGATCAGATAAAGTCTCAAATTATTTCATGCACAGAGCTATATAATAATTTAGAGATTGCCAATGAAAAAATGAATTGGTGGCTAAAAGAGGTAAATAACTTAAATAATGATAAAAATATTTCGTCTCCTCAACTAAAAGGATTAGCTGAAGTTTTTGATGCTAAAACTTTATACAAACATTTAGTAGATGATATAGGTACATCTATAGATAGTAGTAGCGCTACAGAGAGAGATTTTAATCAACACATATCTAATAATTTTTTGGGTATAGAAACTTTGAAAGCTACATATCTAAATGATTTTGCAGCAATTGATGAATCTTTGATTAGACAAGTTAATATTAATAATGAAATAATAAGACATATTTTCTGTATGCCTAAACATTTTTATAATCAAATTTCTTTTGATAATAAGATTGCACCAACTATGACTAAAGATGATTTTAGAAATATAGCTAATCAATGGTTGCAACACTACAAAAAGATAAGCTTGAGCAAAAAGCTTAAGCCATTAGAAAAAGTCAATAATATTCACTATAGAATGATAAAAAAATATATTAAGAAAGTTGATAATCCCTTTAGAGAGACATTACACTTTTCTCCATTAAATTTACTATTTTACTCAATTTAAAGATAGTGCTAGATGACACCCAAATATAAACCACTCCTACTCTTTTTATACTTACTTAGCATAAATCTAGCAACTGCAATCCCACCAACCTACCCTTATACAGGGTCTACAGAACAACCAGACTTCAAGTATGATAAAAATCTAAGCCCCTATGTTAGTAACTATGGTCCACTCTATAATCAACAGTATGAATCTATAAAATCAAACTCATCTCCATATCAAGTTGATATCCAAGGTCAAAACAACTCAGGAGGGTTTTATACTGGTATCAGTAAAAATTTTAGCTTCTAATTTTTTAGTTTACCAAATAACTCTATTGCTAAATAGCTCCATTCAAGTGTATATTCTAAATTACCTGTGTATTTTTTAAAAATAGGAAAACTTATAATGGGGACGATTAATTCGAAGAAAATGTCACTAATGAGTGCAGTACTTATAGGTGTGACATCAATGGTTGGCTCTGGATGGTTATTTAGTGCCCAACTTACAGCAAAAGCAGCAGGAAACTGGGCTTTCTTAGCTTGGGTACTAGCATCAATTATGATTATGATGGTTGGTCTATGTCTAGCTAAAGTTGTTTCTGTATTTCCAGTAAGGGGTGCTACTACAAGATCAAGCGCCCTCTCTCATAATAGCCTTTTTGCTATGCCTTTTTCATTTGCTAACTGGTTTGGTGTTGTGGTCATGATTTCTACAGAGGCTCAAGCAACTACCCAATATTTGGCCGGGCTAAAAAGTTTTAGCTGGTTGATGGACGGCGGAGTAATCTCTACTTATGGAATGATATTATCATTATTTATTCTTTTTCTTTATCTGATTATCAACTTCTACGGTGTAAAACTATTATCAAGTGTTAACAATGGTATAACCATATTTAAGATGACAGTACCTGCAATTATAGTTTTTATATTTATCATCTACGCATTTACACATAGTGGCGAACATCATAGCTTACTATCCCCAGAAATACCTAATAATAACTTTACAGCCTACAATGCTCTTACTGCAATTGTCGCTGGTGGACTTGTATATACATTTAATGGCTTCCAAATAGTTGTTGCCTACAGTAGTGAAATCAAAAATCCTTCTAGAAATGTTCCTATTGCAATAATATTATCACTAACAATAGTTTTAATACTCTATATTGCTTTACAATATGCCTTTATGGAGGCTGTACCTCATAGCTACCTTATAGAAAAAGGTGGTTGGGCAGGACTAGATTTTGAGTCTCCTTTACTACAGGTTGCGACAATGATAGGACTAGGATATATTGCAGTACTGCTAATCATTGATAGTATTGTTAGCCCTTCTGCAACTGGCTACAGCTATCTTGGTGCTTCTTCTAGAATGTTATATGCAATGTCTGCTGAAGGTCAAATGCCAAGATTTTTTGCGAAAATAAATCAAAAAGTTAATATTTCAAGAAGATCACTGATTGCTAACTTTATTTTATGTGCAGTATTCTTAATGTTTGCTGATAACTGGGCTGCTTTGATGCTATTTGTCACAGGTTTCAATATCATAGGTTATATGGCGGCTCCTGTTAGTATGGGCGCTATTGCTCCTAAACTAAGAATATTCGGTCTAGTTGTATTTGTACTTTTAACTCTTCTATTAAATACTGTTGATATCCTGTCAAATATTTATCTTGGTGTAATTCTCGCTGTACTGGTTATTATATTCTGCTTTTTTGAATATAAACGTGTCGGTATCAAAACTCTAATGATACTAGTACTTCCTTTTATAATATTTATATGTGCCACAGCTCCTATTGAGAACTATATAGTTAATGCTATTGTGGGGGCTATATTCTATATTATAGTTACTGATAAGCGTTATGTTGCATATTGTAAAGAAACAGCTAATAAAGATAATATTGTTGAAGATTAAAATATCTCAATTATCTAACTAAAATCCTCATCTTACCTAGCTTGTTATAAGCGAACATTTTAGCTAAACTCTAGGTCAAATTAATATTTTGAATAGCTAAAAAATGTTAGTAGATAAGCTAATTAGCCTTAAAACAGCTATAGATGTAGTTAATGATAATAAAAACAGCTCTTTTGGTTACGCTATAAAGAATGCTAAAGGACAAGTAATAACTTGTAATCGCATGTTCTTAGAGTGCACAGGAGTGGCCAGTTTGAAAGAGCTACAGGGTCTATCAGATCAAGATATAGATCTGTGGAAAGATGATGTCTATGACTATGCTATAGGAGAGAAGATATCGATTGATTCAAAATCATATTATCTTTCGACTGAATCTCTAGCAAATCAAACAAGTATTGAACCAATAACAATTCTAACAGAGAAGATTCCATTTTATGATGAAGATGGTAAAAACTATATTCTGGTCAGAATTAAGATTCTAGAAAATAATGATTTAACCAAATGTAGAATTTACACGCTCAATGATGCTCCAATAATTGAGTTTAAATATTATTTTGAAACATTGAAATTCACATCTAAAGAATATCGTATTCTTAAATATCTAATCGAGCACAACCTAGAATATAGCCAAATAGCAAAACTGATGAATTATACTCCTAGTTCGATAAAAGCTTGTATTTCAAAGATGTATGACAATCTTAATATATATTCTAAAGACTATAGAAAACTAAACTTTTTACGCTCATTATTAAAATATATGTTCCTACCAGAGCTAAATAAGGAAATTTCAAAAATTATAAGATTTTAATTTTAAACAAAAAAACTAGGAAATAAAAATGAATCAATCTACGCAGTCAAATAATAACCCTGTTACTAATTTTCTAAAAAAATTTATAAGCTTTGAGAATTTTATTACACCAACGATTATCGTTTTTATTTTTTGGCTTAGTATTATTGGAGTGTGCTTAAGCGGTTTAGCAGCTATATTTTCGGGTTATATTTTATCCGGTATTCTAGAGATTATTTTTGGTTCAATTTTCACTAAAATTTTTTGTGAAATACTTATGGTACTTTTTAAGATTAACGATAGTCTCAAAGAAATTGCAAAAAACACTCGTAAATAATCTATAACGGATCCCTCAAGTGCTTGTTACGCCAATAAACAAAAAGCATAAATAATGAGCAAACGAATAAAAATCCGCATAAATATAATCCTGCATAAGTTAATGAATCTATACTTACCAAATTTTTCGGCATAACAAATCCTGCTATCATGGCAACTAAGATACCTAAAATACCCATAATACATAAACTATAAAAAACTAGCTCATTGTGTATGATAGTCTTTTTTGATGTTCTTCTAAGTCGTAACGCTGCTAAAAACATCAAGATATACATAGTCAAATAGACTTCTGTATTAAGTGATATTAGCACCCAATAAAAAGAGTTCATATTATCCACCATAGTTATCGTCAATGATAATCCAATAACAATTAACCCTTGTATGTACAAAATATTACTAGGAACACCATAATTATTATTTGTAGAAAATCTCTTTGGTAAGTAGCCTCTTTCAGCAGCTTGGCGCAAACTCACAGCGGGACTTAAAGCCCAACTGATAGCCGAGCCAAATGCTCCTAAAACCAAACCAATACTAATCAAAGGCATTGCAGCTGGTAAGCCTAGCCTTTCAAAACCAATTTTAAAAGTCTCAAAAAGACCATTATATAAACTTATAGAACCAGCTGGAATTAGAAAAGCTATAGTCAAAGCTCCGAAAAACATCATTAATACAATAAATATTACAGCTAAGAAAATTGCTCTCGTAAATGTCTTCTGAGGGTCTTTTAGCATCGGAACATATACCGAACATAACTCTATCCCCAAAAAAGAAATAATAACTACCGTTAATGCAGATATGTCTTTCAGTGCTGATAGGTTAAATGATATCTGTGATACTTTAAGCTCCAGAGGATACCCTTTTACCAACCAAAAACCAAGAAATATAAAAAGTACTAAAACAGGAATTACTACTCCAAGAATCATACATATAAACGATACTATGGCAGATTCTTTGACACCAAAATGATTAATAGCCATTATTAACAAATACAAGGTTACCATAATACTAGCGATAGCTGGAGGACTGGCAAAACCAAACACCGAGCACATAGTTGATGACATAAATAGCAAGCTAGCAGGAAACCAGATTACATTACTACTCCATTGTGCCCAAATTGCAAACATACCGGCATTATCACTGATACCTTTAGAGCACCATTGGAAGATTCCATTTTGATGCTGATCAACAAAATTTGCACTAAGTTCAGCCGAAATAAATGCTACAGGTATAAGAAAAAATACAACACCAATTATAAAAAATAATGGCAAATACTCTCCAAATACAGCTAAAGAAGGCAAATTTCTCACAGAATCTACTGATATAATTATCAAACCTGTTAACATTAATAGAGATAGATTATTTTTCATCAACATTGATCTTTTATGAATTTAAGTCCTATAGTAGAAATAAATAGCAAATTAGTAAAGTCAAATATTGAGTATCTACGTAATAAAAATCCTCACTCAAAAGTAATGTTTATCGTCAAAGCTAATGCCTATGGCATAGGTATAGAAAACATCTATAAGGTAACCAAGGATCTAGTTGATGCTTACGGCATAGCTCGCATAGAAGAGTACTATGTTTTAAAGAGTTTAGACTGTACAAAAGATATAATTTTCCTAAGTGGTATATATGCAGAATGCTTTGACTTTAAAATACCTAAAAATGTTATTCCAATACTTGGTAATGAATTACTAATCAAAGACTATATAAAGTATGAAGATGATAAGTCAAAAACAATTATGCTTGATTTTGATTGTGGTATGGGAAGATTTGGTTTTTATAGAGATGACTTTATAAAACATCTTGATATGCTAAAACTTTCCGGATTTTCAAACATAATATTATTCTCACATATTCCAACTGGCTATAATGGCTATGATAGATCTAAAAAATATATTGATAAAATTCTTTCGTTAGCTGAAGAAACAAAACTTAAATATACTTTTTCTAACTCACCAGTTTCTCTTTTTAATACCGATTTTCAACAAGAGTATATTCGTTCTAGCTCCGCAGTATTAGGCTATGACCAAGAGCCTAAAGAAATCAAGTTTAGTTTATCTCTTAAGGCCTGTATTATCTCTATCAGAGATATCCCAAAAGGAGAATATATCAGCTATGGTAATGAATATTTTTGTAATGCGGATACTACCATAGCTATTTTAAATATTGGTTATGCTGATGGTCTAGGTTGTGGAATTCATCATGACTCATATCTACTTATCAATGCTACTAAGTGCCCTATCCTATCAATAAATATGGATTATTTATACCTAGATATATCAGCGATTAAACATCAACTAAAAATGCTTGATATGATTGAACTATTTGGTCCTAATAGCCTGAGCTTAGAACAACATGCCAGTATGTACAATATAACTAAAGATGAAGCACTCACTAAGCTTAATGCTCTGAGAGTTAAAAAAGAGATAATTTAACTTTATATCTTGTATTTTTTAATATCTATAGTCTTGAGTATGACTATCAATAAGGGTGGTACCATCATTAATAACCCAAATAAAAATTGATTATTAAGACTAATACTAGAAACAAGCGATGATGAGATAGTTGTAACAGCTATCTGTATGAATCCGAATATTGCCGATGCTACGCCAATCTCTGTATGTATATCCTTATAAGCACAAATGTAAGTAGCTGTATACTGAAAGACATTCCCACAAAAGGCTAAAGCACATAATACAACAATTACCTTAGCATCTAATCCAAAAATAAAATATGATAAAGCCAGTAATATACCACTTAATGCAGAAAAAGATCCACAATAAAGTATTACCTTATCCATATCTAGTTTACTGATCTTATTTTTAAAGATTATTAAAAATATTGCTGAAGGGACAATTACAGCTGCTGATAAAAATGAAAACTCAACAGCAGAAAATCCTAATTTTACTTGGAAGAAAAATGGTGAAAGTGTTGCAAATACAAAAACCAGCGATAATGCCAAACCGCTACATATTGCATTAAGGGCAAAGACTTTATGAGATAATATTCTCTTATATGACTCTAGAAGCTTGTAATTGCTTTTTGGAATAGCTTCTAAATGTAAATACTTAACAATCAAAACTGTAATAGTAAGTGCCATTATTGAATGCAAAGCAAAATTACCACGCCAACCAATAGTCTCTTGGATAATTCCTCCAGTAATCGGGGCTAGAGGCGGAGTTAATGAAACTATACTAGTGATTACAAGACTAGCCTTTGCAAGTGATTGGCTATCACTGAAAACATCTTTCATAATTGCACGAAAAGATACAAAAGAACTACCCATTCCGATCCCTTGCAAAAAGCGAAAAAATAGTAACTGAGATTCACTCCGAGCCAACATACAAAGTATACTTGCAATACAAAATACAAAATAACCTGCTAGCAATGCCCGTTTGCGTCCATATTTGTCAGATAAATAACCAAATCCAAGCATAGAGCACGTCATACCAAAGAAATATATCCCGACAGTTAACTTAATATCTTTTGCAGCAGCATGAAAATAATCAGCAATATGAGGTAATGACGGTGTAAAACTATCAGTAGCAAATTGTGACATCAAACCAAAAAGACAAATTATGAGAATAACTGTTTTATCAGATGATATTTTTTTAAAAGGATCATTAGGCATTCACTAATCCTAAATTTTTAAAATGATTGAATTCTGAAGAGATTATAGACTAAATATTAGCTTTGGAAATATTTTTTAAATGAATCTTTATATTTAACTAGTTCATCATAAGTAAGTAAAAACACACCATCACCACCATCAGCAAAGCTTAACCACGTAAAAGGAATATCAGGACACATCTCCATAAGAGCATACTGACTATTGCCCACCTCAACGATCAACACTCCCTTTTCTGTCATATACTGGTCAGCTTCAAGAATTATTCTTTTAGCTAAGTCTAACCCATCATCTCCAGCCTCTAGAGCAAGTTTAGGTTCATAATGATACTCTTGTGGCATACTATTTAAATCTTCTCTATCAACATACGGAGGATTTGAGACAATCAAATCAAACTTTTGGTCCTGAAGACTACCAAATAAATCAGACTTAACAGCTTTTACCCTATCACCTAACTGGTGCTTTTTGATATTATGATTTGCTACAGCTAAGGCATCATCAGATATATCAACCAAAGTTATATTTGCATCTTCAAAAACATTACTACAAGCGATGCCTATACAGCCACTACCCGTACATAAGTCCAATACATTATTAACATCATCAATATCATTAATCCATGGTGAAAACTCATTACGTATAAGCTCAGCTATTGGTGAACGAGGAATAATAACTCTCTCATCAATATCAAACTCCATACCTGCAAACCAAGCTTTTTTTAGAATATATGGTAAAGGTCTGCGCTGACAAGCTCTTTGATAAACATAATTAATAATTATTTTTTTCTCTTCTTTGAGCAATCTTGAGCCTACCATATTACTATCAATATCATGAGATACATTTATTGCACTAAGTACAAGGTGTACAGCCTCATCCCAAATAGATTCAGAACCATGACCAAAATAAACATTATTTGCTGTCATCTCTGAGATTGTCCAACGGATATAATCTCTAATTGTATGTAGATTATCTATAATATCTTGTTGTTTTTCACTTGAATACATCTATTAACCTTTCTTCCATGTAGTACCAGTTGCACTATCTTCTAATATTATTCCCTGATTCTGAAGCTCATTTCTAATCTCATCAGCTCTAGCATAATTTTTATCTTTTTTAGCTTGAGCACGCTCTGCTATAAGCTTCTCAATTTCGCTAGCATCTACATCATCACCCTGCTTGAAGTAATCTTCTGTATCAGTAAATAAAATACCCAATACATCACAAAGCTTACGTAGTAAAAATGCATAACCACTAGCTTTATATTTATTTGTTGTTTTTAATGTATTTATCTCTTTAGCCAAGCTAAATAGAACTGCTAAAGCTTCCGGAGTATTAAAGTCATTGTCCATAGCTTTGATAAACTTCTCTTCATACTCGTTAGCATCATCAGGCAGATTTATCTCAACTGGCTCTATATCTCGAAGAGCATTAAACAGCCTTTCGACAGACGCTTTGGCATTATCAAGATTCTCTTTCGAATAGTTGATTTCACTTCTGTATACAGTAGAAGCCAAGAAATATCTTATAACTTCAGGATGATATTCTTGTAATACCTCTTTAATAGTAAAAAAATTATTCAAAGACTTTGACATCTTCTCTGCATTAACTTTTACCATACCAGAATGTAGCCAATAATTTACATATTTACAATCATTACAAGCTTCTGATTGAGCTACTTCATTTTCATGATGTGGAAATCTAAGGTCTGAGCCACCAGCATGAATATCAAAAGTATCACCCAAAATCTTCTTTGACATTGCTGAACACTCTATATGCCAACCCGGACGACCAGCACCCCAAGGCGACTCCCAAGCAGGCTCACCCTCTTTTGCTTTTTTCCAAAGTACAAAATCCATTGGGTTTTCTTTTTCTTCAACAACGTCTACTCTTGATCCTTGCTCAAGTGCTTCGAGATTTTGCTTACTCAATTTACCATAATCAGCAAACTCAGCTACTCTATAAAACACATCTCCATTTGCACCTTGATAAGCAAAGCCTTTCTCAACGAGAGTTTCAATCATAGCTATCATTTCTGGGATGGTTTCTGTTGCTTTAGGTTCAAAAGATGGCTTAAGAATGTTAAGTTTATCAAACACTTCATGCATTGCTTTAATATTTCTATCAACTAGCTCAGTAGTAGATTCACTATTTTCTTTAGCTCTTTTGATAATTTTGTCATCTATATCTGTAATATTACGCACGAATGTAACATCAAAGCCACGATACTTGAAATATCTATTAATAACGTCAAAAGCTATGTATGTTCTAGCGTGACCGATGTGACAATCATCATACACTGTAACCCCGCATGCATACATCTTAATTTTATTAGGCTCAACTGGCTTAAATTCTTCTTTTTTACCAGATAAAGAGTTATAAAAAATCATAAACTAAAAGTCCATCTCTCGAATCTTATAATATAAGTTATCAGTATAACTAAATTTTAATATTTTTGGAAAAAATCTTAACTGTCCAAGCTCTTATGGACTATATTTAGATATGGATCAACATTAGTCAATTCAGCAAGAGCATCACAACCACCTGCATAATCAGCACATCCAGTTTCAAAATAAACTCTACTACCGCAACTAGAACCTACTGTACAATTCAAGCCATCATCTAACGCATATATCCTACCATCACTAGCTCTATGTATTTGATAATTTGATCCAGTAGCTACCAATCTACTAATGCGCGAATTATCTGTAGGATTCATGAGATAAATATAGCTATTTGTAATGACAAAAATCACCCCATACTTAGCTATTATCTTTTGTATTTCCTCTCCTGGAAAAGGCTCTGGAGGTAGTGCTGTCAGAGATGATCCTAGACTATATAGATATTTATAATAAGTATCTCCATTGAAAACTATCATATACATCTGTGTAGTATTCTTCTTAATCATGATTGGTTTTTGGCTTGGCTCTACTGATAACGTATCTTTTGTTGTTGATGAGCCACCTCCTGTACCTAATAGATATGTACCTAGCCTATTATAATCAAATATATTATTACCTTGAAATATAAGAGGAACTCCTGCATCTAGCATAAACATAGTATCAGGAATCACAACATGAACATGTGACTCATCAAAATCTGTAGATCCAGTTGTAAAAGTATCTGATAAAATTGCTGTAAAAATCCTAGTAATACTATCATAAGTCGATCGATACACATCTAAGTCGTAATTACCGTCACGAGGCATTTTTCTTAATACCAGTGGCTTAGGTACCTGATTATTGAAGTCATGATACCAAGTAACTAATATAATATTGCCTTCAGGATCACTCCCAGCGCCACCATCATCGCCATCTTCATCTCCTGAATCAACAGGTCCTACTAGATCCCATGCAGATGACCACGCACTTCCTGTACCTGGTGCATAATACGATGCAGCCGTACTAGAGCACCATCCCCATTCTTTACAACTATATAAATTCTCTCCAGATATTACAATATCTCCGTTTTGATATGATGTCCCTGCTGAGTATGTTGGATAACTATCAGAACCTCCTCCCTCACTAGGAGCACCACCAGACTCAACAAGATCCCATGCTAATGACCATGCACTTCCTGTGCCCGGAGCATAGGCGTCAATATTAGCTTGAGCATCACTAGAACACCACGAGACAACTTTACAACTATATAAATCACCACCTGAATTAACTACATCACCAACTTCATAATCTGTACCTGGCGAATACGTAGGAAAGTTTGAAGCATACCCTCCTGGTAAATCAGCGATAGCTTGCCAGTTAGATAAATCTTGTTGTGCTTGTGCCTGTCCTGCCACAAGGTTTCGTAGAGTTGTAGAAGAGGTGTATACTTTATTGCCATCATATATAGCTAAAAATATACTCCAACGACCATCTTGTAGATCCCAACCAATAGCCAAAGTATAGCTGAGAAGTGATAAGTCATTTGGTACAGTAACATTAAAACTACCACCAGCGTTACTTATAGTTAAAATACTGCTGTTTTTATGGATATAGCCTATATAACCTCTTTCTAAATCTTGTAATCTACCCTCTTGATCTAACTTATAGCTTGCTAGAGTTCCGCTCATACCAGCTACATTGACAAATGGTACATTTACTGGAAAATAATCCTCGTCATAGCGATTCATCAAAGTGCCCGGCAATGTGTTATAAACCAAACTCCTAACATACCTTGAAACATCTCCTTCAAAGAATTCATGCGAAATATCATAACTTATCACATAAGGGATTCCATAATAAAGTTCGGAATTAGTATTATGATGATCAAATCTAGATGTAACAGAATTCGATGTTGTTAAAAACCTAAAATTATCTACTGTTTCATCATGATTCTCAGTAAGATCAAGTGCAGCAGGTATACTATTAAAATAGCCCTCATCAACATGCAAACTTTGTTTTTCATTAACGATAGTTTCTATTGCCAAAGAATCCATTCTAAAATTATATGCAAGTGCTGATATTACTACCAATATAACAAAGGCAAATATTAAAGATGCTAATAATGCTGAACCTTTGATATTCTGATACATAGCTAACCCTTATAAATTAATTATTCTGCTAAATGTCTGCTCACCAATACTAAATGATATTCTTAATGCTAGCGAATTAGAACCACTTAAATCTAGTTCTGAAGGAATGCTATTCCACGTCAAAGTACTATTAGCAACTGTCGCCGTTTCAATTTGTAAATTTTGCACACCTCTAACTAACTCATAAGATATTCCATTAGAGTCACTATCCTTGATATATACGTATAAAGAGAAAATGGCTTGCCCAGATTCATCTACAGCACCACTATCTCGTATGTATAACACCTCTAAAGAGTATCTTCCAACATAGTCACCTGGATAATAATCACTTCCCTGAGGGGACTCTGATAAGTTAACAACACTACTACCACTACTTATGCTAGCAACCTTTAACAAATTAATATCATTTTTATTACATAGGAGCAAGTAATCTCCTACTGAAATATCCTCCACCGAGTCTAAGGATAAGTTTGAGCTAAGAGAATTCACATCAGTAAGAAAAGTCCTAGACTCTTCTCTTTTTATCATGATATAGTCTGTACCAGGCTGAAAACACTCACCTGAACAACCAGTCTCAAGAGCTTCAGAGATATGATCAGACGTTGCCAAAGGTAACTGGCCAACTCGAATCATTGAAGAGTCATGAAAAAAATCATCTAAAGAATCTGATGTTCTATCATGATACGTTTGATTCTGACTACCAAACTGACATGCAAATCCTGTTCTTTTAATAAAATTATAAAAAATACTCTTAACCTGTAGTTCTTTAGCGTCAGCTGTAGTTTTATCTTTATACTCCTGATAAGAATTTTTAACTCCTATATAAGTACTAATTAAAGCAGTTAGTACCACTATAGCTATCACAGTAGCTACCAGAAGCTCCGGTAATGAAGTCCCAATTATTTTACGCCTATTAAACTTCAAATTCATATATTACCTAGCTATAAAACACACCATGAAGGTAGTAAATCACCATCAAACCCACCAACTGCTACACAATGCCAAGTTAATCCTTCTGAGGTAACATCAGCATCTGTTCTAAGCTCTATCCTAAGAGCGACATTTGCTTGATCAATAGGAGGATTATCCATTGGTACAGTACTAGATACCGCGGTAGTTCCAACATTTAACAACACATTTGTTATATGTCCTGAAGAAATCATTGTACTACCCCCATCATCTAAATAATCTCTTCTAGCCTGTTCAACGGCTGCTCTGAGTTCAGGGCTCTCATCAAGGCGAGTCGCTCCAGCACTACGATATATCTCCCATACGGCAGCCATATAAGGACCGAGAACCTGAGTTATCGCATCATTTGCTGGTGTAACTGCTGAATATGTTCGTTTAACCGCCTGTAACGAATAATCCGGATTAGTAGCAACAAACTCACGTATTGCACTACTCCCATCATCAACTCTTGAGAAAGTGATATTACCCTGCGCACTATCATCAAAATTTCCTGTTAACATATAGTTGTCAACTCTAGCCTCTAACTCATCTACAAGCTCAACTTTTTTTTCAGATAAAACAGCATTAGAGAGTATATTGCCAATCGCATAGAAAGCCGCAATAAGAGCAAATACACCTAGTAATGAAGCAATTAGAACTTCAAGAAAGGTAAATCCTTTATATTTTTTAGTATTTAAGTTCTTTTTGTACTTTCTCAAGATATAAATCACATCAGCATTTCTATATAGATAACTAATATAATATCATAAAAACACTCATCTATCCTTTACTAAATTTAATATTAATCTAATTTTTGGTAAATAATGCCAAAATTTAGATAACCCAAAACTTTTTGTAACGATTTATGATTTTCTAAATTATTTTGATTTAGAAGCTTTATCCTACCATCACAATCATCATTTAATGTACATTTGAAGCCATCTTTAATTGCAAAGATATCTTTTGATGTAGTTCTATAAAACTGAGGATTATTACCACTACTTTTTTGAATTTTGTATGAGTTTTTTACAATTCCGCCCCAAAGAACCTCATAATTCAAGTTACTATTCTTTTTCACAGTTATTTTTAGTTTTACTGGTTTATCCTTATATGCAAAATAATCAAAGTCGATAAACAAAGTTTTTTTTGAGATATTTAAACTAACTCTTTTAACATTTTCAGCAATATCATTAACAGAGTATTTAACATCTGCATTTGCAAGATCTATTGAATCAACATCAACACCTTTTCCAATTAGGTAAAAAACAATTTTATTATCATCAAGCGATATTTCCGCATCACAACTAAACTCTAAAAATCCCTTATAGCCACTCTGATTATCAATAAGCTGACAACTACTAGCATATACCAAATTAGAGACCAGAAAAAAAATAGATACTAATACAACATATTTTAGCTTTATCAAGTTATTCACCTATATCTCAACTGTCTCAATACGCTCATTATTAAAGCTCTCTATATAAATTTTCATCCTAGTAACTATAAACTTTAGACCGTATTTAACTATTATATTTTGGATTTTTTCTTTAGGATATCTTATTATTTTTACAACTCTAATGAGTTTAGTATTATTAGTATATAAATACTGATAATAGTGATCCCCATTATAAGCCAAAATATAATTACTATATTGATTTTTCCTAACAATTATAGGAGGGTTCTCAACAACTTTACCTAAATCAACCTCTTTTTTACTAGCTTTGAAAGAGTTATCTAAACCATAAACTATTAATTTATTTCCAATGAATAGATACAGTAAGCTTTTTGAAAGAGTTCTACTTGGGTCTAATGCCTGTACATAAATATTACTATTATTAGTTTCCTCATTCGCATTTATTATATCTTTTATCAAAACTGTATATCTACTATTAGACTCGTCATATTCAACATCTTGAACAATAATACTCATACTACCTGAACTATCTCTACGTGTAGATAAAACTACCAAACTAGGTTGCGTTTCATCTAACTGATAGTACCAACTTAATGCTGCTATATCCTTGGGTGTATTAATTATTTTACATGGCGTTGACAAATCTAAAATTGCCTTAGAAAAATTATTTGTCAGATCGCTTAGCCTAGTTTTGAATATATACAAATGCTGACTATCATATATGGCTAATAATAAGTGCCAGTTACCCTTACGAAGCTGCCAACCAACTTTAATATTATAATTTTCAGACAAATCTAAATTTTTCAGATTTATAATTTGGATATTATTAATCGATACCAACAGCCAATCATACTCTTTTTTGATGTATCCTATATAGCCTCGCTCTGAGTCACTAATCTCCTGATTTGTATTAAGTCTATAAAACTTCTGTGAACTACTCATTCTTGCAACATCAACATACGGAACATTAATTGGTATCAAAGATGAGTGATAGTCAGTCATCGAATGTTTTGGTAACTCTTTATAGATTATTTTCTTAGTTAACATTAGCTTATTTTTATAAAAAAGCTTATGCTGCATATCCATACTTATTGCCGTCGGCTCCGAATCATATAGATTTACCACAGTATTACTATTAGAGAAAATAGCTTGTCTATTACGCTGTAACGCATTTTCTATGAGATAATCGCCAAATTCAGAACTTCCTGTAGCTATAGCTCCTTTGCGAGATATTTCTTGAATATATTGCTGCTCCACCGTTGATATTATTTCTTGTGACTGGAGACTTTTTATGCTCAATAAATTGTACCTAACAATATATGCAAGGCTTGATACTGTAACTAACACCACAAAGGCAAATATCATTGCCGATAATAATGAGGATCCTGATTCTCTTGTCAAACTCATTAAACGAAAATATTTCATAATAAAACTACTTTATCATAATACTGATTATCCAATTTAAATGATATTTTTAGTGCTTTAGCTCCTATTTCATTCAAGCTTGTATCTTGATATATTTCTTTCCAAGAAAGATTCTTGTTATCTGAAGCAGCATAAGTTAACTTAAGATCAGAAACCCCTTCCACGATGGGATATACTGTTGCATGAACTTGACCATTTTTAACTAACATATACAAAGAATACTTATATTCACTTGGTTTCTTAGGATCGACTGTAGCAGCTGTAAAAAAAATTTGAATATTTATCTTACCTATATAATCACCCTTGTTAAATTCATTAGCTGGCGCTGAGGCAAGTCTTATTTGTTCTGTTTCATTATTAGTGCTAGATATTTTAACAATATCTATATAGTCATTATTACAAAGTGCTAGATAATCACCATTCTGCCATTGCTGAGTTTTGTCTAAATACAAACTTAAATTTAATGGTTTTTGCGTAAGTTCTGCAGATGAGTTTTCTGTTTTAACCATCAAGTAATCTGTACCAGAATGGAACAAAAATTTTTGCTTAGAAGAGTTTTTTAATAAATTTTCTATGGTCGATAACTTTCCTAATCTAACTGAGTAATTATCGTAAAAAAACTTAAATTTACGAGGGTCTTCTCCAGTTCTATTGACATAAAGTTGATGATCTGATCCATATTTACATGATAAACCTGCATTTACAATAGCATCAGAAAGCACTTTCTGCGCTGAAATAACTTTTATATTTTGCTCAATATTAAGCTTTGCTTTTTGATAACTCCTTTTTGTAGACACATATATATTAACTGCCATCGTAATCACTATGATAGAAATAGTGATACCAACCATGAGCTCAACTAGCGTAAAGCCTGAAATCAGCCGATTCCTATGAATTTGACACATATTTCATAACTTCCTTAGAAACACAAATATCAAAATTCTTATTTTTAGCGATAAATTTGATCATTTTAGGATTACTAACTCTTTTCTGAAAAAAATAATCACTACTAACTGCCTTAGTATTAAATTTACCAGTTAAAACATAAATAGCTATTTTTTTATCTAACTCCTGTATTAGCTGTGTTTTCTTTTCTGCTATTACTGAAGTGGTTATCGAGGAATTTATTATCAAAAATGATGATGACAAAACAAACAAAATTAACCCTGATGAGATTATACTCTCAACCAAAGATATTCCTTTTTGTTTGTTAGTTTTATAGAACCTAAAGTTAACCATTTAATCATTTTTTCTTAATAAAATTTCTGCCATATACTAACACAGCTATTTTTTTAAGTCACTTTTTCATGCTTTGAATTTTAGGCATCCTACTTAAGCTCTAGAATAACCTCTTCTAGAGAATTACCCTCAAACCTATACGGTCTAATATAAAAACTCTCCTGCTCCCATACATCATCTATTGTTGGCTGATGCCCAAATAAAGCAATTAGCAAATCAATAACAGTATCTACTGGATATTCAGAAAGATCAACATCTGCTAATTTTTCTATTGCGTACACAGGTGCCTGAGCCTTTATCAAGAATTTGTTATTCGCTAATGTTACCCATGGCTCTTTAACAAGATGGAATTCATCAGAGATTCTACCAATCATTATTGTTAATAAGTTATCTAACGTAATAAACCCTATAGGTTTATTTTTTTTATAGACTAATGCAAAGTGAGGCTTACCTTGCTGGAATTTTCGCAAAACATCAATTAATTGATCATTATGAGACACTTTTAATATCGGCCTTAAACTCTCTTGCCGTAAATCATTATCTAATGCACACAGAATATCCTTTGTATGAATTACCCCAATAATATTACCTTTATCTCCTTGATAAACAGGATATCTCGTATAAAGATTGTCTTTGACCACTTCGAGCTTTTGTCTAACTGATGAATCATAATCAATAACTACCATCTCTTCTATAGGCCTCATAGCATCGATTGCCTGTAGATGCGAAAACTCAACCATTCTTAATAAAATATCTCTATGCTCTTCTGTGAGAGGTTTTTTTAGGTGGCTACTTTTTAAAATAATTTTGACCTCATCTGTAGTATACCCATACTCAGCCTCTGCCACAGTGTCTAAATTAAATAACTTCAAAAGCTTGTTTGCTGTAATATTTAATATCCAAATAAATGGAAACATTAACCAATAAAAAACATATAGAGGTATACAAGTAAGCAAGGATAGCCTTTCAGTTTGTCTGATAGCCATTGACTTAGGCATAAGCTCGCCGATCACTATATGCAGAAATGATATAATTGCAAACCCAATTGCAAAAGCAATAATTCTTGAAAGATTCCCTGTAACTCCAAAAAATACAAAAACTGGCTCTAATAGTTCAGAAAAGGCAGGTTCTCCAACCCATCCCAAACCTAATGAAGCTAGTGTTATACCAAATTGACAAGCAGAAAGATAGATATCTATATTGCTATGAACCTTGTAAAGTATTCTACCCTGTAATCCATTTCTCTTACTTAAAACCTCAACTTGCGAACTTCTTATCTTAACTAATGAAAATTCAGCTATAACAAAAAAAGCATTAAGAAGAACAAAACAAAAGGCCACAATCAAAAAAATAAGATTATCATACTCCATCATCAATATTACTCTAGTATTTCGCCCTACCTAATACTAACACGCACAGTATAGTATTTAAAAAAAGCAATATACTTGGCAACATACATAACAGGTATAGATAAAAATCTACTTGGCTATAAAGCTTAGAAATAGAATATATTGCTATTGAAAGACCTAAAATAGAAAAGCTTAATTTACCAAAATTATCATAGATAACCTGAGTCCAGCCTTCAACCTTATCAAAAACCTTACTTGTTGGTTTCCAGCCTTGGGGTTTATTCAAATAGTAGTTAATCTCAGCTTTTATACCACACCAAAATACAAATGATGATAACATAAACATCGCTATATAAATCTGAGAAATTTTACTTATAAAATTACCTTTAATATTTCCATATAAATAATACCATACACTCAATATAACTAATGGGATAAGGGTAACATTTACTATTGATACAAAAGCTACATTACTTCTTGGAAAAAGCACTAATAATAATGCAAATATTGGAAAACCTGAAGCTACAACCTTAAAAAGTAAATACAACATATCAAGCTTAACTCTAAAATTCAGATTTGAGGAGCTTATTATCTTTGACATATACTTATGCATAACTTGCATACCACCAAAAGACCACCTTAACCACATTTTCTCGAATTCTTTGAGAGATGTAGGAACCCACTCACCTGTTTTAAGAAATATCGGCTTACTATTGAACCCTGCTTCATAACATCTAAATCCAGCAGCAATATCTTCTGTTACCATTACTTGAGATCTATAGTACTCTTCCCATTTAGATGTCGCCATCAGAGCTTGCTTACTCCAAATACCATTATGCCCTTGATAGTTACAATATCCATATTTACCTACAAACTCGTTAAAATAGCGAATTGTATTTTGGAAAATACTGGCCACTTTTGTAACTAAATTAGTGCTATAGTTAGTACTTTCTATCAAGAAGCTAACAAAACCAAGCTTAGCGTCTTTTTTAAACTCCGGCAACCCCACTTTTAATGTACTTTTAGGTAACGTTGAGTCAGCATCTAAAAATAAAACATAGTCATAGCAAATATGCTCCATGGCAATATCAAGATTGCGTGGCTTAAATCCCTCTGTGCCTTTTCTATGGATAAATTTACAGCTAACGTCACCTTTCATATTATGTTTACTAACATAGTCTTGCCATTTTAAGAAGTCTGGATGATCTAAGTCACTGTTATCAACAATTATTATCTCAAATTTATCAGCAGGATAATCAAGCTGATACGCCGAATCAAAAGTTAACTTACAAACTTCAAAAGGTTCATTACGAGTAGTTATAACTACGGAGCATCCTAACTCTTGCTCAATTCCCTCATAACTCGTGCTTCTACCAAAAAGACTATCAATAAAGCAATGGATACTCAAAATAATTCTATATCCAAGTAAAAAAAAGGTAGGCAATAAAATACACAATATCAAGATGGATATGAAAGGATGAGAACCATAATCAACATTCAATATAGCTTTTGTCACAAATGTAACAAAAACAAAGCTCAAGCATACGTATACTATAGTTACAAAATTCAACCTGCGAGATTTAGATGTTACAAAAAGATAAATAACAAAACAACACAATAGTGACAACAAAGCTATACTTGCAAGATCTTCACCAGCTTGAGAAAGACCATAAAAAACTAGCAAGGCTGTTATAGATGATAACAGTTTTTTCATAAAAAATTACAGAATTCAAATGATGAGAATTTTACTTGAAAAAAGTAACTCTCACAATAAGTAATTATAATGATTGTTTATATTTTTGATATTCTAACTGCACAGACTCTTCAGGCTTAGATGTTAGTAAGCTAACCAATACTATACATATACTACTTAAAGTAAATCCTGGAACCATAGCATAAACTTTAAACCATCCTCCTAAATCACTAAACATTGGCCAAATCAAAACAGTCAGCGATCCTACCAGAATCCCTGCAATGGCGCCTTTTTTATTCATCCTAGACCAAAATAGTGAAAAAATGACCACAGAACCAAATGAGCTACCAAGTCCGGCCCATGCAAAACCTACTAACTTTAAAATACTTGTCTCTGGATTATACGATAGTATAATCGCAAAAACTGTCACCAATAACACTACCAAGCGGCTAATATTAAGAAGTTCTTTATGGGAAGCATTCTTCCTAAGAAACTTGGCATACACATCAACAGAGAAAGCACTTGATAATGATAACAATTGCGCTGATGACGTACTCATCACCGCTGATAAAACTGCAGCAAGCAAGATTCCTTCCACCCAAGGGTTAAAAAATACTGCCGACAGTTTTAAGAATACAGATTCCGAATTAGTCAAGCCATCACTATAATAGGCAGCTCCAAGAATACCTACACAAGCTGCTCCTATCAATGCTAAAATCATCCATATCATACAAATCCACATTGCTTGTGAAGTCTTATTTGGATCTTTTATGGCCATAAAACGCACAATTATATGTGGCTGACCAAAATATCCCAATCCCCACGCAAGTAACGATACTATAGTAATCAAAGGCACTCCTGAAGTAACATCATAAAAACCCTGAATTTTTATATTTGATAAATTATCTATAATATTCACACTACCTAAATTGAAATAGACTACAGCTGGTACAACCAATAATGCCAGAAGCATTAAAGTTCCTTGGAAAAAATCAATCCAAGATATAGCTAAAAAACCACCAACACATGTATAAATAAATATAATTGTTGCCGTTAGTAACAGTGCTTCATGATAAGAAATACCAAACATTGAGCTAAACAAAATACCACCTGATACAAATCCAGCGCCTGTGTATATCGTAAAAAAGATAACTACTACTATGGCTGTTAACGATCTTATTACTCCTTTACTATCATGAAACCTATTTTCAAAATATGCAGGAATTGTTATCGAATCTTTAGCAATTTCCGTGTAAATACGCAATCTCCTAGCGATAACCCCCCAGTTAACAAAGGCTCCCAATGTTAATCCTAATGGCAACCATATCTGGTTAAACCCCGAAGCCATGAATGCTCCCGGCAAAGCTAATAACAACCAAGATCCCATATCAGATGCGCCAGCACCTAACGCTGCTATTGGAGCACTCAAAGACCGCCCGCCCAACATATAATCCGAAACTTTTTTTGTTTGAAAATATGAATATATTCCTATACTAAATATAATTAGAATATATATTATGAATGTAACCCAAAGTATACTATTTTGACTCATTATCTAGCGACTATTTAAAAAATACATCCTATAAACTTAACATTTTCAAAAGTCATTTTAAAGTTTACTATGCAAGCTTAATAATATAGAGATTTACATATTGGATAAATATAAAATAGAATAATAGGAGTTTGAAGTAAGTTTAAGACATAAACTTCTCAACACCATCCTTAAAATCAAAGCTATGCTCTGCTGTGATATGTCTTACAGTCTTGGTTGTTGAACGCATAACTACACTATGAGTAACAGCATATGAGCCTCTACGAGTACTATTAACTCTCTTCACGCCTCGAAGCATATTACCATCTGTAACACCTGTAGCAGCAAAAACTATATCTCCTGATGCTAAATCATCAATATCGTACTTTTTATCAAGATCTGTAACGCCTAACCTATGCGCTCTCTGAACTTCTTCATCACTATGAAATTCAAGCCTAGCTTGCATTTGACCACCAAGACATTTAAGAGCTGCAGCTGAAAGAACTCCTTCAGGAGCTCCACCGGTACCAATAAACACATCAATACCTGATCCTTCCGTAGCTGTAGAAATAACTCCTGATACATCACCATCATCAATAAGCACAACTCTAGCACCACACTCACGTGCTTCTTTGATAATATGTTCATGACGAGGCCTATCCATAGTACAAACAACTAGCGCAGACATATGCACACCCTTAAACTCAGCAACCCTTCTTAGATTCTCAGTAACTGAGTCATCCAAATCTACTATACCTTTAGGTGCATCAATACCACCAACAGCAATTTTTTGCATGTATACATCAGGAGCATTTAAAAAACCTCCTTTATCTGCTACAGCTAAAACTGTAAGCGCATTTGGACCGCCTTTAGATGTTATAGTTGTACCTTCTAGTGGATCTAAAGCTATATCAACCTCACAGCCACCTGCTCCAACCTTTTCTCCAATATATAGCATAGGAGCTTCGTCTAATTCACCTTCTCCAATAACAACAGTTCCATCAATAGCTACTTCATTTAATGCCTTTCTCATCGCATCAACAGCTGCTTGGTCTGCAGCAATTTTATCGCCTCTACCCATCTGACTCCATGATGCTAAAGCTGCTAGCTCAGTGACTCTTACTGCTTCTAGTGCTACATTTCTATTCATTTGCTTTGGTCCTTTTTTGTTTTATAGTTCATCTACGGTTGGTATTAAAAATTTTTCTACCTCATCTTTCAACTGTATAAGCTTACCATGAAAAAAATGTCCAACCTCATTCATTTTAACTAATGTTAAATCTGATTTAACTGTTTTAAGAGTAAAATCAAACACAGAATTAGGATTTACGGTATCATCATCTATTCCCTGTACAACAAGCCAAGGAATGTTATTAGGCTCACCAAACTTAGTCAAATCAAACCTGTCAACAGCTGGCGCTATGGTTACTAGACCCACAACATTATCAAGTTTATTCAAACCCATATAAGCTATAGCTCCACCAAATGAAAAACCGCACAATATGATTTTTTTGAAAGAAGTATTTTCCTTAATCCATTTACAGACAGAAAGAAGATCTTCCAGCTCACCAACCCCCTCTCCATACTCTCCTTGACTATCTCCAACACCTCTATAATTAAATCTATATGACTCAATATTTAATGTCTTCATAGCTCTAGAAAGAGTTGTCACAACCTTATTGTGCATACTGCCTTGATATAAGGGATGAGGGTGACATATAACTGCGACAATTTCTTGATTAGCACCTTTGACTTTATCATAGACTGCTTCAACTCGGCCAGCCCTGCCTTGAATAAAAAAAGTGTTCATAATGCTACAACTAAGACTCCCTTGAAAGATCACAATCCTCAAGTTTTATTAGTTTTGTTTTTTTGATTATTTTATATGCAAAATATAGTATCACAAATGCAAAGAAACCTACATAAGTTGATAGAAACTCAATTATAACACTAGACCAACTTCTACCCTCCATAGTCAGCATAGTTGCTCCTTGACCAACTATTACGATAGAAACCAAAATTAATGCAATAATCGGAGCCCAAGGGAAGAACTTCGCAACAAATGGTAAATCATTCAAGCTCTTACCTTGTTTAATATATGCTCTTCTAAAGCGATAGTGGCTCAAGGCAATTGTGAACCAAGCTATAAAACCAGCTAAGCTTGATACATTAACTAACCATGTAAATATTTTCCCACTTCCGACAAATGATACAAAAAAGAACGAACTACCAATTAAAGCTGTAATTAAAAGAGCAATTATTGGCGTGCCTTTTGAATTAGTAGTTGCAAAAAACTGAGGGGCTTGCTTAATCTTACCCAAATGCCATAAGACCCTAGTCGCACTATACATACTAGCATTACATGCTGATATTATCGCAGTAAGAATAATCACATTCATAATAGTAGCTGCTGAGCTTAAGCCAACGCTCTCAAAAACCATTGTAAATGGACTAACCGAGACATCATCTCCAGCACTAGACTGTATCAAAGAAGGATTATTATATGGAATCAAGAAACTAATTATCACTACTGCTAATATATAAAATATAAACAAACGCCAAAAAGTTTGTTTAATAGCTTTAGGAATAGACGTATCAGGATCTTTAGCTTCACCAGCTGTCACACCTATAAGTTCACTCCCTTGAAATGAAAATCCAGCAATCATAAATACAGAGATAAATCCCCACCAGCCATTATGAAATGGTGCATCGCCTATACGCCAATTTTCAAAACCTACACTGTCATGATTCCCAACCATACCAAGAATCGATAAGAAACCAACTATAATAAATATAATAACTGTTGAAACTTTGATAAATGATAACCAATACTCAACCTCACCGTACACTTTCACTGAGAATATATTCAAAGCGAATACGAGCACAAAGAAAAACGCACTCCATAATAATATAGAGCTTCCTGGAAACCAGTACTGCATAATTATCGCAGCTGCAATTACTTCAGTTGCCACGGTTATCGCCCAATTAAACCAATAACTCCAACCTGTACTGAAACCCAAAGCAGGATCAACATAGCGAGTTGCATACTCACAAAATGTTCCACTAACAGGACTATGAGCTGCCATCTCACCAAGACTAGCCATTAAAAAATAAACCATTATTGCAATTATGACATACGCTAAAACAGTACCTCCAGGCCCTGCATCGGCTATGGCCCCACCAAGTGCTACAAATAAACCTGTCCCTATACAGCCGCCTAAGGCTATCATTGACATATGACGAGTATGTAATCCACGTTTAAGCTTTTGTGACATCTATTATTTTTCTCTCCCATAGGCAATATTAAAAAATCAAAGAGGCAAATTAATAAGCTACTCTTTACAATTAGGTCGGTATCTAGGAAATTTAAGATTTTTTTAGAGCGATTAAATAGTTAGAAAGTTAGAGATAAAACAATGCTTCTCTATATATTCCAAACCTCTGCCATAAAAATAAAACCTAAATCCATAATACTGCTCCGACCAATATCTTCAATTATGTATGTTTATAACCTATAAATCAACGTTATTTTTCCGGTACATAATTGCATAAACAATCCATGTACATATATAAACGAATACTCCACAGAACACCACATCACTAAAGAAATGGCCTCCTTGTGCTATTCTCATCAACCCTAGACCACCTCCGGCTAATATCGCAGCAGTAAATACTATGGCTTTTTTTCTACGTGTAGCAACCAGTGGCATAAATGCAAATATCCAAAAGCCCATTGAAGCATCACCACACACAAAAGAGCAGTTCTTATCACACTGTGATGATATCACAAACGGGGGTTGAAAGACCTTATCACCACTGAATTCCTGAACCATAACTGGTCTAGGTCTACCCCAGTGATCCTTGAATACATAATTGACAACCAAACCTGGTCCAATCCATAAGCAGACAGCCACAAAGAATATAGCCTTTCTAGCCTTAATCTTAAACTTATCTATGAAAAGGGACCCCAACAAAAATAAAATAACAGCTATAGAAAAAAATATTGGAAAAAATCTCGCAAACCAGTGAAGAAAACCCAAAAAACCATCATAACCACCCGTAAACTGGTGCATAGATGAATCATAAAAATAGCTTGCTATTTGTATGTCGAGATGTGGAAATATTAAAAAAAATACCCACGCAAAAAAGCAAACTATAAAACCCAATACGATATGAAATCTAGCCAAATCTTGTCCCTTTAATACTTATGCTTGATAAATTAGTAGTATAGTCTAACATTTTTAGAGTTTTTTTTGTTAGAATTATGAATTGGTTTTTATCATTAATTTTTAAACATTTTACAAAATCATGGCTGACAACAATATAAACAAAACAAATCATGCGGTAGGTAGGCTTAAGATAACTCTCATAGTTATATTAACCGCGATAATAGTATATCTATTCATAGCACTATTTAGCTTTAATATAAATGATCCAGGCTGGAGCAGTATATCTTCTGAAACTACAATCAAGAACTATGCAGGTCCTGTCGGAGCTTACATATCTAGTTTTATACTCGCAATTTTTGGAATTATTGGCTTCATTCTGCCTTTTCTGCTTATCGATTTTGTTAGGATTCTTCTGCTAAAAAGAAAACAAGAAAGCCTCAGCTACTTGATGTTCACGATCAAAACAGTTGGAATCATTACCTTTATACTCTCTTGTTGTGGGTTATCTGAACTTTATCTTAATTTTTTTAACTACTGGGTGCCCCAGCGTTCAGGAGGAATCTTAGGATATGAAACAGCAAAATTTGTTATAAAATATTTAGGTTCCGTAGGTGGGACATTTACATTACTAATATCACTATTTGTTGGTTTAATACTATATTCAGGCACAACATGGATTTATATATTCAAAAACATAGCTATGTTTTTGGGCAGAGCCTTGAACTACTTATCAAAAGCTAAACCTAAAAATGATAAAGATATACCTGACATAAATGATTTTGACGCATTCGAAGGAAAAACAAACTCAACAAAAAACCTTGAAAAAAATAATTCAAATGAATTATCTGTTGATATAAAAAAGGATAATTCTCCAAAAAAGAATGATAATTTCCGTGAAGTTCTAGAAAACACAGATATTGATAACGAACTTTCATTCAAAGATCCTAAAAAAGATTTAAGTAAAACAACTTCAATAGAACAAGAACCTATCTTGGACCTTGATATCGATTTTGATGACGTCAAAGCTGAGGAGTCTTCCCCTTCAAGTAGAATGACTAAAGAAGATCTAAGAGAAATTACACGCACTCAAACTGTTACTAAGCCTCTAAAAAAGTCTAGTTTACCATCACTGGATCTACTTACAGAACCCGAGCCAAAACAGACTGTTATTTCACAGACACAGCTTAATGAAACATCATCTTTACTAGAGCAAACATTAAATGACTTTAACATAAATGCTAAGGTAGTCGCCGCTTATCCTGGTCCTGTAATTACCAGATACGAGATAGATTTAGCAAGAGGTACAAAAGTTAGCAAACTTACCAATATTGCTCAAGACTTAGCTAGAGCCTTATCAACTACAGCTGTTAGAGTTGTAGAGGTTATACCAGGTAAGCCTTATGTAGGTTTAGAATTACCAAATCCAACTAGACAGATGGTACGCATCAAAGAAGTACTTGCCTCACCTGAATTCATGAAGTCAAAAGCCCCTACTTTAATGGGAATAGGTGTCGATATATCCGGTAAGCCAACTTTTGCTGAACTTGCTAAAATGCCTCATTTACTAGTAGCTGGTACAACAGGATCTGGTAAGTCTGTTGGTGTTAATGCGATGATTCTCAGTATGCTATACAAATGTAGCCCTGATGAGCTTAAATTTATTATGATTGATCCTAAGATGCTTGAGCTTTCTATCTATGATGGCATACCTCACCTACTAACACCAGTTGTTACAGATATGACAGAAGCTGCTAACTCTTTGCGTTGGTGTGTTAAAGAGATGGAGCGTCGCTATGCGCTAATGTCTGCTGCTGGAGTTAGAAATATCGCATTACTTAATGATAAAATTGAGCAGGCAGAAAAAGCTGGCAGACCTCTCAAAGATACAATGTTCATCAAAATGAATCCAGAAAGAGCTCACGAGGCTCCAACTCTTACAAAAATGCCATACATTGTAGTTGTTGCAGATGAATTTGCCGATATGATTATGGTTGTCGGTAAGAAAGTTGAGGAGCTAATTGCAAGACTTGCGCAGAAAGCTCGTGCTGCAGGTATCCATATCATTTTGGCAACTCAAAGACCTTCAGTTGACGTTGTGACAGGACTAATCAAAGCAAACATTCCAACAAGAATGTCATTCCAAGTATCTTCAAGGATTGACTCTAGAACAATCCTTGACCAGCAAGGTGCTGAGCAACTTCTTGGACAAGGTGATATGCTCTATTTAAAGCCGGGTTTTGGAGCTCCTATGCGTATTCATGGTGCTTTTGTTGATGATAATGAAGTACATAGAGTAGTAGAATCATGGAAAGAATATGGCGAACCTGACTATGTACAAGATATTTTAGAAGCCTCTGAGGATGCTGATAATGGTAGTGGTGGCTCTAGCAATGGTAGCGGAGACAGCGAAGATCCACTATATAATGAGGCTGTAGAAATTGTTATCAAAACACAAAAAGCTTCTATATCGGCTGTCCAACGTAAATTAAAGATAGGTTATAACCGTTCTGCAAGGCTGATGGAAGAAATGGAAGAAAACGGTATTGTTTCAGAAATGAATCAAAATGGTATGCGCGAAGTTCTAATTAAAAGAGACTCTTAAATGAAAAAAATAACTTTACTCCTAACTCTTATATTTGGCATCAACTATAGTTTTGCTAATGCTAGTGATGATCTTATAAATAAAATCAAAAACATTCACTCAATGACTGCAAGCTTTGATCAAAAACTCATTAATGGTGGAAGAGCTAGCGATAATATTAGCTCAAAAGGCCACATGAGTTTAAAAAAGCCTAAATTTTTCAGGTGGATAACCACTTCTCCTAATACTCAAGAAATCATCTCAAATGGATCAAAGCTTTGGATATATGATGGCGACTTAGAACAGGTTATCATAAAGAAAGTATCTAATAATATAGCTCAATTCCCTTATCTTATTTTGCTTTCTAAAAATACTAACAATATAAATAAACTGTTTACTGTTAAAGAGCTCGACAAGAACACATACCTACTAAAACCCAAAAATGATCAAATGATTGATAGTATACAAATTAAATTCTCTAATAATGAAAATCTTGAATACCTAGCTATATCTACATCTTTGAATCAATTTACCAAAATCTCTTTCTCAGATGTGAAAACCGATATTGACATAGATAATACTAAATTTGATTTTGACATCCCTAAAGATACTGATGTAATTGATGAAACTAAAGATTGATAGTTTTATTTTATATACTTCTTAAAAATCACTCTAAAGAAAAAATAGTAGTAAGCAGCTAGCAACACCGGCAATGAAGTAATCCATACAAAAGATACTACCTGAGTCAAACTATGCACTCTTATAACATCTAAAATTTTAAAAAATATTGTTGAATTTTGCACTCTAGCAAACACATAACTATAAATTGCAACACCAATAAAAAAAGTTATAACAAAAACAATCAGCAGCAATATTTTTATAAAAAAACTTTTATTTAACATTATTTCATATCCTACTTTTAGTTAACCAACAGTCTTACAAGCGACACTTTTAAAACCATAAAAATCAGCATAAGCTTGATTATTATAAAGATCTTTATTAGGTGTAATATCATCAATAAAAACAGCTGGTGATATATAATCAACTATACACGGTAATGTTGGATCAGCAACTCCCGAATGTTGATATTGTTCTACTAAAACATCACGCTTTTGCTCGAAGTTATAAAAAAACAAGCTCATACTAAATATTAAATATAATTGTGCTACCAACAATAACACAAATATCGGACTTAGCTTTTTGAGAGCTACATATAGTTTAATAACAAATAAACTACTATGACTATAAATTTGCATATAAGCAGCCATAAAAAATATCGCATAATAAATAAGTAATACTCTTTGATTTAGATCGTATGACTTTGCCACTGGCACTAATACAAACAGTGATAATACAAGTGCTGCAGAATATACAACTATTGATAGTTTTTTGAAATTTTTATTAGTGAAAGCTAATATTAAAAAGATCACAATCATAATCAACAGTATAAGCGTATACTGTGGCGTAAATATTAGCTCACTTATCAAGCGAGTAACATTTTGCAATAGTGATGAGTGAACTCCTGATGATAAATGATCTAACCTTGCATAGTTTCCAGGTGCTGTTATTAATACAATCCCTCCGACTCCACACGCCACAAAAAAAGCAACAAGCGTATCGTTTATAACTTTCTTTGTTAGCACTCTTTCAAAAAAGTATGCTAGACAAAGTAAAATACTGACACATACAAATATCTCATTATATAAACCAATAATCGAGCCAATAAATAAGCCAAGCAACATACTATTTTTATTTTTGACTATAGAGAAATAGTATAAAGCAGTAAGTAATGTTAATCCCCAAAAGTACTGAATAGCTCCTGTTTTCCATAGGATATTTGCCATAAACCCTGTTTGATAAAAGACAAAAACAAAGAAAAAACTATATATAACAAAATCTTTAGATAATATTCTACCTCGATCATAAGTGACTATTTTGAAGGTCAGCAACATGAATATATAAAATGCTATCGAATTAACCACATTGACTATAAATAGTGACAAAGTTATATATGTTTTACTCATCAGGAAGTAGATTAAAGCCTGAGCAGAAACTCTGCCTGTCCAAGTAAAATAATCAGCATGAATAGAGTGAACCATAATTATTAAACCCTTTGCCAGGGTATCCGTATTAGCTCTACCAAAATCATCTGCTCTCATTGGTTGCAGATAATTTAGAAGCAAAAAAAATGCAACTATAAAAACCGATATAGTAGCGATAATAAAATAATTCTTTTTCATAACTTACTAATAATCAAAAAAGGTATACAAATGTATCATAAGTGTATTATATTTGGGATACTAATAAAAGCTGATTGTAAAAGTAGAACTAACTAAGAGTGTATTAAGTTGCTTTTATAAGAGAACTAACCATCAAGAAAATCTGTCTTAGGCTTAGCTTCTCTTTTGTAGATATTTCTGTGCTTTAATATTTCTTTTTTTTGTGATTCCGACTTCTGTGGGTTAGCTTTATCGAATTCCTGTAAAAACTGGTCTATTTCACTCACATAGGCTCTATCTTTTTTGTTATCGAACAAGTGAGCCAAACGCAATATAAGCTTCATCATACGACGACTTCTCCTAAAATACTAAATATAAATTATCTTGTAGCTTGTGTATAATTATACTAAACTAAACATCAAAGTCATATACAAAACATTAAGCTTTTTAAGTATTAGCAGATTATGTTGAGTCAAAAACCAAAGATAATTGGTATATTCTTAATGTTTTTAAGCATCACTATGCTTAGTCCATTATTAGTTGACTACATATATGCCGAAAAAAATGCCTATCCTTATATTTTAAGCTTTGCTGTGACCTTTTCATGTGGCTTCTTTTTATGGTTTATCTCCAGGAACACCCAAAAAAAACTTTCTAATAGAGATGGTTTTTTGATAGTAACTTTAGTTTGGATGTTTGTGACTGTATTTGGTGCTATTCCTTATATGTCATTTCCAGGCCTAAACCTCTCATTCACTGATGCCGTTTTTGAGTCAGTCTCTGGTTTTACAACTACGGGTGGTACCGTAATTGAAGGACTAGACAAACTACCACACAGTATACTATTTTATCGTCAACAAACTGAATTTTTTGGCGGTATGGGGATTATCGTTTTGTCAGTTGCCATCTTACCACTTTTAGGTGTAGGTGGTATGCAGCTATATAAAGCTGAAATATCAGGACAATGGAAAGATGATAAAATCGCGCCCAAAATTTCAAGTACTGCCAAAGCTCTATGGCTAGTATATCTATTGCTAACATTCCTATGCTTTATTTCTTATTTATTAGTTGGCGTAGATCCCTTTAATGCTATATGCTACACATTTTCGACTGTATCTACAGGAGGATTTGCTCCATCTGACTCAAGTATGGCTGATAAGCCTTTTGGAATGATTCTAGTTTGTGGTATTTTTCTTTTCTTAGGTGCTACTAGTTTCAAAGCACACTATATAGCTTTATCAAAATTCAAGATAAGTCACTATTTCAAAAATGTTGAATTTAAAGCATATTTTTATTTTATATTTTTTGCGTCTTTTATAGTATGTATAACCATGATTGCTCACACTGATGACTTGTCTAATGTTTTTAGCATAGTTACAAATAGTATTTTTCAAGTGATATCAATTTCCTCCAGTGCTGGTTTTGTTTCTGACACAAACTACTACTTATGGCCTAGTTTCTTACCAATAATGCTAATGTTTATCGGAATAATTGGTGGTTGTGGTGGCTCAACTGCCGGCGGTTTGAAAATGATTCGTGCCATTCTTTTTAAGGAAAAAGCTATCCTAGAAGCTAAAAGAGTGATTCACCCTCAAGGAGTATTTACTGTTAAGCTTGGTGACATCCATATCTCTGAGCAAGCTCTAAATAGAGTATCAGGATTTATTTCCGTCTATATTATAATTTTTGCTGGTGGCTGGTTAGCTTTATTAGGTTGCGGTCTAGACGTCACTACAGCATTCTCCACTATCGCAACTACGCTATCAAATGTCGGTCCAGGTTTAGGAGAAATAGGCTCTAATTTCAAGAACCTTCCCAAGGAGGCTCTATGGATATGTGATTTTGCAATGATTGCAGGACGTCTTGAGATATTTACTATTTTAGTATTATTCATGCCAGATTTTTGGAGAAAGTAGAGCTAGAGTCCTCCAGAAGCAACCAAATAAGACAGATTCCCTATTTTGTCGTACTCAGTATTATTGGCATAGACAACAATTTTATAAAAAATATTAGAATCTTCTCCTTTACATTCAAGCTTTAGTAACTCATTACTGCCTGACAAATATGATACAAAAGAACTAGTTTTGGTGATCTCTTCTTTCTTGCCATCTTTATTCATAGTATAAATAAACTTACAGCCATAATTATCGCCAATATATACGTTAACCAAAAACTGAGTAGGCTTTTTGTCAAGAATATTGTAAATACCTCTAGGCGTATTTTCGAACTTAAAGCCGTATATATTATAAGCTATCTGTTTTTTCTTTGAATAACCATGTTTTATGACAGGAAGCAGTTGACCTTGATAGTCATCATCAGTTGCACAACTGGTTAGTAGCACAAAAAATACCGATAAAACCGAAACTATTAAAAAATTTTTAGAGAAAATTTTATTTATTTTTGAATTCACAACATAATATAAATTAGTAATTCATACGTAAAAGAATAAACTTAAAAGACAAAAGAGGCAATGATTTACGGTGATTTAAAATGATTTAAGAATTTACTCTTCTGTATCTACTTTTTCTTCTTGCTGCTGCTTTTTGTATTCGTAATAATCTTTCATAGTCAAACCTTTTGCTCTAAACTCAGCTTTCTCAGCAATCTCATCAAGACGTTTTTTAGAGTACTCAACATGCTCAGGAGCATAATCCTCAACCGGTTGACCTTGTAGATTAAATCTCTGTTTAAGCTCAAAAACAGCTCTATGATAGCGTGTATCACCAACATATCGGCGCAATACATTTCTAAGAACCATTTTATCTACAGGAGCGAAATGCTCATTTTGATAAATTATTTCAATTTCTTCGCTTATGCCAATTTTTAGTGGCTTTTTATTGATCGGATCAAAACATTTTGGAAAACGATGACATAGCCACTTAAATAGCTTAGCTTCTTCTTTTTGTCTTTCTTTTTCAACATCAACAGTAACTACAATTTCTTGAGCATCTTCTAATTGAGGATTCTGTAGCTCATTTACTGTCTTGTTGTTTATCCTATGACCATATTGTGGAATACGTATAAAAGAGGTATCTCTATCTTCTACTTTCTTAGCAGGAGCTTTAGGAGTATTTTTACTCTTAGAGATATTCTTATCTCTAGCTTGCTTCATTCTAGAAGTCTTCTCTTCTATCTTAGATGACCCACCTAACAATGATTGTAACAATGAAAAATCGTTTAATTTGTTTCTACCTTCAGACATTTCTTATTTTATTAATAGTTATATAGGGTAAACCCTGTGTATACTTGGTTTATATCGTACTACAAAACTAATATATTTAGCAAGTAATAAAACATCAGTAATATTTTTTTTAACATCGATATGAATTAATATTGACAATTTAACTAAATTACATATAATATCAATCATCTTTTGTGGCTATGTAGCTCAGTTGGTTAGAGCACAGCATTCATAATGCTGGGGTCGGTGGTTCAAGTCCACTCATAGCTACCACTTATTTACTATAGGTTATTCATATCCAGTTACTTGTGTTAAATTAATTTTGATATTTTCACATAGAAATATAATATTTATTAACTTCAGTATTAATTGAGAAAATTTAAAAGATATCTAGCCTATTATAGATAGAGTATATCAAAGATTAAAACTCATTACTCTGTTTGGGCAACCATAGGTCAGCTAATTCAGATGAGCTTAGTTTTGTAGTAGTTTGAACTGTACCATCTACACTTCCTCCATCCATATCTATATCATCTGCTCCAGCTGCTGCTAATAGTTCCGCTATCTTATTTGAGTTAGCAGATAAATCTAGTGCAAACTCATCATTAGCATCGATAATTAAACCATCACTGTTATTAAACTGTTCTGTGAAATAATCATCTACTATTACAGATCCCAATATATTATTATCAAAGTTTATATTTAGATCATCTCCATCTCGTGAAAATAATATATCATCGTGGTCAATATCTGTCAGTTCAAGTGTATCTGTAGATGTACCATCTGATGAAGCTTGTTGGATAATATCATTACCATCTCCTTGGGAATATCTATAAGTATCTGCTCCACTCTCTCCTCTGAGAGTATCATCTCCTATACCTCCTGTAATAGTATCTGAGCCAGCACCAGACTCTACATAGTCATTACCAATACCACCATCAATAATATCTTGACCTGCTCCTGTACCTATAGCATCATCTCCTGCTTCACCATACATTGTGTTATTACCACTATTATAAGCATTGATGTCATCATTACCATCACCACCATATACGATATCATCGCCCGAACCTGTAAATGTAGTATCATCTCCAGCCCCTGCTTGAACTATGTCTGCAATATTTTCTGAGCCCCATATCTCTTCTGATGCTTCTGTTCCATATATCATTGTTGGAATATCTGATTGTTTAAGAACACTACCATCTGAAAACTGCATAGTTTCTAATGTACTATTTTTAAAATTTTTGACTATAACTTTATCAGTATCATTATTGGCAAAAGTTACATGTAAATCTAAACCATCATAATCGAACCTTACATCTTCTTGATTAAGTCCTTCTCCAAACTTAATAGTATCTCTTGAACCACTATCATAATATTTTTGACTATAATCTCCTATCTGCATCTCTTGGATAGTGTCTACTCCATCTCCCTTATTAAAGATATACGTATCACTTCCATAGCCTCCAGCCAAGAAATCTTCTCCCGCACCTCCTGCTAATACATCATTCCCCTTGTTATATCTAGCATCCATTGCATTATCATTGTTATAGCCAGTATATGAGTTAGTAATGTTATCTCCAATCAATGTATCATTGCCGTCTCCTCCCAACAATGTATCTGATTGACTTCCTCCATGTAAATAATCATCCCCTGATCCACCACGAACTTCATCATTCCCTGAGCCAGCATTTATAGTATCATTAGCATCAGTACCCAATATAAAATCTGCTCCAGTAGTGCTTGCTAAAGAACCTAATGTAAAACTCCTGCCATCAGCTGTAAACTTATAAGATCCTGCATCTACAAGCTCAATATTTACACCTAAAGATTCAGCTAAAGCATCAGTCACTTCATTTTCAAGTAAACTATTTACATCCTAACCATTTGTAGAGAAACTACCATCATTAAAATCTGAAAGTTTTTTAAGTAAAGCAACTCCATTAGCTGGCTCATCAATAACTTTATTTGTTAAATACTCATTAACCCCATCAAAATTAAGTCCGATCTCACCACTCTCGGCATTATAGTCAAAACCAATGTTCTCTAGTATTTGTGGATACTCTGTCTGTGCAAAAATGTTTTCTTTGACTGTGTTTAATATAGAGTTATAGCCATTAGCTACACTTATTAAGTTCATATCTCTAAGGACTGTATTTCCAACTGTATACTCATTCCAACCAGCTGTGAAATAACTATCTCCTAATACATTCTCCTGTCCACGAACTATGTTATAGCTTCTGCTTTTACTACCATGAGTAATAGTTAATGTATCTCCGTCTATACTTGTTTGAATAAGCTTATTTGATGAAAATTTTTCTAATGTCTGAATCTTATCTAATTGGCTTCTTGTAGAGTCAGATATATTAAATGTAAAGCTTGTACCATCTTCTAAGGTGATATTCTCAAGATTGTTTGTATCTGAGAAATTTGATGTCTTTGTCCACTCTGTTAATAAGTCATCTGCTAAACCTAATTTAGCTGTATAACCCTCTGTATTCATCTTACCTAATAAGTCTGCAAGATTTTGATTTTGTGTAGCTGCTTCTTGTAAGTCTCTAACCTCACCAATACCAGCGATGTTCATCATGCCATTAAAGGCTGTTGTATCTAGATTATCTGTAAACTCTCTATAGATATTATTTTGATTAAAGTTTAAGTTACCTATAGTTGAAGTTGTGCCATCTGTACGACTAAATGTCCCTGTCTTTGAGATTACCCCGCCATCTGTAGCTGTAGTTGTCGTTGTAGCATCTAGATTAATACCTGCTATTCCAGCTTCTGATAAGCTCATTAGCTCATCTGCTTGAGAGATCCCATCTTGGTTAGCATCTTGCCATACTTTGACCTCTTCAAAAGCTGTATCATTAGCATCAAATACACCATCATTATTACTATCTAGGTCTGATAATGCATCAAAACCATCTGTAGCTATACTACCATCACTCTTAACTGTAGCATCTCCAAATAACTCCTGACCATTATCTATAGTTCCGCTACCATCTATATCACGAACTAGTAAACCATCATCATCTCCTACCCAGCCTGTGCCTCGCTTAACACCATCTGCATTACTGTCAAACAGTACAGAACCATCTGCACTAACTGTCTCAATTCCATCTCCGTCTAAGTCTAATGTCAGTGGATCTCGGCGGATTACTCGTAGGGTTTCTTGGTTGCCGGATTGGGATGAGTTTTGGGTAGTAGCACCAATATCAAAACCATAAACTCCTGGCATCTTTATTTGATTCATGAAGTCAACTATTTTAGTTAAAATATTGTCGTGATTATAGTTAAAGCCTTCTCCTGCCTCACTATATATAACAGATGGAAATGCCGTGCTATCTATAGCTCCTTGCATATCTAATATAGAAACCATTGGTTTAGTATCTAATCCCAATAAACTTCCATAAGATGAAAGATCAAGATTATAACCTAAAATAGACCCTCCCCAGAAGCCTTCCCCCATCCATTGATTTGGATTAATTCCTATAGCTGTTGTATTTCTTTGAGAGTCAAAAGCCACAAATGAGTCCATAGTTTGTAAGCCTAAATCTTGAAGATTTGTATTTTCTTGCCACCCTAACTCTGTATATGTATCGTTAAGCATCCCATAACGCACTACTGTTTCTAAACTGTCAGCACCTGCACTATCAAAATTATTATAGAAACTATCTTTAAATGCTTTTAACTGTCCATTATCTTGTAGATGTTTTTCATAAAGCTCTCTTTTATATTGATCTGCCATAGACTGACCATGTGCTGTACCACCAGTTCTTTGAATTAATTCATACATCTTAGTTTGGTCAGCTGTCATAAACTCAGGATGTCTTTCTGCTTCTGCAAATAGCCTTTGCTGATATGAACCCTCTCTAATATACTGAAAGTTTGCAACTGCTGATTGCTGTTCAGCATTTAAACCCATTGATTGTAGCTGTGTATTATCAAAGTCTGCTATTGATGACTTACCATCAATGAAATTAACTACTTTACCTTCTGTATGACTATAATATTGCTTTCCACCTGAGGCTGTAAGTATATTTTTCTCAACCGCATTTAAATAATTTTTATCAACTACCTTTCCTTGTTCTAATGCGCTATATGAGTTATTAAGAAACTCTCCAGCTGCTACTATAGATCCTTCATTATTTAATATATTTCTTAAAAAAAGTTTGGGGCTCTACATTTAATGAATAGTGAGAGGAGTCTGTTGATGTGCGAGCATCTAAATGTTGAGCATCTAACTGTCTATTTACATATGATGAGTCTTTGGCATCTTCGACTTTTCCTGTATCATCAGATAACATTCTAATAAGAATATCATTTGCTTTTTGTAAGCTTTCTTCTTGTGTTAAAAAATAGTTATTAGTTCCTGACATTTTATACTCCATTATTTTATAAATATTTCTTTGTTTGAATATGCATTGACTATACCAAAAAGCTCTTTCTCAAAGCTCTTCGTATCTAACTTATTTAAGTCTATATATAAATAAACTATCATTTCTAAACTAAAGCTATCATCAAAATTCTTAACATTTTTAACATAACTGCATTTAAGATAATTTTTATCTTTTTTATAACAAAATAAATAATCGTTATTATTTTTCCATTTAAAGGTCTTATATTCATCAGATTTTATTTTATTTAAAAAACTATCAATATTAGATAAGTTTTCTTTAGGTACATAATCACTTTTATTTTTTCTATTTATTGAAAATGCCACTCCTTTACCAACTATTACACTATTATCAGTATCAACTATTTTCGATATTGATATGCTATTAAGATTACTTCTACAAATATTATCCTTACAATGGCGAAATATTGAATTAGGTAAATATTTACCTTTTGATTTTACTTTAGTGCTATATTTGTAATCCTTAATTTCAACAGAATAAATACCATTATCTTGCTTATACTCTGTATAAAACTTAGTTCCATATAAGTATGCCGGTGTAGCTATAAAGTAGATGATAAAAACAAGCATATTGACTTTGAGTATTTTAGCCATACTAAAATATCTTGCACAGAAACGGTTTATTAAATACCAGCCGTATACAATTACAAAGATAATTACACATAGATATATCAGCATATCTAATATATCAGCTGCTCTTTGTGCACTTGAGGCAAACCCTATCAGGCTTAACCCAAAGAAAATAAATACTGACAATATAATTATTGATGATACTAGAAGATAAACAAACATTGCTGTTCGTGAATAAATAGTCGGATTTTCTTTATCATAATTTTCACTATTTAATGACAAGTATCCTGCATAACACAATACGCCTGACAATATATAAGCATTAAATATAAACTGGTGATCTCCTAAATTAAAATATGATATCAACCCTTTTTGAAAAAATAATAAGAAACTAGCTGTAACCCAAAAAGCAATAGCTCCAAATATATATAATGTTAGTGGAAATGATCTACCTACTTTTCTTTCCGACTTATCTTTAAAAAAGATTTTTGCTATTCCAAACTCAACTCCTGTCATAACTAACAAAATAAAAAATAAATAAAATATATACTAATATCATCACGCTACCATCCTTTAACATTTATAATTTCCAAAACTTGTTTCATCTATCTTACCTTTCTCTAAGACTATTATCTATTCCTCTTGTAAGTGGCTCTGTGAAGAAATCTATCACTCTTCTTGTTCCAGTCTTAACCTCTACCACCACTGCCATTCCGGGCACTATAGTGTAACTCTCACCATCTTTATGTAAGGTGTTATCTTTTAAATCAACTATCAATTTGTACACCAATCCCAACCTCTCATCTTCTATAGCATCTCCTGAGATCTTCTTCACAGTCCCATGTAATACACCATACTCAGCAAATGGGAAGGTATTTACTTTTATTTCAGCTTCTTGACCTTTCTTTAGGTATCCAATATCTTCATTCTTGACATACACTTCTGCCTCAAGCTTCTGATCTAACGGTATTATCTGCATTAACACCTGTGCCGGTGTAACTACAGCCCCTATAGTATGTATCTGAAGTTCATGCACTACACCTGATATTGGAGCTTTTATCTGATTCTTACCATTTAGTGTAGTTGCCTTATGTAGCTCCTGCTCTGCGGAATATAAATCTTTCTTATCTTGCCTAATAGTCTTTAATGTTTCCAAATATGTCTCTGACTTAAATGATTCTAGATTACTTCTCGCTTCTGCTATTTCTGCCTCTAACTGTTTATCTTTAGCTTTCTCTGATCCCAACTCATAATAGGTATTAAGATACTTTTCTCGTACTTCTAGATACTCCATCCTTGACACTGCTCGTTTCTCTAATAGCGTCTTATAAGCATCTAGCTTCTCTCTTATTATTTGTACAGTCGCTTGTAGTTGTTTCGTTTTATTTAAACTTATATCTAGTTCTTTCTCTTTTGCATCTAGTGTTGCTTCCAATGTCATTAGTTTAGCAATACCAGACTGCCATTGTTGCCATAATAATCTCTTTGTTTGTTCTATATCTAGCTGATCAGTAACTCCATCTGGTACATCAAACTTTATTTTTTCTAATGGAATTTGCTCACGTAAATCACTCTTTATCATATTATAAAAAGCTTCTTGCCTTGCTATACGCAACTTATAGAACTCAACATCTTCTCTTAGCTTATTGATATCAGCCTCTGTATAGTCAGATTCTAATATAACTAGTACATCTCCTTGATTAACTAGCTGCCCATTCTCTACATTTAGCTTAATTACAGAACCCTTCTCAGATGATTGAATAGTCTTCACATCACCAGTTGGAGTTATTTTACCTTGTCCTTCCGTGATAATATCTATATTAGATATAGATGCCCAAACCACCACAAAAACTATCAAGAATATCAAACAATATAGAACCTTTCTCATCAATGGGTGCGGTGGTTTATCTGTAACTTCTAATACTCCAGGTAAAAAACTATAAGCATCTTTCTTAGCATTATCTTCTTCTGCCAAAGTCTTACGATTCTTCCAAAAATCTAATAGCTTAGACATTACACCTCTCCTCTATGTTGAGCATTATATAGTTCTGCATAATGTCCACCTCTCGCTAAAAGCTCAGTGTGAGATCCATCTTCTACAACCTTGCCCTTATCCATATAGATAATACGATCACAGTCTTGTACTGTTGTTAGTCTATGTGCAATGATAAACACTGTCCTATCTTTAGCTATCTTAGCCATATTGTTTTGAATAATTTTTTCTGATTCATAATCAAGAGCTGATGTTGCTTCATCCAAGATTAGAATCTTAGGATTATTGATTAATGCTCTAGCTATGGATAATCTTTGCTTCTGTCCACCTGAGAAGTTTGCCCCTCCTTCCTCTATAACAGTGTCATAACCATCTTTTAATTCTAATATAAAATCATGTGCTCCTGCATACTTAGCAGCTGCTACTACACTTTCCATACTTGCACTAGGATTGGTCAATGCAATATTCTCACGAATACTACGATTAAACATAAAGCTCTCTTGTAAAACAACACCTATATTCTGCCTTAACCATACGGTATCTATAGTAGATAAATCTGCTCCATCTACTAGTACCTTACCAGTTTCTGGTTGATACAATCTTTGGATAAGTTTTGTAAGCGTACTCTTACCACTACCAGAACGTCCTACTATACCTATAGACTCGCCAGTTTTTACATTCAGATTAACACCATCTAATATAAGTCTAGTATCAGCAGAGTATCTAAACTTAACATCCACGAAACTAACTTGCCCCTTAAATGTAGGTAATGCACTCTTACTTGATTTGTTACTACTCTCTGTAGGTGTATTTAAGATATCACCTAATCTTTTCAATGAAACTCCAGCTTGCTGAAACTCTTGCCAAATATTCACAAGTTTAAGGATCGGCTGAGTTACTCGACCTGCTAGCATATTAAATGCTATTAGTTGACCAACTGTAAGATGACCTGCTATTACCATATGTGCTCCAACAAAGATAATAGCAATAGTTGTTAACTTACTAACAAGCTCCGCTATCTGCCCAGCTATATTACCTAAATTTTGCGATCTAAAAGATGCCTTAACATATTCTGTTAGGTTATCTTCCCATTTTCTTTGCATCTGTGGTTCTATAGCACTTGACTTAACTGTTTGAATACCTGTGATAGACTCTGTTAAAAAAGATTGGTTCTTCGCTCCAGTATAAAAAACTTTATCTAAACGATGTTTTAAAATGGGGGTGATAAATAATGATAAGATAAAGTATATTGGGATAGTTGCTAATACTATTAAAGTTAATTGCCAACTATACATAAATAACACTGCTACAAATATAAATGTAAATGATAAATCTATTATTAAAGTAAGCGCAGTACTTGTGATAAAGCTTCTTATCTTATCTAACTCTTTTACCCTTGCTACATTCTGTCCTACTTGGCGTGTTTCAAAATATGATAGTGGTAATTTCATTAAATGACTAAATAATTTAGATCCCAATACCACATCAACCCTTGATGTAGTATGAGAGAACAAATATGTCCTAATGCCTCCAAATACAACTTCAAATATAGCTACAACAAAAAATACTATTGCTAATGTATTAAGTGTTGTCAAACCATTATGCATAATCACCTTATCCATGACTACCTGAAAGAAAAATGGCGTTATTAATCCAAATAGTTGTAGAAAAAGAGAGGCTATTAATACATCTCTAAATATATGCTTATATTTCCATAATGCTGGTACAAACCATTTAATGTTAAAAGAATCTTCTTGAGATGCTTCACTAACTTTATGAGTAACTAATATTGCTTTACCAGAGTAAACTTCAGCAAACTCTTCATAAGTTAAAGGTTTTACATTTTGTTGACCCTGCATTAATACCAAGTATTGACCTTTATTAATTGCTGCCAAAATAAAGTAATTATCACTCTTGTCTTGCAAGATAATTGGAAATGTCCTTGGATTAAAATATTCAGCTTTTAAATCAGTTGCTTTTGCTCTAAATCCTTGAGCTTTAATTGCTCTCAAAAGATTAACTTGAGAAATATTGCCATCTGGATCTGCATATTCGTGAATTATTTGTTTGGGATCTACTGCTATTTTATTGAAGTTAGCAATCTGACAAAAAGAATATATTCCACTATGCATAAATGTCCAAGCCTCACACTATGTTTATTAAATATTTTTAATCAATAATTAATTCATAAAAAATAATCATAAATATAATTAACATTTATGGAATATATTTACAATATACCCAAGGACAATTATTAATAAAAATTAAAATAAATATTATTTGGTATTTAATTATTGTTACAAATATAATCAATAAACCAATATATAGATAATCTCCAAAAATGAAACATTACGGGGCTTTTAAAAAATTGCTTTTTGCTCTGCCATTTTTTTATACTTGTCATGCTACAGCTTGGCAGGTTATTTACTACTGTCCTGCACCTGAAGATTTTATAAGTACGAATAATAAACTAATAGCTAAAACAAAGTATCATCAATTTAAATATACTTGGCTAGCTGAAGATAAGACACCCTCTCAATTTCCCGAGTACCCTCTAACATTCAAAGGTGCTAATCTAGTCAACTGTAAAGGCGGTCTATGTGATATAAAATGTTACTATTACTCAAATATTGAAGGACACTTAATTACTTCTACAATATCTTCAACCAAAAATATTAGTATCTTTGAATATCCTAATCACTATCTAAATAACTTTAGTTGCCAGTATACAGAGCACGTCGATTGCCCTTTTTTAGTAGATATTTAAAGTGAGATTAGTGAAATCTGTAACTGCTAAAACATAATAAAATAACTACTTTCAAGCTTTAAAGAATTCATATTCCCAAACCATCTAAAAAAGTAGCTATATCATAAACAGTATTTTGCTCACTAAGCTCACTTGAATGAATAGATTAAATCTAATGCGAAGAAGAATTCCTCTAAGAAGTAGTTTTTTGCATAAGAAAAAAATAACTTAATATTGCCAATAACGACATACAAAATATAGTTATTACAAGAACAAAAGTATTAATACCAAATAATTTACCAATAAATGAAGCACATAGACCTGAAAAACCAATCTGAGCAAAACCAACTAGTCCAGAGGCTACTCCTGATTTATCTTTAAATATATTTATTGCAGAAGCTATCCCCAACGGTAAGACTATGCCGTTTGATATTGAAACAATGGACATTGGTATTATTATTTCAAAAGCATAATTCATACTCGACAAAAAATAAAAAGCTGTAAACAATACTCCACCAATTAAGAAAGATAGCAACCCAATATAAAATACTTTTTCACTCCCCCAAATATTTATTACTTTCTTACTAAAAAAATTTCCTAAATAAATCATTATCGCAAGAGGTATATAAAAGTATCCAACAGTATATTGTGAATAACCCATTTGATTAAACAAAAAAGTCGACTGGGATAAATATGTAAACCATGCACCATATACTAAACATACAGGAATAAGATAACTCAAAAAAGCATAGTTTGATATCAGTAAAGGATAATCATGAAAAATATATATTATCTTCTTTTGCTCTCTATTATGATTCGTTTCTTTCAAGAATAGAAAACTTATAATGAATAATACTATGCCATATATTGCGACAAACTCAAAAGTTGCTTGCCACCCTAGAAAACTAGAAATATATCCACCAATTAATGGGGCTATTGCAGGTGAGATTGCAACTATTGGATAAATTATATTATATATTTTTGTTGCCTCACTGAGATTAAATTGGTCACTAATAGTTGCCCTTCCAACAACCAAACCTGCAGAAGCTCCTATCGCTTGAACAAATCTACATATTATCAGCACATGTACAGAAGAAGATAAACCACAGCAAATAGAAGCAATCGTATATATACCAAAACCTATTAATAAAGTCTTACGGCGTCCATAAATATCAGATAAAAAACCTATAAATATCTGAGATATAGCAAGTCCAAATAAGTAAACTCCCAATGTTAACTGTAATGACGAGCTAGTTGTTGATAAAGCTTTTGATAAACTAGGCATCGCTGGCACATATATATCGGAAGCTAACAATCCCATGCTACTCATCATAGCCAAGATGACCATATACCTAAAAAAGTATTTTTTGTCTTTTATATACATTTTTTTTTAAATACTCCTAACTTATTTAACCCAAATCTATCGCAAGTAAGCTATTTGCAACTCTAGGAAATCCTGCAAATGGAGATACTAATAGTAAAGTTTCAACTATCATATCTTTAGAAGCACCAAGATTAATTGCAGCTTCTAGATGCGACTGTACTTGTGCTTGGCAGTCACCTATTGCACAACATACAGCAATTGTAATTAATTCTTTTGTCAGCATAGACATCTCAGTATCTCTAGCAAAAATACTTTCAAATGCAAAATCAAAAGTTAACTTTGAGAAATCTGGGGCTATTTTCGATAAAGCTTTAATCAACTGTTCTCCAGCATGTTTACCATGTAACTGATTAAATAATTCTCTACCATCTTTACTAAAGTTTTCACCATTAATTAAATTCCTAAAACCTAGTGATGATTTAGTAGGTATAAAATCCTTAATATCAAAATCACCTATGTCATTTAGATAAAAAGGATCATTTCTAACATATTCTTTTGCTGACTCAAGATCCATTACTGAAATGATGAACCCTCCGGAGCGGTTATTATAAGGGCCTGATGCCAAAATTAACCCATCATCATAAAACTTTGAAAGATAATCCATGTGTGACTGTCTATATTTATCCACAATATCTAAACTTTTCTTATATTCAACATTTATCAATATCATCTTTTATCCTAATTACTCATGTTTCAAATTAACATAGAAATATTACAATGATTTTTATATGATATTAATAATCAAAATATAGAAACACTGATATCAAAAAAGAATCAATGAAAATAGAAATTTTACACTATAAAATTTTTGATAAACTCGCACATACTCTGAATTTCAGACAAGCCGCAAAAGAATTAAACCTATCGATATCAGTAGTATCTAAAAAAATTAAAGAACTAGAAACATATTACAACTCCACTCTCTTTTACAGAAATACAAGATCAGTTTTTTTAACCGAAACAGGTATCAATATATTACCAAGAATCAAAGAACTTATACTTATTGAAGATCAAATCAAAACAGATCTTAACACTAATTACCAATTTATAGGAAATTTAAAAATAGGCATTCCTTTTTCATTTTTTGAATCAATTCTTGATAAAGTAAAGCTTTATACAACAAATAATGAAAATGTTTTTGTTGAGTGGAAAATTGGAAACTACTTAAATAGATTATACGATGAAAATTTTGATGCTATTATTTTCTGTGGAACTCTACCAGATGGTGACTTCTATGCAAAGAAAATAGGAGAATGGAAAAAAGTTGTATGCGCTTCACCTGATTTCCTCAAAAGTTATGGGACACCAAGCAGTCCAAAAGACCTAGTAAATTATCAATGCTTAGACCACTATCAAAACTTCAAATCTACTTGGGGAATATCTGGCAAAGAATATAGCATAAATTTAAAACAAAAATGCTCTTTCTCTAGACTATTAACCAGTATGGCAATTAACTCATTAGGAATAGTTTATCTCCCATCATTTACTGTAGATGATGCAATACAAAAAGGAGAGCTTGTAGAAATTTTTGAAAAATATACCTCTCAGAGATTTGACATTTTCTTAGTGTCTAAAAAGCCTTTTTCAGAAAGTAGAAAAACTCAGGAAATTTTAAACATGCTTTTATGAGTATCTTTTTCTTATATAAAGCCTATATTCCCAAACCATCTAAAAAAGTAGCTATATCGAAAACAGTATTTTGCTCACTAATCTCATTTGAATGAAATGATATTCTAAAGTATTTGAGCACTCCGGCAATAGGTGCCCCACCAACAGGTCTGCCTGATGGTGTTTGATTATAAAATACAAAATCAACTCTTTTAGAGTTAAATGTTTCGATATTTTCCAAAACATATTCAAAACCAGACCTTGGTAAAAACACTCTCTTAGTGTTCAAAATGTAATACCAGCTATTATTAAAATATGAATATTTTCCTTCTGTATAATCTTTTGGAGGGGTATAAAAACTCTCCAATCCCAGAAAGTTGGGATTTTCTATAAATTCTGACTTATATAGGGCATGTAAGGCCGTATTAACACAATCATAAGATATTCCACCAGTATCTCCAGAGGTGCGCATATATTCTAAATCTCTACCTATTACCTCAGCCATTTTTTTAATTTTATCCTTATCTACACCATATACCAAAAGAGTATACGTAGGTCTATAGTTCTGCTGACCTTGTGATAAATGTCCAAAATAATCTTCATAAGAAACCTTTGCTGGCATCATTAGTTTCTTATTCTTAGTAGTATAAAAATTATAAAAGCTAAAATTCTCGAGCTGTCCATGTTTAACAGTTGCTTCACCTAAAACAAAATGTCCTCCAACTGTAACTAGATCATCGCCTTGACGACCCGACAAAGAAATAATCAAAACATGATCACCATTTTTAACTTTTGCATCATCAAATAAAGTAGCCTTAAATGGCTCTAGATTTTTACTAAGAGCATCTTCCATTAAAGTATCTGTCACAAACTCTACATAATCCTCTTCGATAAGTTTTTTATAGTTACTATCTAAAGGGAAGAGGTTATTTATACTCTCAAAAACATTACTAATCACAATCGCTGATATGTAAAGGACCCCATGATCAAATTCAGCTATAACATTAACTTTCTTATTAAGATAGTAGTCTATGGATTTTTGATCAAAATGATTACCCCTAAAATCAACTGCTTCTATAAATTTAACAGGAATATCTTGATCACCAACCTTCAAATATAGGTCACGATTTTGTCTAACCAAAACACCTGTTAGTCGCTCGCTCCCACTAATAGCAGTCGGAACATCATTAATATACAAAGCATTATCATTAATTTGGTTTTGATTATCTATAAATACCAACGTATCAAGATGAGCCATACTTTTTGATTCACCTAAAACACTTGAACTACCTAGTACACTATACTCTCTATCTTTTGTTACAAGCTTCAGATTATCATTCTGTAAACTTAGTTTACCTATAAGTGCCCATGAATAATTTGATTCCATAAGTAATAAGAAACAAATAAATAATCTACATAAAATTCTTTTCATGTTATTTCTAAACCTAAAAATCATAAATATAAATAAGGGATTTAACTACCTAAAAAGGCTTGTGCTATCATAGCACAATTTCTCAAGAAATATAGTTACAAAAAGTTTAGATATCTTTAACAGCAGATAACGCACTTATCATTTCTGATGTTAGATTATTGAAGCCTTTTGGAGAATTTGGAGTAAAGATTACATTTGATTTACCTGATTTTGTCATATTCTCTAACGTATCTAAATATTGATACATCATTACTAAAGATGAAATATATTCAGAAGAAATATTTCCTCCAGTACCCTCTTTGACATCTTCTATCGATACACGCAAACCTCTTGCTATTGCCTTACGCTGCTCTGCTATACCTTCACCAAGTAGCTTCATTGACTCTTTTTGCCCTTCTGCTTCTTTGATTTTGATAAGCTTCTCTGCTTCTGCTTTTGCTTTTGTAGCCTCAAGCTGTCTTTGCGCAGCATTAATCTCGTTCATCGAACGCTTAACATTTTCCTCAGGATTAATATCAACAACTAATGACTTAATTATCGTATATCCATAAGTACTCATTTCTTCTGATAACTCTTTTTTAATATCTAGTGCTATTGCATCTTTATTTTCAAAAGACTCATCCAAACTCATACGTGGTAGTGATGATCTAATCACATCAAAAACATACGACTCCATTTGCGCTCTAGCATTTGTTAGCTTATAAAAAGCATCCACAGCCTTCGACTCTTCAACTAGAAACTGTACAGAAACTTTCATGTGTACAAATACATTATCTCTTGTTTTGGTCTCTGCAACTATATCAAGCTGTTGTACTCTCAAACTGACTCTACCAGCTATTCTTTCAATAAAAGGTATTCTAAAATTAAGTCCAGCACGCTGGATTCTAACAAACTTACCAAATCTCTCTATTACATTTACCGACTGAGTCTCAACTATACTTATTGAAAAAGCCAATAAGAATATAGAAACTATTACCAAAAATATCAAAAAAAACATAACATCTCCTCTTATACCTTATATAAACTATGACTGTGGAAAATCTACTATTATAGTATAGTTATCTTTACCATCTTTTTGCCAAACAAGTAAATCGTGACCTGTAACAACCTTACCATCAGAACCATCCCATATAAACTTTAATATAACTAACTGATGATTCTCATCAATGTTTCGACAATACTCATAGTTAAGTTTTAACTTACCCATATCTCGTTTGCCAGCTTTATTTGCAGCAAATCCATCAAGATAATGCTTTAACACAGCATCTTTACTTGTATAAGTTTTACCTCCACTCATATACATAAAATCATCATCATAGAATGATACAACTTTATCAAGGTCAGCCGCATCCCAAGCTTGCTCCATTTGCTTAGCCTTATCTCTTATTATAGTAAAGCCTTTATCAGCACAATCTGCGGCAGTTGCACTCAAGGCAACCAACATCGCAGATATTATTATCAGTATTTTCTTCATATATGCTCCTAATCTAAAAGTGATAATACTGTCACATCTTTTGTTAAAATCTTAGGATGTTCCTCGAACGGTCGAAAACATTCAAAATGTAATATAATTTTATGAGGTACTTTCCTAAACTTTTTAGTGAGTTTAAGTTTAAAATTATCCATACCAGCCCATTTTGATTTTTCAACATTAACACTCTCATGGGTATAGCCACTATCATCTATATAATCATAATCTGGTGGAATAAGAAACCATCTATATCCATCTATCGAATCTACGGGTAACTCAACATTAAAAGTATAGTGCCTACTATCTAGAATGATTGGTTTTGTATATATCTTTTCTATATCTGCTTGAGTCATTTCTGCCAATCCTAAGCAAGGAAGAAGCAACAAAAACACTAGTATTTTATACATTTTCTAAGTTTAAGCTTACTACCTATATAAAATTATTATATACACAAAAGCACTCTAAATGCATAAATTTGTTCTAATGTATTTTACTAATTATCTAACAATATGATTTGATAGATATCTATATTTCTAGATATTTTGAGTATATAATTATTGCTGTTATAAATACACATGACAATTTTTAATAAAATGGCTTTGGAAAAATTTGAACTTGAACTAGTTTCATTTAAAGATATTACAGACAATGTTAGACATTTCGTATTCAAAAGAACTGATGGTAAACCTCTTAACTTTATCGCTGGGCAATTTATCACATTCCTATTAACAGATAAGGAAGGTAACCTAAAACGCAGAAGCTACAGCTTAGGCTCACTACCTTCTGATAATATGCTCCTAGAAATAGGTATCACTTATGTAAAAGGCGGTGTAGCAACTGATACTTTCTTTAATATGAAAATTGGTGAGACTGCTCCTGCTATGGGACCAGCGGGTAGACTTGTTCTAAAAGAAGAAGAAATTAATAAATTAGTTCTGGTTGGTACTGGTACTGGTATTGTACCATACAAAGCAATGTTCCCAGAGCTGTTAGAAAGAGCTGACAACACTGAAATACATATACTACTAGGAGTCCAATATCGCAAAGATGCTCTTTATCAAGATGATTTTATAGAGTTTGCAAAAAAGCATGATAACATTCACTTTAAGTTATGCCTTAGTAGAGAAACTCAAGATCTTAAAGATTATGAGATCTCTGGATATGTTCAGAATCAATTTGAAAGTATAGGGCTAAACCCTGAGACTGATATTGTTTACGTTTGTGGCAATCCCAATATGATTGATCAATCATATGAGATGCTTACAAATGCAGGTTTTGGACCTAAGAGTGTACGTAGAGAGAAGTATATTTCTTCGAATTAAGCTTGATACTGTGGATATTTTAAGCTACAATCTCTGAGCTATTCTAATAAGGGATATGGTGCTTAGATGAGATAGTCTAAGTGGCGATGTCAGATTATAAATATAAGGAAACTATAAAAATGAGACAAGAAATTCATCCTAAATATACTGAAGTAAAAGTAACTTGTAGTTGTGGAAATACTTTTGTTACTAAATCAACTTCTGGTAAAGATGCTATGAACATCGATATCTGTTCACAATGTCATCCGTTCTACACTGGTAAGCAAAGAATTGTTGATACAGCTGGACGTGTTGATAAGTTCAAGAAGAGATTCGGTGGTATCAAGAAAGTATAGTTTTTTACTTCACTTGTACCATAATATCAAAACCAGCCTTGAGCTGGTTTTTTTATGCCTATCAATTTATACAGAAATAACAAATTAAAACAAAGTTTAACAACACCCTTTTGAAGATTCGTAATACCTATTAATATATTCGTCTAGAGATATGCTATCATTTGCAACCAACTCTTTTTCTGCAACTTCAGACTGAGAAACTTGACTTTGTAGTTCAGACTCAACATCTGCTGATAGTGCATAGCCTCTAAACTCTTCAGATGCTTTTTGAGACACCTTTAACGCAAAATTTTTATATCCTTGCTCCTCTGCAATCTTAACTATTTTAGAAGATGGTGTTTTATTAATATCCAAAATCTTTTGCTTTTCTAGATATACTGCTTCAAGATACTCAGATGACATCTTTTCTGCTGTTGCTTCAATCTTATCAAACAACTCTAATGCATAATCCTTTAGTAAGACTTCTCTAGCATCATCTAGTTTTTTTAGCTTAAGCTGTGGATTACGACCCTGTATTGCCACAGCAGTCAAATTTTGCTTAGCCTGCTTGATTTGTTCTTTACTATATCTTACTGCGCCTTCCTCCAAACAAGTCATCAACATTGCTTCAACGAAAAGAGCTGTATTTTTACTTATTCCAACTGGAGTAAAAAGGTCAACATCAAGAACTCTAACCTCAATATACTCTACACCTCGGTTATATAATGCACATGCAGGTCTTTCACACCTTTTAGCTATCTGCTTAGGTCTAATCGCACTGTAGTACTCATTTTCTATCTGTAAAATACTCTCGTTTAATTGCACTCTTTGACCTTCAGCATCATATAAACCCAAATTTCTATAATCATCAAAAATATCATCAGTCGCATGTATCAAATCTTTAACATAAGATTTAACGTCATTATATGATATAGCCAGATCCTTTTGTGCTGGACTCGTATAACCAAGATCGCTCATTCTCAAGCTTGTAGCATATTTGCCAACAAAAAACTCATCATCTAAATCTGACAAGTAGTCAGGCTTATTTTTAACAGAAGTCTTAGCACATATTGGACTAGCTCCAAATAGATATGGTAATAACCACATAAATTCAAAATATTTATTAAGAACATCAAAATAAACATCAGAAACTGAACTTTGCTTATCACTAGCAATATTTTCTATCAGCTTTCTATCAAAAGAGAAATTATAGTGTATGCCTGAGATTATTTGCATAATCTTACCATATCGAACAGACAATCCCTTGCGATAAACTCTCTTCATCTGTCCAGAGTTCGAACTACCAAAATCAGCCTCTTCTATTTCACTTTCATCAGCTGAAAGAGGCATACTAGTATTAAGTATAATCTCATTATCTGCCATATTCGCTAATGTGAAAGCTGAAAGATCATATAGCTCACAAAAAGTACTTTCTATACTCTCATGAGGTCTAGTAATCAACTCAAGAAGATTCTCCGAAAAATCAACAGTTATACTACTATTAGTTAGTTTATGCCCAAGAGCATACGGGTGGCACGAATCAGCAAGCACTCCATTACAAGTGATTCTCAAAGTTTCTCTTTCTATTCCCCTAAGATTATTTATTTTTTTGAAATCGTACATTTTTATCCTAAATAAATTTGTCCTGATAGCTTGATAAAACTATTACTGTTTTAAATCTTTCAAAGATCTAAAACCTCCCAGTACTATCATAACTACAGAATAAGCAATTATACCACTAGACACTATTAGAGCTATACTTTTGAGTCTATCAAACATTGATAAAGTAATCCAATAACTATCACTTAGATTAAATGATTTTAATACTAAAACCATACATATACTAGCAATTGTTATCCTAATAATTGTCATCAAATCTAAATAACTATCAACAAATAATCTAATATTAAAATCACAAAGCACCCACATCTGAATAACCAAATTGATTAATGCAACAGAGGAACTTACCAACGCTAAATACAAAAATGCATGATCATCTTTTGCAAACAAATTCACAACTAGCATATCAGCAACTATAGTAATTATTAGACATATTAAACTAATATAAAAAACTATTGAGGTTTTATTCTGTATGTAAAGTGCTGAAACAACTACTCTGACGATTACAAAACAAAACAATGATACTAAGTAACCAAGCAAAGCCAGATAAGTAAAATCGATATCCTGCAAATTAAACTTACCATAGAAAAATAGTGAAATAACGATAGGCTTAGCCAATATAAATAGACCTATAACGGCAGGAACTGTTATTATTAAAGTAAACCTTATAATAAAGCTTAATGTCTGGAAAAATTTCTGCTGGTTTCTCTTATAGTTAATCAGGTACGGAATCATAACCGTTGCTATAGCTGTCCCAAAAACCCCATATAAGAATTGATTAACTCTATCTGCATAATATAGCCACGCCAAGCTTCCAGATAGCAAAAAAGATGCAAAAAATGTTTCTATCAATCCATTTATTTGTAATATTGCTGTTCCGAAAAATGCTGAAGGAAGTTTTTTTAAGAATGTTCTTGACCTGAGATCCTTAACCAAAAACACATCTTGATTAAGCTTAACCTTACCCATTAATCTTTTAAGACTATATCCCCCAATGAAAACTTGGATAATCCCTGCTAAGAGAACCGCATAAGCAACACTAAAGATAGGAACATTAAACATTGGTGAGATAATTATACCCACTATCATTAAAATATTTAGTACAATTGGTAGGATTGACGATATTAGATATTTACTATAACTATTTAAGATAGCCGATATCACTCCCATAATCCCATTGAACAACAAGTACGGGATCATGATCACAAACATGCTTTTGACTAAGCTCAAAACACTTCTATCATCAACTAGGCCATATGCATATATTTCCACCCAAACATTACTAAAGACTATTACTACAATAGTCAAAACCAATAACAATAAAGCTATGAAATAAAGTACAGTTATAATAAACTTCCTGTTTCTATCATTAGTATTACCATTTAAATATGGATTAATTATTTGTGTCAAAACACCAGATGACGTAACCTTGCGCATGAATTCAGGAAACCTAAAAGCTACCAAAAACGCTTGTAAAGCTGATCCACTACCAAAAAAACTAGCTAATAATAAGTCTCTAACAAAACCTAATAATTTCGATAAAAATAAGAATACAGATACAATTAAACTATTTGAGAAGAACTTTTTCATTTTCTCAAGTCACAGAGATACTCATTAAGATTAATTTGACTCTACTTGTGTTTTTTCGCTAACTTGTTGCTGAACTGCAGAAGATTCTTGCTTTTGTCCTTCTTGTTTAGACTGAACATTTGGATTCCAATATACCTCTAAACTCTCCTGCTCTTTAACAGCTAATTCTTTCTCTTCTGCTGTAAGCTTTATTTTAGCTAGCTCCTGCTCAGCTTTCTTTAATCCGCTCTTATCAGAAAGATTTGGCATACAGTACTGATTAAACTGACGCCAAAAACCTAGTAGTGGATTATTATATAACTGAATAGCCTCTGATAGATATGCATACTTAGCAACTTTATTGTCAGTCAATGATGCCATAATAGCAAATGCTGGTGCATATGGCTGTGTTATAGCTTCACGTGCATACTTATACGCTCGTTGCTTATCACCTTTAGCGATAAGTGCCTCTGCCATCCCAGCATGTTTAAACGCATGCTTACCTTGAGTAATATTTTTATACTCTGCATAATAAGCCTCTGCTAGGCCAACCTCTATTTCGGATGAATGATCTAAATTATATGCCTTCTGATACCACTTAATAGCATAGTTAGGGTTTTTAGGTAATCCACCAGTTCCATTTAAATAAGCATCTGCAATAAAAGCTCTACCCAAAGACATACAGTATGGATACTCTTGGATAAATTTTTGCTGATTGTTAATTAAATAAGCTCCTCTAGCTTCTAAACTACCATTAGCTATAGCAAGCTTATACCACTTATAAGCCTTAGCAACATTCATACCTGGTACTTTATCATTTCTTACATATAAGTTACCTAGCTGATTTTGTGCAATATCATAGCCCAAATTCGCAGCCTTGGTTATATATTCAATCCCTTTAGGTTGATCAACCTCAATACCATCTGCTCCAAAGAAATATAACTCACCAATCAAATATACCAAATATGAATAAGACCTAACTCCTTCAGGATCAGTTGGGGCACCATTTTTCTCATAGAAATCAGCAGCCCAAAGAGCATAATCTAAAGCATTTTTATCACTCATATCAAGTTGAACATTTGCTTCTGCCAAAAGCCCTGCAGCTCTAGCATCAGTTTTAAGATATGGCTTACATGACTCTAAGACTCTTTCATACTCTTGATCAACACCATCTTTATAACACTCTTTTAAAGTTGCGTATGATGAACCAAAGAACATAACTGATAAAAAGGTGATTATAAACCTAACTTTCATCCTTCTCTCCCACAGACAAATAATATAAATACAAAATATTTTTAACAGTATAATATACTTTCATACCATATTTATAGAGATTTTTAACAAAAATTTATTTGCCTACCATTAGGTAAATATTTTATATATATATCAGTACTGTTTTTTGGCAGGAACCCTTTACCTTTTTCTGGCCACTCAACAAAACAGATTGAATCATTATTGAAATAGTCTCTAACACCTATCCATTCAAGTTCTTCAGGGTCTGCCAACCTGTACAAGTCAAAATGATAAATATTAAAATTATCAAACTCATAACTCTCAACCAACGTATAAGTTGGACTTTTAACATTACCTTTATAGCCCAAAGACTTAAGCACTCCTTTTACAAAAGTAGTTTTGCCAACACCCAAGTCCCCATGTAAATATATAATCTGACCTGCTTGAAGTTTTTTAGCATACTCTTGAGTAAACTCAAATATCTGCTTTTCACTTTTCACTATTATGCTTTTCATACTGCTTTATAAACTCTCCAGCTAATACAAATGATCCAAAAACAACTGTTACCGTATCTTTTTTTGACAAATATATACTACCTAGGTCTGTGTTAAAATCAACTCGCACAATTTTTTGTGATTCAAACTCTTGCTTTATTTTGTCTAAATCAGCCGCTCGACCATCTAAATATTTAAGATCCACAATATCCCATTTATATATACGGCCTCTTGCTATATTTAATATCTCATGTAGATCCTTACTTGCTAAAATCCCAAATACCGCCTCATACCTAACATTATTATTGCCAAATTTTGCATCTAAAAGCTCAAATAGGTGCCTCACAGAAGCTGGATTATGTGCAACATCAACAACAACATAACTATTATTGAAACTATTATTTTTTAATATTGAAAATCTTGCTTTAGCTCTTATCTCTTCTAAATTTGGAATATAAGATATCAACAACTTATTAAAAAGATAATTAGCTATAGTTACGGCAATATTATAACTATGTATAAAGCACTCGCTAGAACTATACTCATGATTTTCTTCATAAATTATTGCACCACAAGCTTCTGCATATTTATAAACACTATCAGGCATTTTTGTTCCCAAGAACAAAGGTACTCCTGCCCTAGCTATACCAGCCTTTTCATGTCCAATTTTATCTAACGTATCACCAAGAACTTCACAGTGATCAAAATCAATATTAGTAATAGCTGTAATGTCAGCATCTATTATATTTGCTGCATCTAAACGACCACCTATACCGACTTCTAAAATCAGATAATCAATAGCAACCTTCTGAGAATACATACAAGCACACAAAAAAGCTATTTGATAATAAGATAGTCGATATTCAGGAGTTATCTCACCTAATCTTTCTAATAGCTCTAATAAAACATTATCTGGAATCGATTGTTTATTTAGAGATATTCTTTCATTAAATTTAAAGACATGCGGAGATGTATGACTTAACACCTGCTTGTTATTCGACACCAATAGCTCTTCTAACATAGCTACTGTAGTACCTTTACCATTTGTCCCCGCAATTGTTATTACTTTAAACTTTTTGGTAAAGTTAAATCTATCAAGAATAAGTAACAGATCTAAAAGATCACAGTTACGAGCATCTGGCTTAGCCATTATTTTAGCTATTTTCACTTCAATGCTCATTTTTAATTTAGGACTATACTTGCTGTTCAGATTTATATTCTAGAGATTGAGAATGATTAATTTTAGTCAAATTAGGCATAAGCTTATCTATTAACTTTGCAACTTCTTCTCTTAAGTTTCTACGATCAACGATCATATCTACCATGCCTTTCTCTACCAAAAACTCACTTCTTTGGAATCCTTCAGGTAATTTTTCTCTTACTGTTTGTTCAATTACTCTAGGTCCAGCAAAACCTATCAGAGCTTTTGGCTCAGCAAGATGCACATCACCAAGCATAGCTAGAGATGCAGATACACCACCTGTAGTAGGATCTGTCAGTACAACTAAGTACGGTAGCTTAGCTTCTGCCAACTTTTGTAAAGCAGCACTAGTTTTCGCCATTTGCATTAATGAGAATAATGATTCTTGCATTCTAGCTCCACCACTTGCTGTGAAGCATACAAAAGGAACTTTTTTCTCGATAGCAAGCTTAACACCTCTAGTAAATTTTTCACCTACAACAGAACCCATAGAACCACCTAAGAACATAAAGTTAAATGCTGCAGCAACTACTGGGAATCCTTTTACAGTTCCTTCCATCACTACCAATGCATCTTGTTCTTCAGTTTTTTTCTGTGCTTGAGAAAGTCTATCTTTATAAGACTTAGTATCTTTGAACTTAAGCATATCCACAGGAGATATATTAGCAAAATGCTCTTTTGTACTCTCTCTATCGAAGAATAAGTTTAGTCTGTGTCTAGCAGATATTCTGTAATGATAATTACAGTTTGGACACACTGACTTATTATTGTGTAACTCTTCAGAGTACAACGTTACTCCACAGCTTGGACACTGACTCCAAACTCCTGTAGGCATATCTTTTTTCTGTGCTTCTAAACCAAGACTTCTACCAATTACTCTAGTTAACCAACTCATTATCAATCTCCTCCTAGGTATTATTCGATATAGACCGGCTTAGCCAACAATCTCTATATCACTAAAGAAATACTTAATTTCTTGTGCTGCTGTTTCTGGAGCATCTGAACCGTGCACAGCATTAGCATCAATACTATCAGCAAAATCAGCTCTAATTGTTCCAGCATCTGCTTCTTTAGGGTTTGTAGCACCCATCAACTCACGATTTTTAGCTATCGCATTTTCACCTTCTAATACCTGTATCATCACAGGACCTGAAATCATAAACTCTACAAGAGCGCTAAAAAACGGTCTATCTTTATGCACCGCATAGAAGCCTTCGGCCTCTGTTTTTGACAAATGTTTCATTTTAGCTGCAACAACTTTCAAACCAGACTTCTCAAAACGTCTGTAAATTTCTCCGATTATATTCTTTTCTACAGCATCAGGTTTAATAATAGATAAAGTTCTTTGATTACTCATATAATTAATTCTCCAATTCTTAGTTAATTCAGATTATATCACTTTTATTGACAAAATTTCAAAACTAGGGATTATTTATTAGATTTTTCGACAGCTGCTTGAATGTATGATTCAAATAATTTATGCCCATATCTAGGAGTAGATGTAAATTCTGGATGAGCTTGGCAAGCTATAAACCATTTGTGTTCAGAAATTTCTATTAGCTCCATTAACTTATCATCTTCAGATCTTCCTGAGAAAATCAGACCCGCACTTTCTAAACGATCAACATAATTATTATTTACTTCATATCTATGACGGTGTCTTTCAATTACCTCATCTGCCTGATAAATTTCTCTAGCACGAGAGCCTGCTTTTAACACACATTTATACCCACCTAGACGCATTGTACCACCTAGATCCGACTCATGAGTTCTTTGGTGTATAGTACCATCCTCTGCTTGCCACTCTGTTATTAAACCTATAACTGGATTAGAGGTTGATGGATCTAATTCACTTGAATGCGCATCTTGTATACCCAATACATTTCTAGCATACTCCACAACTGCTAACTGCATCCCCAAACAAATACCCAAAAAAGGAATTTGATTTTCTCGAGCATACCTAATAGAGACTATTTTACCCTCAACACCTCTGCTACCGAAGCCACCAGGTACTAAAATAGCATCAGCATCGTTAAAGAATGACTCTACATTAGTATCATTAACCTCTTCAGAGTCAACAAATTTTATTTTCACTTTAACACCTCTTTTATAACCTGCATTATAAAGGGCTTCGTTAAGAGACTTATATGCTTCTGTAAGAGATACATACTTACCTACCATTGCGACAGTTACTTCACCTTTGACATTTCTAATGGTACTTACAACATTTTGCCACTCAGATAGATCTGCTTCTTTTGTGTTAAGGTTTAATAGTTCAACCAACTTAGCATCAAAACCTTGATGATTATATTTAAGTGGCACTTCATAAATAGTATCAACATCTTCAGCTGTGAATATACAATCTTGATCAACATTCGTGAAAAGAGCAATTTTACGCTTCTCACTTTCATCAAACTTTTTCTCACAGCGACAAACTAACATATCAGCCTGAATTCCAATCCCTCGTAATTCTTTAACTGAATGCTGCGTTGGCTTTGTCTTCAACTCTCCAGCTACTTTTATATATGGGAGCAGAGTCAGATGTACAAATAATGTCCTATTTCTACCAAGCTCAATTCTTAGCTGCCGTATTGCTTCTAAAAATGGCTGAGACTCTATATCACCAACAGTTCCACCAATTTCAACAATTGCCACATCGACATCCTCAGCAATCCCTTCACATACTCGTCTTTTTATTTCATCTGTGATGTGAGGTATTACTTGTATAGTAGCACCGAGATAGTCGCCCTTACGCTCCCTTCTTAAAACACTTTGGTAAACCTTACCAGTTGTAAAGTTGCTTGCTTGAGTCATTTTATTACGAATAAAACGCTCATAGTGACCTAAATCAAGATCAGTCTCTGCCCCATCTTCAGTTACAAAAACTTCACCATGCTGTAATGGGCTCATTGTCCCTGGATCAACATTTATATATGGGTCGAGCTTCATCATAGTTACATTTAAGCCACGACTTTCTAAAAGAGTAGCTAAAGAAGCTGCCGTTACACCTTTACCCAACGACGATACAACGCCACCTGTTACAAAAATAATTTTAGTATTTGGATTCATTTGAACACATGAAAATATAAAAAATCATGGAACATAATAATAACATTTTTAAGGGCATGTTGCTATTTGAAAATATGACAATCTTCGTTAATTTTTGTATCCTTTTTTTATCAAATGCTGATAATCTAAATAAATACTCATAATAAAATTATTCCATAGATGAGAAGTCAAAAAAAAATACAAATGCCTGATACTTTAGTTATACTATTCTGTATCGCGATCCTCGTAGCTATCACAAGCTATTTCATACCTGTTGGTAAATTTGATGTAAAAAAAATCCAATACTCTTCAGATGGCCAAACATATTCTAGAAATGTATTAGTTGCTGATAGCTTTCAATATAAGTTAGATTCTCAAGGAAATCCAGAAACATCCCCTGTCAAAGTCTTTGCAGCCGAAAATAATCAAAATCGAGGTTTTACTAATTTTATATACAATGGTATAACTTCAGGCTCAAAAGATGGTGGTGCTGTTGCAATTATAGCTTTCTTATTAATTATAGGAGGCTCTTTCGGAGTTCTTCTTAAAACAAAAGTTATTGATCAATCAATTCTCAGAGTAGTAAATAAATTCCAAAATAACAAAATCATTCTACTACCCGTTTTATGTTTTATTTTTTCTTTAGGTGGCGCTGTATTTGGTATGGGAGAGGAAACGATTCCTTTTATAATGTTGCTTGTGCCAATTTTTGTACTTATTGGGTTTGACGCTCTAACTTGCACTGTGGTTATCTACTTAGCAACTCAAATTGGGTTTGCAACTTCTTGGATGAACCCTTTCTCAGTTAGTATTGCTCAAGGAATTGCAGAAATTCCAATATTATCAGGTAGCCTTTTTAGGATTATTATGTGGTTTATATTTACTCTATCTATAAGTATTTTTGCAATGATCTATGCACTAAAAATACAAAAGAAACCTCAATCCTCACCTATGTATATTTATGATAATTTCTATAGAAACTCTGATGAACATAGCTTAGAACAAACACAAAAAATGTGTATTTACTCATGGTTAATACTCTTGAGTTTAATCGCTACAATAATATGGCTAGTGTATGGCGTAGTAGAACTAGGCTATTATATCCCCGAAATTGCGACACTTTTTACAATACTAGGATTATTAACTGGACTGTTTGCTATAGTTGGTAAAGTAAATGGCATGAACTTAAGCATTGCTATTGATGCTTTCAAAAATGGTGCCAAAGATCTTTTACCTGTTTGTTTAATCATTGGTTTTGCTTATGGTCTGATATATCTTATGGGAGGCTCTAATCCCCAAGATTACACTATGCTAAACACCATATTACACTATGCTTCAGAAGCCATCTCAGGCACCAATGAATATGTATCTGCTATAGGGATGTTTTTATTCCAATCGATATTTAATTTCTTTGTCACATCTGGCTCAGGTCAAGCAGCTCTTACCATGCCAATTATGTCACCATTAGCAGACCTAACGGGTCTAAGTAGGCAAATTGCTGTCTTAGCATTCCAACTCGGTGATGGCTGGACACATTGCTTAATGCCTACATCAGCCACACTTATGGCTGTGCTTGGTGTTGCAAGAATACCTTATGGGTTATGGCTAAAATTCATCTTTAAATTCTATCTATATCTAATGACTTTAAGCTCTATCATGATAATTATAGCTGTGTACATAGGATATAAATAAAATCTCAGCCATGTAAATATTTATTCACATTATACGCAATAAAATCCTTGATATCGAATATTAATTTGATAATATGAATAAATATTCAAATAAACAACTGGTAGTAAAAATGTCAATCTCATATCAAAAAGTCGCAAGTCATGAAGCAAAAAAAGGTGATTTCAAACGTTGTCTTCTACTATACTCAGGTGGACTTGATACATCAGTTATGCTCAAGTGGATTCAAGAAGAATATGATGTTGAAGTTGTTGCCTTAACAATAGATATTGGTCAAGTTGCTGATAATCTAGAACAAATAAAACAAAAAGCTATCAGCTTAGGTGCTATAGATGCTGTGGTGTATGATGCCAAAAATCGTTTTGCAGATGAGGTTATAAGCAATGCTATTAAAGCAAATGCCGATTATCAAGGTGGCTATGCTCTTTCAACACCTCTTGGCAGAGTTATTATTTCAGAGATAGCTGTTGAAGTAGCTAAGAAATATGATTGTCAAGTGGTTGCTCATGGCTGTACAGGCAAAGGCAATGATCAAGTTCGTTTTGAAAGCTATCTAACAACATTAGATGAAAATATAAAAACAATTGCTCCTGTTAGAGAATGGGGAATGGGTAGAGAGCAAGAATTAGAATACGCTGAAAAACATGGTATTCCAGTTAAACAACAAAAAGACAAGCCATACTCATATGATGAAAATATGTGGGGTAATACCGCAGAAGGTGGCGAAATAGAACATTCAAATTTAATTGCTCCTAAAGAGGCAATTTTACAATGGTGTAAGACTCCCGAAAATGCTCTTGATAAACCACAAAATATTACCTTAGAGTTTGTCAAAGGTATACCAACCAAGCTAGATGGAAAAGCTATGCCTTTAGCAGAACTAATAATGCAATCTAATAAAATAGGTGGCGAACATGGTGTTGGGGTATTTAACCTTATTGAAGATAGATTGATTGGTCTAAAAGTTAGAGGTATTTATGAAAACCCAGGTGCTAGCATTATAATAGCTGCTCACAAAAAGCTTGAGCAACTTGTTTCTACCCGTCAGGAAAATGAGCTAAAAACATTTATGGACAACAAATGGGCTTACCTTGCTTATGCTGCTGAATGGTATAACCCTGTTATGAATAATATCCTTGCATTTATCGAAGAGCAAAATAAAAAAGTAACAGGAAAAGTGACTGTATCTTTATATAAAGGTAATATAGAAGTAGTAGCAGTCGAATCACCATTTTCTATGCTAAAACCTGAGTTAGCAACTTTTGAAGCTGGTGGCGATTTATTTAATCATAATGCTTCTGCCGGATTTATAGAACTTCATAGCTTAGCTCAACGTACAGCATATTCAATAATGAAAAATAAGAAGTAATATTATGAGCAAAAAACTTTGGCAAACTGAAACAGATAAGCTCTTACCTATAGTTGAAAAATATACTGTAGGTCAGGACTATATACTTGATCAGAAACTATTAAAATACGATCTACAAGCTAGTTTAGCTCATGCAAAAATGCTTTATAAGATGAAAGTCATTACTAAAGATGAACTTAATCTTCTCAAAAAAGGATTACAAGAAATACAAGAGCTCCTATCTAACAATGAATTTAGAATAACTCAAGATCAAGAAGATGGTCATACTGCAATTGAACAGTATTTATGTACGCATTATGGTGAAGTTGGCAAAAAGATACACACAGGTAGAAGTAGAAATGATCAGTCATTAGTGATGCTACGTCTTTTCATGATAGATAAGATTCAATTCTTAGAAAAAACTATTCAAGAGAATATCTACACTCTTCGCTCTAAAGCTAGTAAATTCAAAAACATACCCATGCCTGGCTATACGCACATGCAAAAAGCAATGCCAACTACGGTTGCAACTTGGTTAGGTTCTTTTGCTGATGCACTAGCAGACACTCTGTTATTAATATCAGCTACTAGCAAAGTTATTAACCAAAACCCCCTAGGATCTGCATCAGGATTTGGTATCAGCAACTTCAAACATGATAAAGAATATACCACCGAACTACTTGGCTTTAATAGAACACAAGACAACCCTATTTATTGTGCGTTCTCTAGAGGATATTTTGAAAAACTGACGCTACAAACATTCTCAAACCCTATAAGCATCTACTCAAGATTTGCTAATGATATGATGTTATTTACAATGGCAGAATTTGATTACTTTAGTCTAAGCAACTCATATACGACAGGGTCATCAATTATGCCTCAAAAACGTAATTATGATTTATTTGAAATCATGAGAGGCAATGCAAAACTGTATCAAGGTTACCTCCAACAACTCACGTCTATAATTGATAGTGTCCCTAGTGGTTATAATCGTGACTACCAACTAACAAAACTACCATTCTTTGAAGCTATAACTCTAATCGAAGATACCGCTTTATTATTTAACTCAACAATCAAGGATTTGAATGTTCATATAGATAAGCTAGAGCAAGCAATGACCCCTGACTTGTATGCTACCGAAGAAGTATATAAATTAGTAGAACAAGGCCTGTCTTTCCGTGATGCTTATGTAGCTATCAAACTTAAACTAAATAAATAATTCTAGTATTTTTGCAAAAAATAGGTATATTCTTCTGAAAAGCTTATAATTTCGATATCTCAATATCGTTAAAATAACGAAGGCTGAAATAAGACAGTGGTTAGTTTATATAAGGGAAATTTATGGATAAATCTGATATTTATAACGATCTAAGACAGCTCATTCTTAGCAAAGAATTTTCTTCTCAGAACGATATCTGTGATACTTTGGAGCGCCTAGGCTATAGTGCTAGCCAGTCAAAAGTTAATAGAATGCTCAAAAAAATCGGTGCCGTTAAAGTCAAAAATGAGAAAAGTACTCTAGTATATAAAATACCCAATGAGCCAGCTCCTCCAATAATGACTGATAATATTTCATCTTTAGTTATCAAGATTGATGCAAATGAAGCTATTGTTATAATCGATACTGCACCAGGTGCTGCACAATTAGTAGCAAGGACTTTAGACTATAATAAAAATAGCTTTGAAATAATTGGTATAGTAGCCGGTGATGACACAATTTTTGTTGCTCCATCATCAATCAAAAATATTAAAAAATTAAAAACGAACATAGAAAACTTTTTATTTTCAAAGATTTAGATTTTTTATTATACTCACAGCTTCTAAAATAGTTTCTTCGCCTATAGTCAATGGTGGTAGAAGTCGAATAGTATTATTTCTAGTTTTTACAGCAAGTATTCCTAGATTTAAAAGTTCTTGATAAAAACTCTCAAAATATTGCGGATATATTTGCAAAGCAATAAATAAACCTTTTGCTCTTATTTCTTGGATATATTTAGAATTTATTTTTTTTAACTGATCTACAAATAAGCTTCCTAAAGCTTCAGCTCTCTCAGCTAAAGATTCTTCATCCAAAATACTAAGAGCCTTATACGCTATAGCAGAAGCCAATGGATTTCCTCCAAAAGTACTACCATGATCACCAGGGTGTAACACTTCCATAAGATCTTCTTTGCCTAGAAACAGTGAAATAGGTAATACTCCTCCTCCCAAAGATTTCCCCAATGTCATCCCATCAGGATCTAAACCATAATGCTCTTTAGCAAAATTTTTGCCAGTACGTCCCATACCTGTTTGTATCTCATCTAGAATAAACAACACATTATTCTTTTTGCAAATTTCTTGGCACTTATACAAATACTCCTCATTTGGAATAATCACTCCCCCCTCACCTTGGATAGGCTCAATAATTATTGCTGCTGTATTTTTTGTAATAGCTTTTTCAAGAGCATCTAAATCATTATAAGGTATTGAGATAAAACCTTGAGGCATAGGACCAAACTTATCTTTATAAGCATGATTCGATGATGTACCTATTGCCGTTATTGTTCTACCATGAAAGCTATTATCAAAAGTTATTATCTCTACCAAACCATCTGGAATCTGCTTTTTTACATATCCCCACTTTCTTGCTACTTTTATTGCCGTTTCTATAGCTTCAGCACCACTATTCATAACTATAGCCTTATCCATATTTGTTAGCTCACAAGCTTTCTTTAATAAATTTGCCAAAGGCTCATTGTGAAAAAGTCTTGGCACAACTGAAATTTTATTCACTTGCTCAAACAGAGCTGACAAAATTTTAGGGTTATTATGTCCAAAATTTACAGATGAAATACCTGTTGCCATATCAATATATTTTTTACCCAAACCATCATATATGTAAGCATTTTCCCCTTTGACTATATTTATAGGCATGACTGCTACTATATTTGCACCATACTGCTTTGTAATATCAACAACTGTTTCCATAACTTTCTCCCTCACATCAAATGAATAAATAAACACAAACTAATCTTTATTTTAGATTTTTATTCTTTTTTGGTAAATAATTATTCACAGCAAGTTTTTAAAATGTTACAGTGTTCATCAAGTATTATGAGTTGTGAGCAAATAATGATTTCGAAAATATGCATAGCTGGAATAAATGGTTACACAGGCCAGCTTCTTAAAGAATTAATAAGTAAACACCCAAGTTTTGAATTAGCTGGGAGCTTAGGAATATCTAAGCAAGAAAATAAAGAATACACATATTCTTTGGATGAATTAAGTGCTGAAAACTTCGACGTGGATTTTTTATTATTAGCTACACCAGCAGAGATTTCTATAAAGATACTACAAAAACTCTATGAGAAGAATATAAAAACAAAGGTCTTAGACTTAAGTGGCGCTTTTAGACTAGATAAAGGTTTATTAGCATCTTGGTATGGATTATCTCACTCTATTGAAGGCATAGAACAAGGTGCCAAATATGGACTTTCTCCATATGTTAAATTTACTCAGCAAGATACGATAATAGCGAACCCTGGATGCTATGCCACATGCGCATTATTATCACTACTTCCCCTACTAAAGCATAATCTAATAAAATCCAACAATATAATTATAGATGCCAAATCAGGAGTCTCTGGAGCAGGAAAAAAACCAAGGCAAGATTTAATGTTCTCAGAGATGCTTAACAACTTTTTTCCATATAAGATTGGTAAACATCAACATATTCCTGAGATTCTAAAAGCTTTAGCAGAGTTTGATATTAAAGAAGATGAGCTTTATTTCAACACAAGTATGTTACCGGTTCATTCTGGAATTGCGATGACAATTTATGCTGATTTAAATTTAGAAACTACAACTTCAGAAGAGAATATTAGAGGTTTAGTTAGCGATGCTTATAACAAAGAATATGCTGACTATCCTTTATTTAAATTCATTGATATAGCAGCAGAGACAGATAGTACAGAAGTATCATCATTTCTGTCAATTAAAAGTATCGTTGGAACACCTAACACTCATTTAGGATTTTCGATTAAAAATAATAAAATCATAATTTTTTCTTTTATCGATAACTTACTAAAAGGCGCTGTTACTCAAGCGATTGAGAATTTAAACAGCTATTACGGGCTTCCTATAACCACAGGATTATAAAAAAGGAGATAGACATGGAGAGCTTATTTAGAACAAAATTACCAAAAGGATTTTTAGCAGGTGGTGTAAACTGTGGTGTTAGGCTCTATCGTCCAGATCTAGGAGTTATAATTTCAGAAGAAAACTGTAAAGCTGTAGGAGTTTTTACGAAAAACAAATACAAAGCTGCACCAGTTAAATATTGCATGAATTTATTACCTGCAGACAATATCAAAACAATTATTACAAATAGTGGTCAAGCTAATGCTGCTACAGGAGAAATAGACGATAAACACAACCAGCAGGTAGTTGATAGTTTAGCAACAGAATTAAACTGCTCATCAGAGCAAGTTTTGATCGCCTCTACGGGTGTTATTGGTCAGCAAATGTCTATTGATAAAATAACATCTGCGATACCAAAATTAGTAAATAGCGTATCAAATATTGCCGATAAATTTGCGATCTCAATACTAACTACAGATTTACTACCTAAATCAGTTTATAAAAAAATACAGCTATCCACAGGAGAAATAACAATTACTGGGATTTGCAAAGGTTCTGGAATGATAAATCCAAATATGGCGACAATGCTTGGATATTTTCTAACAGATGCTGATATAGATATTCATTTAGCTCAAGAAATCCTTAAAGAGTCAAGCAACAACAGTTTCAATATGATTTCCGTAGATGGTGATATGTCTACAAATGATTGTGTATTTATGCTGGCAAATGGTGCAAGTGATGTAAAAGTTTCTTCTGATGAAGACGTAAATATATTCAAAGAAGCATTACATGAAATAGCTGTGATTTTAGCTAAAAGCATTGCTCGTGATGGCGAAGGGGCAACCAAGCTTATCGAAGCAAAAGTTACTGGTCTAAATGATATAGCCCTTTCCAAAGAGTTAGCAAAGAAAATAATATCTAGCTCTTTAGTTAAAACAGCGATATATGGAGAATCTCCTAACTGGGGAAGAGTTTTAGCAAAAATTGGTGAAGTTGATATAGATGAGCAGACTCTAGAAAGTTGCCAAATATTTATGCAAGGACAAAAGATCTTCACTAATGGTTTACCTGTTTTAGATGATTTAACAAGTCTTAAAAATGCCATGAAAGAAGATACTGTAACTATTGATGTTACATTTTCTCAAGGAAACGAACAGGCAATAGCATGGGGCTGTGACCTAACTCAGCAATATGTAAATATAAATGCGGATTATTTATCATGAAAGAATTAGCAAATAAAAGAATCTTAATAAAACTAGGTGGCTCAGTACTTGAAGATGAAAAAGTGATGAAAAACCTATGTATTGATATAAAAAACCTAAAAGAAGCTGGGGCAGAAATAATCATTGTCCACGGTGGTGGTAAATTTATAACCAAGTGTCTAGAAAAGCACAATGTTCAAACAAAATTTCTAGATGGTTTAAGAGTTACTCCAAAAGAACATATGGAGATAATTCAAATGGCTCTATACAGAGTTAACAAAAAGCTCTCGCAAGTGTTTAGTAGTATCAATTTAGATGGTATTAGCATATCTGGTGAGGATAGTAACTTAATTACTTGTAGCCTAATCGATAAAGATAAATATGGTTATGTTGGTTTAGTCAAAGATGTTGATCCTACAGTTATTCTAAAATCTCTACCTCAAGGGGTAATACCTATAGTTGCAACGATTTGTCTTACTGATAAATTTGAGTCAGTAAATGTCAATGCAGATAATGTTGCATCAGAGCTTGCTATTATTTGTGATGTCGATGAGCTTATCTATATAACTGATCAAAATGGTGTACTTGATAATAATGGTAATTTAATCAAAAGTCTTTCAGTGAAAGATATTTCAAAACTAATTGAAAGTAAAACAGCTATTGGTGGAATGAGTATCAAGCTTGACTCAATAAAAAACTTTTTAAATTGCTCAAAAAAAACCATAAGCATACTAAATGGTAATCAAGAAAAAATTTTAACAAAAAAAATATTATTTAATGCAGAAGAACTAGGAACAACTTGTGTATTTGGAGGAGGAATATGAAAAACTTATCTTTTAATCATCTACTTTCTGGGGCAGAAATAACAACTAAGGATTTTGAAAATATAATGCAAATAGCCCAGGATATGAAAATTAATCCTCAAAAATATAACAATGCCTTAAAAGATAAGATAATTGCGCTGATTTTTGATAAACCATCTCTTAGAACTCGTTTTAGTTTTTCTGCTGCTATTATCGAAATGGGTGGTAATCTAATCGAGAGCGTCTCTGCCTCTAGAAAAAATGAACAACCCAAAGATTTTATTAGAGTGATACAAAACTATTGTTCTGCTGTTGTGATTAGAACTTTCGCAGATAGCGATGTTGAAGAAATGGTTTCTTACTCTAAAGTTCCAATTATAAATGCTTTGACAGATTTATATCATCCTTGTCAAACATTAGCAGACTTACTAACATTAAAAGAAGTTTTTGGTAGTTTAGACTCCCTAAAAATAGCTTATATAGGTGATTCTAACAATATCTTATACAGTTTGTTATTATTAGCTAATACTATCGGCTTAGAGGTAAATTATGCATGTCCAGAAGGTCATAAACCAAATCAAAAGATTTTAGATCAACTTCAAGATCTAAGTATCGTTAAAGGTTTTGATGACCCTAAAGAAGCTGTCAGAGGATGTGACGCTGTATATACTGATGTCTGGTGTAGCATGGGTTTTGAACCAACAGCAGAAGATTCTTTTGCAGGATTCCAGGTAAATAAAGAACTAATGTCATATGCAAATGATAATGCTATCTTTATGCACTGTATGCCTATGGAAAGAGGCAAAGAAGTTAGCGAAGATCTCCCGGATGACAAATGTTCGGTTATTTTCCAACAAAGTTTAAATAGAAAATTTGTGCAAAAAGCTCTTTTATACATTTTGATGGGAGATTTAAAAACAAATTAAAGAATATATTTCTAGATAAGATAATTAAGAAAAAAGAATAGAATAAAAAGAAAAACTATTTGATATATTTGTTCACAAGCTTAACAAAGGCCATTGGATCTTCTATCTTAGCACCTTCAACAAACATTGCCTGAAGAAGTAAAAGCTCTGATAAGTCTCCAAATACTTCAGTATCAGCTTCATCTTTTAATTTTTGTACTAAATTATGTTCTGCATTAAGCTCAAGAATAGGCTTCATACCCATACCAGGCATAAATCCTTGACCAGCTTCTTCCATCATCTTCTGCATGTGTAGACTCATACCATAGTCATTTACAACCACACAGCTTGGAGAATCTGTCAAACGCTTAGACAAGCGTACATCTTCAACTTTATCTTTTAGAACTTCTTTAATTTCTTTTAAAACACTTTCAAAGTCTTTCGCTTCTTTCTCAAATTTCTCTTTGTTCTCTGGAGTCTCAAACTTATCAAGATCGATATCACCCTTGATAATAGACTTCATATGCTTACCATCAAACTCAGTCAAAGTAGACATCATCCACTCATCGATTCTATCTGTCATCAAGATAACTTCGATACCTTTCTTCTTGAATGCTTCAAGTTGTGGGTTATTTGCAGCAGCCTTATAACTATCAGATGTAATATAGTAGATAGTATCTTGACCATCTTTCATACGTGAGATGTAGTCAGCTAAAGAAACTGTTTGCTTGGCATCACCACTTTCTGTAGTTGCGAATCTCATTAAACCAGCAATTTTCTCTTTATTTGAGTGATCATCAGAAACACCTTCTTTAAGAACTTGACCAAAGTTATCCCAGAATTTTTGATATTTCTCAGCATCTTTATTTGCAAGCTTTTTAAGCTCTCCTAATATCTTAGATGCAGTAGCTTTTCTGATTTTATCAATAACCTTGTTATGCTGTAAAATCTCACGCGATACATTAAGTGGTAAATCAGCAGAGTCAATAACACCTTTAACAAATCTTAAATATGGAGGTAATAGTTCTTTATTCTCCATAATAAATACTCTACGCACATATAAAGATAAACCATAATCTTTATCTCTATTCCAAAAATCAAAAGGCTTATTCTCTGGAATATATAGCAAGCTGTTGTACTCAAGATTACCCTCTACTTTATTATGAGACCACATCAAAGCATTAGCAAAATCATGAGATATATACTTATAAAACTCTTGGTACTCTTCATCACTTATTTCATCTTTTGATCTTAACCAAATAGCTTTAGTATTATTTACAGTCTCATACTCATCTTTGATTGTTTGCTCACCCTTATCATTAGTTTCAACTTTTTTCATTTGAATCGGTGTATTAATACAATCAGAATATTTATTAACTAAACCTTTTAATAAGTGATACTCGAGCAGATCTAATTGATCTTCTTTAATATGAAGAGTTATTTCTGTACCACGCTTGTCTTTAGTAATAGTCTCGACTGTAAAGCCATTTTTTGCATCAGAAATCCATTTAGTTGCCTGAGCTTTATCTTGGCCTGCTTTTCTTGTTCTAACTGTAACCTTATCAGCAACGATAAATGAAGAGTAGAAACCAACACCAAACTGACCAATTAACTCATTATCTTTACTCTTGTCGCCAGTTAAGCTTTCTAAGAATTTTTTAGTTCCAGACTTTGCAATTGTACCAAGATTTTCAATAACCTCTTCTTCAGTCATACCAATACCATTATCACTAACAGTAATTGTTTTTGCATCTTTATCAAAATCAATTCTAATAGCATAATCAGTATCATCCTCATTCAAAGCTGCATTAGAGATACTTTCATATCTTAGCTTCTCGATAGCATCAGAACTATTAGATACAAGCTCTCTTAAGAATATCTCACGGTTTGAATATAGTGAATGGATCACAAGATGAAGTAATTTATCAACTTCTGTTTCAAATGTATATTTTTTCTCTGACATTTATATAACCCTCTTTTGTTATACTTTTTTCAAATAACTTAATCACAAGTATCTATATGAGAGTCATTGCTATTTTTTCAAGATTTTTTAGTATATAAAAAATGTCTTTTTAGATAATTATTCTACTTTTTGTTTATTTTTGGCAGCCAGCTCTCTTTCTTGACGGATTTCGTCAATAAAAGCACCTCCAATCAAACCACTTGGAATAGCAAAAACACCAATTCCCAACATAGAAACTATAGCTGCTATTAATCTACCCAAGAGTGTAATTGGATACATATCTCCATAACCTACCGTTGTTAGAGTAATAACACCCCACCACAAAGTATTGGATATAGATGAAAAAACCTGAGGTTGGGCTTCATGCTCAGCATAAAACATCAAGATACAAGATATTATCAATATCACAAAAATTAAGCAGTATGATACTAACAGTTCGAGATAGATTTTTTTAAATACATTAATCAATCTATTCATTATCGCTGTATTTTGGAAAATTTTGAATACTCTTAGTAACCTCAAGGCTATTAATTCATGAGAGTTAATACCAAACAATGATAATATTAATGGTAAAAATATCGCTATAAAATCAATAACATTATAAAAACCAAAAACAAAAACAAACTTTCTCCGTGCTAAAAAAAATCTGATAATGTATTCTATAGAAAAAATAGCTGAAAAAGCTATATTTATATAATTCAAATAATTAATATCGCCATAATCGATCTGAGCAATTAAAGTAAATGAATTTATAATAACAAGAACAACTATTATACTCTGATAAATTTTTTGTAGCATATAATAAGATAATATTTTTCAAAACTCTATTATTAAGAGTTTAGCAAAATTTATAAGAGTAAGTTAAATTTAAAATAGATATATTTGTTTGAGATAAATATAGAATATAGAAAAAAGATTATTATTCTTCGTCAGCAGCTTCTTCTACCTGAGGTCTATCAACCAGTTCGATGAAAGCCATAGGAGCTTTATCACCAAATCTATAACCACACTTAAGAATTCTAGTATAACCACCAGCTCTTTCTGCGTAACGAGCACCAAACTCTTCAAAAAGCTTAGTAACAGCAGCTTTATTTCTTAAGAAATCAAAAGCTTGTCTTCTAAGAGCAACAGATTGTGCTTTAAACTCATTAGAGTTAACATCTAATTCATTTCTTAGCTTATGTTCTCTTTTAGCTAAAGTTACTAAAGGCTCAACTATAGTTCTTAACTCTTTTGCTTTAGGTAAAGTAGTTTTAATAAGCTCATGATTGATCAAAGATGCTGACATATTCTTAAACATAGCTTTTCTATGACTACTAGTTCTTCCGAACTTACTTCCTTTTTTACGATGTCTCATAGTAATTACTCCTTTATAGTTAATATTATATGATTACTATATATTTATTTTCCTTCAACTAGTTCTCTAAAGTTATCAATTTGAACACCTAAAGATAAACTATTGTCTATTAATATTTGCTTGATCTCATTTAGAGATTTTTTACCTAAATTAGGTATCTTCATAAGCTGCGACTCTGAATATTGTACTAAGTCACCTAAATACTTAATATTCTCTGCTCTTAAGCAGTTAGATGACCTAACGGTTAACTCTAGGTCATCAATTGGTTTAAGTAATATAGGATCAATATTAGAATCTAATAGTGCATCTCCAGTCTTACCATTACTTGGTACTCTAAGAGATACAAATACAGATATTTGTTCACAGAAATACTCTAGTGCTTTTGTAACAGCTGCTAGTGGTTCAATAGTACCATTTGTTTTCACAAACACTTCTAATGTCTCACTATTTCCATTATCAAAAATTTCAAAAGCAACTCTTTTTATAGGATTGAAATCCGCATCAACAGCGATGTCTCCAACATTTTCTAGCTCAGTTGGTAGTGCCGAAAGAATTCCGACATTTCTACCCACACTAACAGTAGCTGTCAGACTAAACTCTCTTTCGTTAGTTAGAGTAGCAATAGGCTGATCTTTGTTGATAATTTCTATGCCTTGAGTTGTTTTAAAATCTCCTGCAGTTACAACACCAGATTTAGTTACTGATAGTTCTAATTCTACTTTTGCTACACTTTTATCAAGCTTTATTGCAACTTTTTTTAGATTAGAAACAATCTCAACAACATCTTCTTTAACATCTTCTAAAGTCGAATATTCGTGTAATACACCATCTATATTGACTTTGATAATAGAAGCACCTGATAATGAAGATAACAAAAATCTTCTAATAGAGTTACCAAGGATATGAGCCATACCTTTTTCTACAGGAGAAACTTGAATTTTATATCCAAAAGCCCCTAACTCTTCTTTAAGCTGTATATTAGGTACAAATTCCTGATTTGAATTATTATTACTCACTAAAAAAATCTCCTTGAAATAAGGCTATATACGAGTCTTTAAAAAATAATAAAATTATTACTTAGAGTAAAGCTCGATGATTAATTGTTCATTTATATCTGCAGATAATTCTGATCTATCCGGTGAAGACTTCATAGTACCTTCTAGTGAATCAGTATTTACATCAATCCAAGAAAGATCTTTTCTGTGCTTAGCAAGCTCAACAGCATTTTGAATTCTTAACTGCTTTTTAGCTTTCTCTCTAACTGCAACTATATCACCAGATTTAACTTGCGCTGAAGGAACATTACAAGTATGTCCATTAAGCATAATACCTTTGTGTACAACAAGTTGTCTAGCTTCTGCACGCGTAGCAGCAAAACCCATTCTATAAACAACATTGTCTAGTCTTGACTCTAATATCTCTAATAAAGTAGCACCTGTGTTACCTTTTCTTCTATTAGCTTCAAGATAGTATTTTTTGAATTGACCTTCTAAAACACCATACATACGACGAACTTTTTGCTTTTCTCTTAACTGTAAACCATAGTCAGATAGGCGCGCTCTTCTTGCTCCATGTTGACCCGGTGCAGTATTCATTTTACATTTTTCGTCGTTAGCTTTTACACCACTTTTTAAAAATAAGTCAGTACCTTCTCTTCTAGAAAGCTTACATTTTGGTCCTAGATATCTAGCCATTATTAATTTCCCTTTAAAATATTAAACACGACGTTTCTTAGGAGGACGACAACCATTATGCGGTAATGGAGTCACATCTGTTATGCTTGTAACTTTTAAATTTTTAGCATTTAAAGCTCTAACAGCAGAGTCTCTACCTGAACCTGGTCCCTTTACTAAAACATCTACGTTTTTAACACCATATTCAAGAGCCATATCAGCGGCTCTTTCAGCAGCTACTTGAGCAGCAAAAGGTGTACTTTTTCTCGAACCTCTAAAGCCACTACCACCAGAAGTAGCCCAAGATAAAGCATTACCTTGTCTATCTGTGATAGTTACTATAGTGTTATTAAAAGATGAGTAAATATGAGCAACTGCATCAGTCACTACTCTTTTTACTTTTTTCTTTGATGATCTAACAGACTTAGCCATATAATCTACCCTTTAATCTTTATAGTTATAATTGTATTTTACGCCTTGATTGGCTTTCTTGGACCTTTACGAGTACGTGCATTAGTCTTCGTTCTTTGTCCTCTTACAGGAAGGCTACGACGATGTCTTCTACCTCTGAAACAACCTAAGTCCATAAGTCTTTTTATGTCCATAGAAACTTCACGGCGTAAATCACCTTCTACCGTAAATTTAGCAACTTCTGTTCTCAAAATTTCAATCTGTTCTTCAGATAAATCTTTAATTTTAACAGTTGGATCTACTTTGCAAGATTGGCAAATTTGTTGCGCTCTTGTTTTACCTATTCCATAAATTGAAGTTAATCCTATCACTGTATGTTTATGAACAGGAATATTAACACCAGCTATACGAGCCATCTAATTCACTCCTAATAATTATTCTTAATTTAGTTACTATCTATCGCATTTTGTAACTTGCTAGGATAGCTTTTTAAAAACAAATAATCAAGCTTTATTTAATTTGCTTGATTGTTTAACCTTGTCTTTGCTTATGTCTAGGGTCTGTACATATCACACGAACTACTCTATTACGTTTGATAACTTTACAGTTTCTACACATTTTCTTAACTGAAGCTCTAACTTTCATTTTAATTTCTCCAATAATATTTCTCTATTTTCTCTTACCACTAAGATTTGCTTTCTTTAGTAAAGAATCATATTGTGTTGACATCATATGAGATCTAACTTGAGCCATAAAGTCCATCATCACAACTACTACAATTAGCAAAGATGTACCACCAAATGTAAATGAAAGTCCTTGAGCGAAGAACTTAACCACAAAAATTGGTAATAAACATATAGCTGTAATATAAAGTGAACCTACTAAAGTTAGTCTAGTCATAACTGCATCAATATACTTAGCTGTCTGCTCACCAGGTCTTACACCAGAAATGTAAGCTCCAGATTTTTTCAGATTATCTGCTGTTTCTTTTGGATTAAACACCAATGAAGTATAGAAGAAACAAAAGAAAATAATTGTCGCAGCAAATACTACAGTATAGACAATACTTCCAGGTTGCAACATTTCTGCAACATCTGCAAACCAACCAAGTGAATTATAGTTAGATAACCAACCAAGCAAAACACCGGGCACCATAAGTATTGATGATGCAAAGATTGCTGGAATCACACCTGCCATATTTAACTTTAATGGTAGATGGCTAGTCTGGGCAGCAAACATTTTTCTACCCTGCTGCCTTTTAGCATAGTTTACTGTAATTTTTCTTTGAGCACTCTCCATGAATACCACAAAAGCAATAACAAGCAAAAGAAGTATCAATAGAACCCAAACAGATAAGTAAGATATTACATGTTGATTAGCTTGAGATAGCGTATTAGAAATTTCAAATGGTAGATTAGCAACGATACCAGAGAAGATTAGTAGTGATATACCGTTACCTACACCTCTTTCTGTAATTTGCTCACCCAACCACATTAAAAACATACTACCAGTAGTAACAGAAACAATTGTAGTTAAATAAAATAACCCCATATTGCTTGTAGTCACTAAGCCATCTTGATGCAATACAAATGCAACAATACCAAATGATTGTACCATAGCCAAAGCAAGTGTCAAATATCTTGTATATTGGGTTATCTTCTTTTGACCAGATTCACCTTCTTTTTTAAGCTCTATAAATTTAGGGTATACAGCTGAAAGCATCTGAAAAATAATAGATGCCGAGATATATGGCATCACACCCAATGCAAAGATACTCATTTGAGTAAGAGCGCCACCAGAGAACATATTAAACATACTCATCAAACCACCTGTTGATGAGTGCTGATTTGATATAATCTCGACCAATTTAGTAGGATCAATATTTGGAATAGGAATATACACCCCTAATCTAAATACTAATATAGCGATAACCACAAAAATTAATCTAGATTTTAATTCACCTGTTGTACCAGAAGCACTGTTATACTTTGACATATCTTAAATCTTACTCTACCTTACCACCAGCTTTTTCGATAGCTTCTTTAGCACCTTTTGTGCAAGCTATACCTTTAAGGCTAACAGCTTTTTGGATTTCTCCACTTGCTATTACTTTTACTGATTTAATATCTTTTCTTATAAGACCAGAGTCTTTTAAAGCATCAAGAGTTACTTCTTCTAGAGCTACATTATTTAATTCATGTAGTCTAATTTCAGCAACAAATCTTTTAGACGCAGAAGTAAAACCAAACTTTGGTAGTCTTCTTTGTATAGGCATCTGACCGCCTTCAAAACCTACTTTATGATAGCCACCTGAACGTGCTTTTTGACCTTTGTGACCTTTACCAGAAGTTTTACCTAATCCACTTCCAATACCACGCCCAAGTCTTTTCGGAGCACTCTTAGAGCCAGCAGCAGGAGCAATTGTATTTAATTTCATCTTATACTACCCCTCTATCTTAACCATATAATATATTTTGTTCGCCATACCACGATTTTCAGGAGTATCTAACACCTCAACAGTATGGTTTATTTTTCTAAGACCTAAACCTCTAGCTGATGCTATATGGTTTTCTTTACGGCCAATTAAGCTTTTTGTTAAAGTAACTTTAAATGTTTTAGCTTGAGTCATTTTTAATTACCCCTGAATCTCTTCAACAGACAAACCTCTTTTCTCAGCGATCTCTTCTGGTGATTTAATTTTTGCCAAACCAGCTATCGTTGCTCTTACAACGTTTGCAGGATTAGTTGAGCCATAAGTTTTTGCTAAAACGTTGTGTACACCAACAGCTTCAAAAACCGAACGCATAGCACCACCAGCAATAATACCAGTACCAGCAGATGCAGGTTGCATAAATACTTTTGAAGCACCATGATTAGACATAGTAGCATACCATAACGTATCGTTATTAAGATTAACTGATACCATGTTTTTCTTAGCGTTTTCCATAGCTTTTTGGATAGCAGCAGGTACTTCTCTAGATTTACCTCTACCCACTCCAATTCTACCTTTACCATCACCCACAACAGTTAAAGCGGCAAAGCTCATAATTCTTCCACCTTTTACTGTCTTAGAGTGTCTCTTAACACTAACTAACTTTTCAATCAGCTCTTCGTTTTTTTTCACTTCATTAGACATAATGAATAATCATCCATATTTTATTTATTAAAACTGAAGACCATGCTCTCTAGCAGCCTCTGCTAAAGCTTTAACACGTCCATGATACTTATATCCAGATCTATCAAAAGCAACCTGTGAAATACCCTTTTCCTTACATCTGTTAGCAATAACTTCACCAACAATTGCAGCAGAATTAACATTACCAGTATATTTACACTTTGCCTTCACGTCTTTTTCTACAGTAGACGCCGCAGCTATTACAGTAGAACCATCACCAGATATTACTTGAGCATATACATGCTTAGGTGTTCTATAAACACACAGTCTAGTATGACCAAGCTCTTTTAGTTTAATTCTAGTACGTTTACTACGACTTAAACGAGCAGTTTTTTTATTCATAATTATACTATCCCTTACCTAACTACTTCTTCTTAGCTTCTTTCTTCGCTACATACTCATCTTCGTAACGAACACCTTTACCTTTATATGGCTCAGGCTTTCTATAATCTCTGATTTCAGAAGCTACTTTACCTAAAAGCTCTTTATCAGCACCTTTAAGAACAATTTCTGTTGGAGCTGGAGTTTCAGCTGTTATACCCTGTGGCAACTTGTAAACCACAGGATGTGAAAAGCCTAAAGTAAGATTAAGTTCGCTACCCTGAGCTTTAGCACGATAACCAACCCCAATAATCTTTAATTTTCTTTCAAAACCTTTACTTACACCTTCAACCATATTGTTGAGTATAGCTCTTGCAGTACCAGACTGAGCAACAGCATTCTTACTGCTATTATTAGGTGATACAGTTGCAACGCCATCTTCAATATTAAAAGTTACTTCTGTAGAAAAAGTTTTGCTTAAAGTTGCTTTAGCTCCTTTAACTTCAACCTGATTACCAGCAGCAACATTTATCGTAACACCACTAGGGATAGCAACAGGTTTTTTACCTATTCTTGACATATCAAATCTCCTTGCTAACTTAAGCTACGTAGCCGATAATTTCGCCACCAACACCAAGATCTCTAGCCTTTCTATCACTTACCAAACCTTTAGATGTAGAGACAATAGCAACACCAAAACCACCATATACCTTAGGTAGCTCTTCATGAGACTTATAAATTCTCAAACTTGGTCTAGAAACTCTCTTTATCATCTCAATTACAGGCGTGCCTGCATGATACTTAAGTTCAATTTCAATTGAAGGATGACCTGCTGAAGTTGTGCCTTTTGAACAACCTTTAATATAACCTTCGTTAACTAAAAAGTTCGCGATTTCCATCTTCATTTTTGAAAATGGTACAGAAATAACTTCCTTCTCTGCAGAAAGACCATTTCTAATTCTTGTAAACATATCCGCGATAGGATCTTGCATACTCATAACTTAAATTCCTTATTACCAACTAGCTTTTTTCAAACCAGGAACATCACCTGCCATTGCATACTCTCTAAGCTTATTACGGCATAAACCAAACTTTCTGTATACAGCATGTGGTCTACCTGTAACTTTACATCTTCTTTGAACTCTAGAAGCTGAAGAGTTTACCGGTAACTTCTGCAGTTTAATTTGAGCTTCCCATTTTTGTTCTTCAGTAGAGTTTGTATCAAGAATAATAGCTTTTAGCTCAGCTCTTTTTTGAGCATATTTAGCTACTAATTTTTCTCTCTTCAACTCTCTCTGAATCATTGATTTTTTTGCCATTTAAAACCCCAATTTAAATTAAGACTTAAAAGGAAAACCAAATGCTTTAAGCAAAGCTCTTCCTTGATCATCATTTTTAGCTGTAGTAGTTATCGAAATATCTAAACCTCTGATAGAGTCAACTTTATCATAATCAATTTCAGGGAAAGAAATTTGCTCTCTCATACCTAAGCTATAATTACCTCTTCCATCAAAAGATTTAGCACTTAACCCCCTAAAATCTCTGATTCTAGGAATAGCAATTGTTATAAGTCTATCTAAAAATTCATACATACGCTCACCACGTAAAGTAACTTTAGCACCTATTGGCCATCCGTCACGAATTTTAAAACCAGCAATTGATTTTTTAGACTTAGTAACAACTGGTTTTTGACCAGCAATCGCTGTCAAATCATTTAACGCAAAAGTCATAATTTTCTTGTCTTTTGCAGCATCACCAACACCCATATTAAGAGTAATTTTCTCAATAGCAGGTACTTCCATTATATTATCAAGCCCTAGCTCAGACTTTAACTTAGCTACAAGCTCTTTTTGATAATAATCTTTTAATCTTGCCATAAAAACTTAGTCCTATAAGTCTACAAGCTCGCCATTAGATTTAAAGTAGCGAACCTTTTTCTCATCAACAAACTTGTAACCCACTCTATCTGCTTTTTCAGTAGCAGGGTTAAAGATAGCAACGTTAGAAGCATCAACAGGAAGTTCTTTCTCAACAACTCCACCTTCCACACCTCTATTAGGGTTAGGCTTAACATGTTTCTTAACAATATTAATACCTTCCACCAAAACTAAAGAACCGCCTTTAGCGAATGATTTAACAACGCCTCTACGACCCTTATCTTTACCAGCAATAACTATTACGTCATCACCTTTTTTTAATCTATTCATTATCTACACCTCAATAAATATAACTATAGTACTTCTGGTGCTAAAGATACGATCTTCATAAACTTCTCTGTACGTAGTTCTCTAGTAACAGGGCCAAAAATACGTGTCCCGATAGGTTGACCGTTAGCATTTAGAAGCACGGCAGCATTGCCATCAAAACGGACTTTAGAACCATCTTTTCTACGAACACCTTTAGCTGTTCTAACAACTACAGCATTATATACAGATCCTTTTTTAGCTTTACCTCTTGGAGCAGCTTCTTTCACAGTCACTTTTATAACATCTCCAATAGATGCATATCTGCGATGTGAACCACCCAAAACTTTAATACACTCTACTCTCTTAGCGCCACTGTTATCAGCAACTTGGAGTTCTGTTTGCATTTGAATCATACAAATAACCCTTAATTATTATTATATAAGACTGCTGAGTAATTTGCAGTCCGATAAATATACCAATAAACAAAAATAAAATCAAATTTATTATTTTTCTCTATGGATAATATCGACTAAACACCATTTCTTAGTTTTTGAATACGGTTTAGTTTCTTTGAACTTGATAACATCACCTTCTTTACATTCATTTTTCTCATCATGAACATAGTATTTTGTAGTTTTTTTAACAAACTTACCATATAAAGGGTGCTTAACATATCTTTCAGCTCTTACAACTACAGTTTTATCCATAGCTACGCTAGAAACTTTACCTTCTAACAATCTAATTTTATCGCTCATCTTCAAGGCACCTATTTATTCTTTTCTGATATTATTGTATTTATACGAGCAATATCTCTTTTTGCACTTTTAAACAAGTGATTCTTTTTTAATTGCCCTGTACCCTTCTGCATACGAAGAGAAAATAACTGTTGCAATAACTCTATTTTCGCTTCTTGCAATTGGTCAATACTTTTACCTCTATAATCTTTTAAAGTATCTTTTCTTTTCATTACATCACCTGCTTTTCAACAAAAGTTGTCTGCACTGGCATCTTAGCAGCTGCTCTAGCAAAAGCTTCACGCGCTAATTCTTCTTTTACACCAGTGATCTCATATAGTACACGACCCGGCTGAATTTGAGCAACCCAATATTCAACAGAACCTTTACCTTTACCCATACGAACTTCAAGAGGTTTTTGTGTAATTGGCTTATCTGGGAAGATTCTAATCCAAACTTTACCACCACGCTTAATATGACGAGTAATAGCTCTTCTTCCTGCTTCTATTTGTCTAGCAGTAACTCTACCTCTAGATGTCGCCTGTAGACCAAACTCACCAAAGCTTACTTTATTACCTCTGTGAGCCAAGCCTCTATTACGCATCTTCTGCTGTTTACGAAACTTTGTACGCTTAGGCTGTAGCATTATTTAGCTCCTTTTTTATTATTTTTCTGATTCAATTGACCAGGAAGAACTTCACCCTTATAGATCCAAACTTTAACGCCTATGATACCATAAGTCGTCAACGCTTGAGCTGTAGAATAATCCACATCTGCTCTAAAAGTTTGTAGAGGAACTCTACCATCTCTAGCCCACTCAGAACGAGCAATCTCAGCACCGCCTAAACGACCACTAACCATAATCTTGATACCTTTAGCACCTGATTTCATAGCAGCTTGCATAGCCTTTTTCATAGCTCTTCTGAACATTACTCTTTTTTCTAATTGCTGAGCTACACTATCAGCAACTAATTTAGCATCAATCTCTGGCTTACGCACTTCTTCAATATTAATCTGAACAGGTATACCCATTAACTTATTAACATCAGAACGTAATTTTTCAACATCTTCGCCCTTCTTACCAATCACGATACCAGGTCTTGCGGTATGTATTGTGATTTTAGCATTTTGAGCAGGTCTCTCAATTTGAATCTTACTAACTGCTGCTGATGCAAGTTTTTTATGCAAAAACTCTCTAACCTTAATATCTTCATTAAGCTTAGTAGCGTAGTCAGAAGAGTCAGCATACCACGTTGAATTATGCTCTTTTACTATGCCTAATCGAATTCCATTAGGATTTACTTTTTGACCCATTTTTACTACACCTCTTAATTTTTCTCAGCAACTTTCACAGTGATATGCGAAGTTCTTTTTAAAATACGATTTCCACGACCTTTTGCTCTAGCTTCAAAACGCTTCATAGTAGGACCCTCATCTACAAATACAGTTGAAACAAACAATGAGTCAACATCCATACCATCATTATGCTCTGCATTAGCGATAGCTGAATTTAAAACATCTTTAATTAGCACTGCTGCTTTCTTATTACTAAAAGTCAAAAGATTAATAGCTTGCTCTACAGGTAAGCCCCTGACTTGGTCTGCTACTAGTCTTGCCTTTTGAGCTGAGATTCTAGCATTTTTTAATTTAGCTTGTACTTCCATGTGTATAACCCCAACTATTTCTTCTTAGCTTTTTTATCAGCTGCATGACCACGGTAGTTACGAGTTACAGCAAACTCACCTAACTTATGACCTACCATTTCTTCAGTCATAAGAACTGGCACATGCTGTTGACCGTTATGTACAGCTATAGTTAAACCTATCATATCCGGCACAATCAATGATCTTCTCGACCATGTTTTGATTGGCTTTTTAGAATTACTTTCTTGCGCTTCAAAAACCTTCTTTAAAAGATGATGATCTACAAAAGGTCCTTTTTTTAATGAACGAGGCACAACCTTCTCCCTAATTACTTACGTTTTTGAACAATCAACTTATTAGAACGCTTATTTTTACGCGTCTTATAACCTTTAGTAGGCACACCCCATGGAGACACAGGATGTCTACCACCTGAAGTACGACCTTCACCACCACCATGCGGGTGATCTACTGGGTTCATCGCAACACCTCTTACAGTAGGTCTTACTCCTCTCCAGCGCTTCGCACCAGCCTTACCTAAAGATTTTAAGTTGTGCTCAGAATTTGATACCACACCAATAACAGCTCTACAATCAAGAAGCACTCTTCTCATCTCACCTGATCTTAAACGAATAATTGCATAAGCATTATCTTTACCAACCAACTGAGCGAAAGTACCAGCACTTCTGATCATTTGCGCACCTTTCATAGGCTTCATTTCGATATTATGAATAACTGTACCAAGAGGGATATTTCTCAATGGCATACAGTTACCTACAGCAACATCTACTTTTTCACCAGAAACTATAGACATATCTTTCTTTAATCCTTTAGGAGCAATGATATATCTTCTTTCACCATCAGCATAAAGTACTAAAGCAATATTTGCGCTACGGTTAGGATCGTACTCGATTCTCTCAACCTTAGCTACGATATTATCTTTGTTTCTTTTAAAGTCCACAACACGGTAATGCTGCTTATGTCCGCCACCTTGATGACGAACTGTAATTCTACCAGTATTGTTTCTACCAGCCTTACTCTTCTTAGCTTCTACCAAACCCTTAAACGGCTTACCTGTGTGTAATTCTGTATTCTTTACGCTCACTACGTGGCGGCGGCCAGGTGAAGTAGGTTTAGCTTTTTTTATTTCAATCATGATTACAAACCTTCTCTAAGTTACTCTGCACCAACAAAATTGATGTCATGTCCTTCAGCAAGCTTTACATAAGCCTTTTTCCAAGCCTTTGTTCTACCCTCAACACGACCAAATCTACGAGCTTTACCTTTAACATTAAGGATATTCACAGATTCAACTTTAACCTCAAAAAGCTTCTCTACAGCACTTTTCACATCCTGCTTAGTCGCAGTTCTTGCTACTTCGAACACTATAGTAGAGTTAGCATCTGAAAGACCATAAGTCTTATCAGAAACGTGAGGTCTAACAACTGTCTTTAATAATTTTTCTTGAGAACTCATACTAGTTTCTCCTCTACTTCTTTAATAGCTTGCTTAGTGAATACAACATTCTCGAAACAAACTAAAGAAACTGGATTAATTTCCACAGAATCACATACTGCAACATTCTTAAGGTTTCTAGAAGATAAGTATAAATTTTCATTAAACTCTTCTACACCAACAACAAAAAGAACATCTTTAACATCTAAAGAGTCAACAATTGTCTTGAATTCTTTTGTCTTAGGAGTATCTAACTTCAACTGCTCAACAACAGTCATTCTGTCAGATCTAACCAATTCAGATAGTATTGATTTAACAGCACCTGAATACATTTTACGATTTACTTTTTGCTTATAGCTCTTAGGCTTAGCTGCAAATGTAACACCACCCTTTCTGAAAATAGGTGAACGGATCGTACCCGCTCTCGCTCTACCTGTACCTTTCTGTCTCCAAGGCTTAGCTCCACCACCAGATACTTCTGATCTAGTCTTCTGAGCTTTAGTACCTTGACGAGCGCCTGCCATATAAGCAACAACAACCTGATGAATTAGGGCTTCATTATAGTCAGCTGCAAATATACCATCTGCAACACCCACTACACCAGCCTCTGCACCAGCTAAAGATTTTATATTTAAGTCCACAACAACTCTCCGGTATAATTAATATTTATCTACTAACTTTTAACAGCTGGAGTAACGATAATATCTCCACCAACTGAACCTGGAATACCACCTTTCAAAAGTAATAAACCATTTTCCGCGTCCACTCTCACAACTTCAAGTGACTGAATAGTAACGTTTTCGCTACCTAAGTGACCAGCCATCTTTTTGTTCTTGAATACTCTACCTGGAGTCTGGTTTTGACCAGTAGAACCATGAACTCTATGAGAAAGAGAGTTACCATGAGTAGCATCTTGAGTAGCAAAGTTGTGACGCTTAACACCACCTGCAAAACCCTTACCTTTAGATACACCTCTGACATCTACTTTCTGACCTGCTTCGAAAATAGTAGCATCAATAGATGCACCAACTTCGTACTCAGAAGCATTATCAATAGCAAACTCCCACAAACCTCTGCCCGGCTCAACACCAGCTTTCGCATAATGACCTGCAGCAGGCTTGTTTACATTAGAACGCTTTTTTAAACCAGTAGTTACTTGAATAGCATTATAACCATCCGTCTCAGCAGTTTTAACTTGAGTAACCTTGTTTGACTCAACTTGAACAACTGTAACAGGAATAGAAACACCATCTTCAGTAAATATACGAGTCATACCACATTTGCGACCAACTAATCCTAAAGACATTATTATATCCTCTATTATTATTATATTAACTCTGCAATTACGATTGACTGCAGAGACCTAATTAATACTATTTTCTGGAATTTCCAAAAAAGTATCGTATATATTAGCTTAAACTGATCTGAACATCAACACCTGATGCTAAATCAAGCTTCATTAGAGCATCTACAGTTTTATCCGTAGGTTCAACAATATCAATCAATCTCTTGTGAGTTCTGATCTCATATTGATCTCTTGCTTTTTTGTTTACGTGCGGAGAAATAAGAATTGTAAATTTCTCTTTACGAACTGGTAAAGGGATTGGTCCCTTTACTTGAGCCCCTGTTTTCTTAGCTGTATCAACAATTTCTTGAGTAGAAATATCGATAAGCTTATGATCAAAGGCTTTTAATCTAATTCTAATACGTTGATTATTTATAGCCATTTTAATTATATCCTTTTATTATGAGTTACGTGATTTGATTATTTCATCAGCAATATTATTTGGCACTTCAGAGTACTTCTTAAACTCCATAGAGAATGATGCTCTACCTTGGCTCATAGAACGCACATTCGTAGCATAACCAAACATTTCTGAAAGAGGAACTAGAGCATTAATAACTCTTCCGCTTGGGTTTTCGTCCATCCCTTCGATAATACCTCTTCTTCTGTTAAGGTCACCCATAACATCACCTAAATAATCTTCAGGAGTCACAACCTCAACCTTCATGATTGGCTCAAGTATACAAGCATTTGCTTTCTTAGCACCCTCTTTAAGAGCCATTGAAGCAGCAATCTTAAACGCCATCTCAGATGAGTCAACATCATGGTAAGAACCATCAAACAATGTAGCCTTAACACCAATCATAGGATAACCAGCTAATACACCATTTTGCATCTGCTCTTCGATACCTTTAGCAACTGAGCTAATATACTCTTTTGGTACCACACCACCAACAATCTCGTCAACAAACTCAAAAGTTTTCTCTTCACCAGCATCGTTAGTCTCAACAGCCAATGGTTCAAACTTAACAACAACATGACCGTATTGACCTCTACCACCAGACTGACGAACAAACTTACTATCTTGATCCACAGTTCCACGGATAGTTTCTCTGTAAGCAACCTGAGGGTTACCAACATTTGCCTCAACCTTGAATTCACGCTTCATACGATCAACAATAATATCTAAATGAAGCTCACCCATACCAGAGATAATTGTTTGACCAGACTCTTCATCTGTCTTAACTCTGAAAGATGGATCTTCCGCAGCTAGTTTACCTAACGCAATAGACATCTTCTCTTGGTCAGCCTTAGTCTTAGGCTCAACAGCAACAGAAATTACTGGCTCAGGGAATTCCATTCTTTCTAAAATTACTGGCTTATCAAGATCACAAAGAGTATCACCAGTAGTAACATCTTTAAGACCAATACAAGCAGCAATATCACCAGCTCGTACTTCCTTAATCTCTTCACGTTTATTTGAGTGCATCTGCACAATACGACCGACACGCTCTTTTTTACCTTTTACAGGGTTATATACAGCATCACCAGACTTAAGCACACCCGAATAAACACGTATAAATGTTAGGTTACCAACAAACGGGTCTGTAGCAAGCTTAAACGCAAGAGCTGCAAATGGCTCTTCATCAGATGAAGGACGAGAAGCTGGCTCACCATCCTCTGTCTCACATTTGATAGCAGCAACTTGGTTAGGAGCTGGCAAGTATTCAATAACACCATCAAGCACAGCTTGAACACCCTTGTTCTTAAACGCAGATCCACAGAATGCCAATACGATTTCGTTAGCCAGCACTCTAGTGCGAAGACCTTGTTTAATCTCACCTTCAGAAAGCTCGCCTTCTTCAAGGTATTTTTCCATAAGCTCTTCAGAAGCTTCTGCAGCAGCCTCAATCATCTCCATACGAAGTTCTTCAGCCCTATCTTGAAGCTCAGCCGGAATATCAACAAGATCATAAGTTAGACCCATGTCTTCTTCATTCCACATGATAGCCTTCATCTTCATAAGATCAACAACACCTTTGAAATCTTCTTCAGCACCAATATTTAACTGAACCGGAACAACATTTGCTTTTAAACGCGTTCTAATCTGACCACACACTCTTTCAAAGTCAGCACCAGATCTATCCATTTTATTTACAAATACGATTCTTGGCACACCATACTTATTAGCTTGACGCCATACAGTCTCTGACTGAGGCTCAACACCAGATGAACCACAGAAGACAACTACCGCACCATCTAGTACACGTAGTGAACGCTCAACCTCAATAGTAAAGTCAACGTGACCCGGAGTGTCAATAATATTTATACGATGCTCTGGAAACTGCTGATCCATACCAGACCAGAAAGTTGTAGTAGCAGCAGAAGTAATTGTAATACCTCTTTCTTGCTCTTGCTCCATCCAATCCATAGTGGCAGCACCATCATGCACTTCACCAATCTTATGAGAAAGACCAGTATAGAATAGAATACGCTCTGTAGTAGTTGTTTTACCTGCGTCAACGTGAGCGCAGATACCAATATTTCTATATTTTTCTAAAGCTGTTTTACGAGGCATTTTCTATTCTCCTATTACCATCTAAAGTGAGCAAATGCTTTGTTAGCTTCAGCCATCTTATGAGTATCTTCTCTCTTCTTGACAGCAGCACCTCTACCTTCTACAGCCTCTAGAATTTCCGCAGCAACTCTATCACCCATAGTATTTTCTTTTCTCTTACGCGCAGCATCAATTATCCATCTCATACCTAGAGTTTGACGACGCTCTGGTCTAACCTCTACAGGAACCTGATATGTAGCACCACCAACGCGACGAGACTTAACTTCCACCATCGGACTAACACTTTCTAAAGCATTCTCAAACACTTCCACCTCGTTAGCGGATGCATCTTTAGCTTTAATTTTATCAAATGCACCATACACAATCTTTTCTGCTACAGACTTCTTACCATCTAGCATAATATGGTTCACAAACTTAGCAACAACCTGACTCTTAAACTTAGGATCAGGTAGAATATCTCTTTTAGGAGCTCTATTTCTTCTAGACATTTTTACACCTTCTTCAAATGTTAAACTTTAAACACAAATTAAGACTTAGGACGCTTAGTACCATACTTTGAACGACCGTGCTTACGATTATTAACACCTGAAGTATCTAAAGCACCCCTAACAATGTGGTAACGCACACCTGGTAAATCTTTAACCCTACCACCTCTGATAAGCACAACACTATGCTCTTGTAGGTTATGACCTTCACCACCAATGTAGCTTGTTACCTCAAATCCGCTCGTTAATCTTACACGAGCTACTTTTCTAAGTGCTGAGTTAGGCTTCTTAGGAGTTGTAGTATACACCCTAGTACACACACCTCTTCTTTGTGGACACGCCTTTAACGCAGGAACCTTAGACTTAACAACCGATCTCTTGCGAGGGTTGTTCACCAACTGATTAATAGTTGCCATTAGTTATTATTCTCCGTTTTTTATCAGTTTTGTTTTAAATTGATTCAAATGCCTCACAAGGATATGATCCCTGCAAAAATAGCATTAGACAGACATAATAACAAAAAAGCAAAAGAAAGAAAAGAAAAATAAAACTTACTTACCTAAAAGCATTGACATAGACATATAAGGAATGCTACAACCTCCATGTCCACTAGAATGCTTCAAACTAGCCCTATTCGCCACATCCTCAATAAAACTCAGCTCAGCATCCGCAGGTAGCTTAACATATAGTTGCAACCACCCCCTCACATAATTGATAAAATCATCTTTTGTAGTATAAATAGCCTCACTACCTTCAATATTTTCCTTGATTACAACAAAACCTAAATCTAATGCCAATCTCCTATACTCATCAGAACTTAGCCAATAATTATGCATCGCAGAATTAGCATATACTCGCCACCTAGGAGTCATTAAAACTTCCTTAAAAACATCAAAATATTGCTGCTCTTTGGGGAAAGTATGAAATAAAAAACACCCTCGATCATTTAAACTATTATAAATACTTACAAAAGACTTCTCAATGTCCCTCACCCAGTGTAAACAATTAAAAGCTGTCACTAAATCATACTTATCAGGAGTACACTCTTCAGCAGCCCCTAATCTAAAATCCAAATTCTTATAGAAATTCTTACCAAAACTTTTCGCAGCCAAACCAATCATGGACCTTGAAGGATCAATACCGACAACTTGTGCTGAAGTTTTATGGGACAGATAAGCTGTTAACCTACCATCACCACATCCGACATCCAAAATAGACTCATCACCTGCAAAAGAATACAAAGTTATAGCCCTATGAGCCAAATCAAGCTGTATTTTAGAATTATTCCTGTAATGCTCGGCATCTAGATTTCTCTGAGTCACAATAGCTTTCAATCCCAATTAATCAGCTTTTTTTGCTGCAAATACAGACTTGAATGCTACATACAGATAACTACACATAGAATAAATAGTCAACACCACTGCTGTATATAACATAACAAAACCCAAAAGAATTAACCAAGTAGTAAAACTTGTATAATCTAGCGCATACCTAAAATCTATCGCAGGCTTAATCAAAAATATAAATAGAGCCGCCATCTGAGCTGTTGTTTTGATCTTACCCCAAACACCCACCTTAACGACACTACGCTGACCAAGCTCAGCCATCCACTCACGCAATGCTGATACCAAAATCTCTCGACATATCATAATAATTGCTGGAATTGTTGCCCACCAATAAGGATACATTTCAATAAAAAGACATAATGCAGTAGCCACTATCAACTTATCAGCAACAGGATCCAAAAAAGCACCTAATTTACTTGTTTGCTCCCACTTACGCGCTAAATAGCCATCCAACCAGTCAGTAGCTGCCCCAAGCAAAAATAAAGTAGCTGTAATACCATGATGATGAGGAAAGTCAAAATAATAACAAATTACAATAAAAGGTATCAGAAACAAACGTCCAAAAGTTAGAATATTTGGAATATTAAAAAACATAAATCAAACTCCAGTGTGACCAAACCCACCAGCCGCCCTGACTGTCTGTTGGGAAAAGTCTTCTACAACATCAAACTTTGCTTGAACCACGGGAACAATAACAAGCTGAGCAAATCTCATCAGAGGCTCTATCTCTATAACTTCTTGAGAACGGTTAAAACAAGAAACCATCAATTCACCTTGATAATCAGAATCAATAAGGCCTGTACCGTTACCCAATACCAAACCTTTCTTGTGCCCCAAACCTGACCTAGGTAAGATCATAGCTGCATAGCCTGAATTTGCGATATTAATTGCAATACCAGTACCAACAAGTTTACACTCGCCAGGATTCAAAAACTCTTTTTGAGATATGCAAGCTCTAAGGTCAACTGCGGCCGAACCCTCTGTGCCATATTCAGGCACCTCTTTGACAATGTCTTTATTTAAAATTTTTAGCTCTATATTCAAAACAGCTCTCCTACACAACAAATACACCTGCCAGGTAACCCAATGTAACAAAAATAGGCAGGGCAGGCATATAGCCATCCAACCTATCAAGCACACCACCATGACCAGGCAAAATATTACCACTATCCTTTACACCAGCGATTCGCTTCATCATACTCTCAAAAACATCTCCAACCACTGACAAAGCAGCAACCACAGCCGAAATAACAACCATAGATACATATTCAAAAATGCTCAAATCCATAAATAAAAGAAATATAACCGCAATAACTACCGCACAAGCCATACCACCCAAAAGACCTTCAATAGTTTTATTTGGGCTCAAGCGAGGAAGCATTTTACGCTTACCCATTGCTTTACCTGTAAAATAGGCTCCACTATCAGCCCCAGCCACAACCAAAATAAACATAAATATCCAAGCAATTGAATTGGTGTGCAACACATATAATGAAGCAGCAAATGGCGAAATCGCAAAAACACCAAGTATCAACATTTCATTGGTAGACAATGCATCAAACTTCTGGCGCTCATAACCACTAAGCCTATAAATCGCATACAGCCAAAATATTGGAAAAACATACTGAATATAAACAAAAAACTCAGAAACAACAAACAAGATTATCATAAATATCACAAGATAATTAACTGTCTCTTGCTGACTAATCTTTGTGAACTTTAGCCACTCATATGCCGAAAGCATTGCAACTAAAAAGACACCAACACCAAAAAGATAGTCACTTGCATACACAAACCCCGCAAAAACAAAAATTACTAACAATACTCCTGTTATTATCCTTTCTTTCATACATCCCTCTTATCAAGTTGTTCACCACTCTTACCAAATCTTCTCTGGCGTGAGTTAAAATATTCTTCTGCCTTCTGAAATTCAAACTTAGTAAACTCAGGCCACATAACATCAGTAAAATACATTTCAGCATACGACAGCTGCCACAACATAAAATCACTCAACCTAACCTCGCCACTAGTACGAATAAGCAAATCAACCGGCATCTCGCCAGCGATCGTATAACTAGCAAAATTTTCTTCTGTCACATCACTCAAACGCATCTTACCATTACTTACATCTTCAAAGATAGATTTCATAGCAGTAACAATATCCCATCTTCCAGCATAATCAACTGCCAACCTAAGCTGCAACCCAGTATTGTCTTTTGTAACAGACTCACCATACTCTATCATACGCACAAGCTTGTCTGGCAACCTAGATCGATCACCAATAACTTTAAGAACAATATTATTTTTATGTAGTTTTGGAGTCTTATCCTTGAGAGTCTTATAGAAAAGATCCATCAAATCAGAAACTTCTTTAGCAGGCCTAAGCCAATTATCTCGACCAAAAGCAAAGAGAGTCAACATCTGAATATTACGCTCAGCACAATACTCTATAGAAGCATCTACACTAGATATAGAATTTCTATGACCAAATATTCTCGGCTTTAGCTTACTTTTAGCCCAACGCCCATTACCATCCATAATTATAGCAACATGCTTAAGAGCACTTTCCTTAGCCAAGGTCATGACAAATACTTATATAAATATTTAAACTACGTAAATAATAAGAAAGAATAGAGTGAAATACAAGTTTTATTAAGAAATCTAATAATTAGACAGCCATTAAATCTTGCTCTTTTTTAACCGCTAACGCATCAGCTTGAGCAATCATTTTATCTGTAATTTTTTGAATATTATCTTCTGCTCTCTTAGCTTCATCTTCAGTTATTTCTTTTTCTTTAAGAAGCTCTTTAATGTCACTATTAGCATCACGACGAATATTTCTAATAGAAACTCTACCACTTTCTGTTTCAGACTTAACAAGCTTAACCATTTCTTTTCTACGCTCTTCATTGAGAGCAGGCATTGGAACTCTCAAACTATCACCAAGGTTAGTTGGGTTAAGACCAAGATCAGAAGTCATAATAGCCTTCTCAATTTGCCCAGAAAGGCCTTTCTCCCATGGAGTAATACCCAACGTTCTTGCGTCAAGCACTGTAACATTTGCCACCTGAGTAATCGGTGTGGCAGAGCCATAATAGTCTATAGTTACATGAGCCAAAATATCAGGATGAGCACGACCCGTTCTGATTTTAGCCAAATCATCTGCTAAAACCTCTAAAGACTTAGTCATTCTGCTTTCAGCATCTTTTAGAATTTCGTTTATCATAAAAACAATCCTTTTTAAAAATCAATTAGTCTAAAGTAACCCACGTACCATGTTTTGAATCAGCAACAGCATCAATCAAAGCATTTGGCTGAGTCAGATCAAAAACATATATTGGAATACCAAAATCCCTGCATTGAGTAAATGCACCCAAATCCATAACATTCAACTCTTTACTAACGACCTCTGAGAAAGTTACTTTTTCAAAGCGCTTAGCATCTGAATGCTTATTAGGATCCTTATCATACACACCATCAACAGTTGTGGCTTTCAACAAAGCATCTGCACCAACCTCGACCGCTCTCAAACTAGCCGTAGTATCTGTAGTCACAAATGGGTTACCAGTACCACCAGCAAATATCAAAACCTTACCCTTCGCAAGCTCCTGATTGAATTCATGTGCACTAGCCACCTTTAACAAACCATCGACACCTTTTGCTGAAAAAGCTTCGGCATCGACACCTTCGCTAATAAGCATATCACGCAAAGCTAAAGCGTTGATCATGGTAGCAATCATACCCATAGAATCAGCGGTAGCTCTTCTGATTTTATTACCAAAATTAGCTCTGCCACCACGCAGGATATTACCACCACCAACAACTATTGCTAGCTCAATACCCGCGTTAACAAGAGTTTTGATTTGATTTATGATAGGGGCAGCAGATTCAACATTTATACCAAAACTTTGATCTGCCGATAAAGATTCTCCACTTAACTTAAGAAGGACCCTCTTAAGCTTTGGAGCATTTTGAGAACATTCTAACGAATCATTAGACATATATTAACCTTTGATTTGGCTCATCACCTCTGCCGCGAAGTCTTCTTCTTTCTTCTCGATACCTTCACCAACATCTAGACGAATAAAGCTAACTACTTTAGCTCCCTTGTCTTTAACAAGCTTTTCAACTTTGATGCTAGGATCTTTCACGAAATCTTGACCAGTTAAGCTAACTTCACCAGTGAACTTCTTCATACGACCCACAACCATCTTTTCAGCGATTTCTTTAGGTTTACCAGACTGCATAGCAATCTCTACTTGAATAGCTTGCTCTTTCTCTACAACATCTGCAGGAACATCGCTTGGATTAACATACTGAGGATTGGCAGCTGCAACATGCATAGCGATATCTTTAGCAAGCTCATCGTCACCACCCTCTAAAGCAGCAACAACACCGATTCTACCACCATGAATATAAGCACCTAAATTACCAGCTTCGATAGTTTTAACTCTACGAACCTGAATATTCTCACCAATCTTAGCAATTAAAGATTTACGAGCTTCTTCAACAGTTTCACCAGACTCAGTTTTAGCAGCTAAAACCTCTTCGATAGTTGTAGCTTTTGCAGCATGAGCAGCTTTCACAGCGTTTTGAGCAAATGCTTTGAAAGTATCATCTCTAGCAACAAAATCTGTCTCTGAGTTGATTTCAAGTAGAACAGCTCTACCATCAGCAGCATAAACTTCGATAACACCTTCAGCTGCCACACGAGAAGCCTTCTTATCAGCTTTCGCCTGTCCAGAAATTCTCATTTCTTCAGCAGCTTTTTCAATATCACCAGCAGCAGCAACTAGAGCTTTTTTACACTCCATCATACCAGCACCAGTTCTTTCTCTAAGTTCTTTCACTAATTTAGCAGAAATATTTGACATTGTTTTATCCTTGTTTGTTTCTTATGCTTCTGTAGTTTCTTCAGCTTTTGCTTCTACTGCTCTATCTAAACCTTGTGCATCGATAACAGCATCTGCAAATTTTGCCATATAGAAAGATATTGATTTAACAGCATCATCATTACCAGGGATGATGTAATCAATACCTTCAGGGTTTGAGTTAGTATCTACGATAGACACAACTTTGATACCTAATTTTTGAGCTTCTTGAATAGCGATATGCTCTTTGTTACTATCAATAACAACGATAGCATCAGGTAAGCCACCCATCTCTTTGATCCCACCAAGAACTTTTTCTAGCTTCTCGATAGTTCTGATATTTTGAAGCATTTCTTTCTTAGTTAATGAATCTAAAGTACCATCTTCTTTCATCTTTTCTAACTGAGCAAGCCTTTTGATAGATTGTCTAACAGTCTTATAGTTAGTCAACATACCACCTAGCCATCTATGACTCACAAATGGCATACCACATCTTTTAGCTTCTGCTTCTATGATATCTTGTGCTTGTCTTTTTGTACCAACAAAAAGAACCTTACCGCCATTAGCTACAGTTTTACCAACAAAGTTAACTGCATCTTGGAAAAGAGGAACTGTTTTCTCAAGGTTAATAATATGTACACCATGGTTAATACCGAAGATGTATTCTTTCATTTGAGGGTTCCAGAAAGCTTTTTTGTGTCCAAAGTGAACACCAGCAGATAACATTTCTTTCATTAAAGACATTTTGATTTTCCTTATTTGGGTTATATCTAGTATCTTAGTCACGCCAAATATCGAAACCGACACCCTTTGACATAACTTTTGGTTAAAAGATACATGATTTATTAATTAAACATTCTGCTTATAATATACAAGCCGTAAAATTTTATCACACTTAATTTATAAATTACAAAAGGTATTTTATATTTATTTAAAATGCTAAAATATTGCAAAATAATTGTAAAAACCTAACATCAAAATGATTTCACTAATAGTGGCTTATGATAAAAACCTCGGGATAGGCAAAGAGAATACATTAGCTTGGAAACTTTCTGAAGATCTTAAAAACTTTAAAAAGATAACTGAGGATAATTATATAGTAATGGGAAGAAAAACCTTTGAATCAATTGGTCGCCCACTCCCTAACCGTAAAAATATCATACTAACTAGAGATAAAGACTACAAGCAGGACAAATGTTTAATAATTAACAGTGTTCAAGAAATCCTAAACTTCGCGCAATCAAAACCTCATTATGAGATTTTTGTAATTGGTGGTGCTCAGATTTATGAGGAATTTTTGCAATATGCCGATAGACTATATATAACTGAAGTCGACACAGAAATGAGTGATCTTGATGCTTTCTTCCCTAAGTGGGATAAATCTAAATACAAACGCATAGGCCATAAACAATTCAAAAAAGATGACAAAAACGAGTTTGACTTCTCATTTGCCGTGTATGAAAAAACCTCTATCTAATCTTCGACAAATAAAGCTGTCGATAGGTATCTCTCGGCACTAGACGCAAAGATAACTACTATCAATTTATTCTCATTCTCTATACGTTGTGCTATTTCAATTGCCGCTTTCAATGCTGCACCTGATGAGATACCAGCAGGCACACCCTCTTCACGCGCCACTAAACGAGCATACTCTAAAGCATCCACATCACTAACTGTAACAATATCATCGATCACAGATGTATTTAGAATCTCTGGAACAAAGCCAGCACCTATACCTTGAATTTTATGCGGACCAGATTTACCACCGGATAAAACAGGACTAGATGTAGGTTCCACAGCCACTGCCTTAAAGCTAGATTTCTTATGCTTGAGAACTTCGGCAACACCTGTAATGGTACCACCCGTACCTACACCTGCAACTAAAATATCAATCTCACCATCAGTATCTTGCCAGATTTCCAAGGCTGTTGAAGCCCTGTGTGCTTCTGGGTTAGCTGGATTAGTAAACTGACCCAATATAACACTATCTTTTAATTCTTTTAACAAGTCATTGGCTTTGGCAATTGCTCCAGTCATACCCTCTGCCGCAGGAGTTAAGATAAGCTTGGCTCCAAAGTGTTGTATTAATTTTCGTCTTTCAACCGATACAGCCTCTGGCATAGTAATAATTAGATCATAACCTTTTGCAGCAGCAATAAATGCCAGTCCAATCCCGGTATTGCCTGACGTTGACTCTATCAAAGTTGTAGCACCAGGCTTTATATCGCCAACCTTTTCAGCATTTTCGATAAGATTCAGAGCTACCCTATCCTTTACAGATGAGAGCGGATTAAAAAACTCTAACTTAGCAATCAACTTGGCTTTTAAGTCAAACAACCTCTCAATTTTATGTAACCTAAGCAATGGAGTTTTACCAATAGTTTCACTGAAATTGTCAGATATATTCATAGCACAACCTTTTGATACTCTATACAAATAACAATTAATATTCTACCCTATTTAGATGGCTAAAACATCGATTTTATAATAGTATAATAAAACCACAACAACGCTTAGAGACACCATGATTAAACTAATACAATACTATCGAGATCAAGACCCTGCTGCTCCAAGCATTCTTGAGACAATATTTGCTTATCCTGGGTTACATGCAATATTGCTTCATAGACCCGCAAATCTACTATGGCGTTGTAAATTAAAATTTTTGGGCAGACTCCTGTCTCATATATCTAGATTTCTAACAGGAATCGAAATACATCCTGGGGCAACTATCGGCTCATACTGTTTCATTGATCATGGCATGGGTATTGTAATTGGTGAAACAGCAATAGTTGGAAATCATGTATCACTATATCATGGCGTAACTCTTGGTTCATCTGGAAATCCAAAGCTGAGATACACAAAACGTCACCCAACAGTTGAAGATGAAGTAATAATTGGAGCTGGTGCTAAAATCTTAGGTGATATAACTATTGGCAAACACTGCAGAGTATCGCCAAACAGTGTAATAACTGAAAGTATGGAGCCATATACTACGGCATTACCAGCACAATCAAAAATAACTCCCTCAAATAAATATCATCTCTAATTTAAAACACTCAACCCAAGTGTATTATTTTCACAGAATCAGTCAATATCGAAGACATCGAACATCCTCCACTTACGAGTGCTCTTATCCTCTGTATATTTATCAGCAGCTGCAGTCCAAAAACCAACCCCCACAAACTGATCATCTTTTATTGCTTGAAGCTCTGGCTTTAATTTGCTAGGGTGTTTATATCCAACAGCCGAATGTTCCATCGCTGGATTACCAGGCTTTAATATTACAATTTTAACATCGTTCGGTAACTCTTCTTTTATATATTTAAAATTATCCAACTCTGTTTTTTCACCTAAATCGTCATTATTATAAGCTTGAGGCATAACCACATCAAACAAAGAATGTCCTTGATTATCTTTCAAAACAACAACATCCATAAATGGAGCTGTTGCACCCGCCCATCCAATAGGTTTTTTTAAATGTGGTGCTGCTGTCACAAAAAAACCATAAGGAAATTCACTAGATCTCTGTTGTGCCAAATCTTTCATTTTTGATATTACTGGCTGCAACAATTCAGCACTAGAATTAGCATCTTTCTCTAAATCGAAATCTATACCATCAAGATGGTGCTCTGCTAAAAAATTCACAATATTATTTGCAACTAAATCAACCTGAGAAACATCAGGCTTCCACTGATTCTCCCATCCACCAGTAGAAACTAAAACTTTAGCTCCATCTCTGGAGTTATGAAAATCATCAACGGCACTTATAAAAGCTTGCTTATCAGTATATGGAGCATATCCACCATAGTTCCACTGATTGTCAAAAAAACCTACATTAGTCCCCTCAACCGTTAAAAAAGAAACAACTACAACATTATAATTATTTTCTGCCATTTCTCGGTATGATGGAGTTGTCTTATAATTTTCAGAAACATAGTTTAAGTTTTCAACATAACCAAGCTTTGTCTTTTGAGGCCAATCAACATTAGAACCAAATGCAAAAGCTGCTCCACAAAACAATAAAGACCCTATTATTTTTTTCATCATTATTTACCACACATTCCTATTAGTCTAAGTTAAAGTAGAATTAACTATTATATTAAGTTAACTTAAAAAAATCAAACTTTTATATACAAATAATTTAATATATTATAAATTATTGTTCTGATGTTCATATCAAAGATAACGCTAATAAACAGGATAAATATACAACCTACCCCCTCTTTCATAAATAGATCCAACTATATAATTTACTTATAAAGCCCTCTCCTCTTACTATATTTTATTTCTTTAATCTTCATAAACCATATCTATTGCATAGAGATAGTTGTACCACCTATACAAGCAATATTCATAGTAAGTTGTTACCGGACTGCAATATATAAACACATAATGAATAGCCCTAGAAAAATATAAGAGTCCTAAAAACTATAGTAATTAAGGAACACATTAGAAAAAGTTTTAAAAAAATCTCAAACCTTTTCTAATAGACATAAAAAAAGCCACTCAAGGTGGCTTTTTAAATTTGGCATCCCGTAGGGGATTCGAACCCCTGTTGCCGCCGTGAAAGGGCGGTGTCCTAGGCCTCTAGACGAACGGGACTTAAGACTTTTAATCACTGTCTTCAGCGATATGATGTGTATTATAATGACTTTCATAACTTAGTCAAGTCATTTTGTTAATATTTTTGCTTTTTTATGAATTACAAAGCTCTTTGATTGCTTTTTGCAGTCTGGACAACACTTTTTCTTTACTCAAAAGCTTCAGAGTAATACCAATATCAGGTGATTGTCCCGATCCTGTAATAGCAATACGTAATGGCATACCAACTTTACCCATACCAACTTCACACTGCTCTGCTGTTGATGCAACTACGTTATGCAAAGTATCTGGATCTTGCCATTGCTGAGTTTCCAAAGATTCGAAGTTTTCTAAAAGCTTAACAAATATATCACCTGTTGTCGCTTTAATATGCTTTTTAACAGCTTTTTCATCATAGGTAATATCATCACTATAAAAGTAGCTTGATTTTTCTGTAAGCTCTACTAGAGTGTCAACTTTTTCTGCCATAACAGCTACTAGATCTTGAAGCTCAGGGCCGTTAGCGATATCCAAACCAGCTTTGACAAAATGGTATTCAACTTCATCTCTGATATCTTCAAAGTTAGACTCTTTAATATAGTGTTTGTTTAACCATTTAAGTTTCTCAAAATCAAAACGTGATGGCGATGCACTGATGTGCTCCAAATTAAAGGATTCTATCATTTCATCTATAGAAAAAACCTCTTGATCCCCATGCGACCACCCAAGTCTAACTAAATAATTAAGTATAGCCTGAGGTAAATAACCATCTTCACGATACTGCATAACATTAACCGCGCCATGTCGCTTAGACAACTTTGCTCCATCTGGGCCAAGAATCATTGGCACATGTGCAAATACTGGGACATTAACATTTAAGGCTTTGTATATGTTGATTTGTTTAGGAGTATTATTAACATGATCATCTCCACGAATAATATGTGTAATACCCATATCCATATCATCAACAACCACACAAAAATTATAAGTAGGTGAACCATCTGCTCTTTGGATAATCATGTCATCAAGCTCTTGATTAGCAATTGAAATCCTACCCTTTACAGCATCATCCCAACTTACAACTCCATCAGTAGGATTTTTGAATCTAACTACAAAACTATCGCCCTCTTTTGGCACATAGCCTGTATCACGACATTTACCATCATAACCAGTTTTAAGATTATTTGCTTGCTGGTACTCTCTTAGCTCATCCAGCCTTTCTTTAGAACAATTACAATAATATGCCCTACCTTCTATTATCAATTGCTTAATAACTTCATGATATCTATCAAAACGCTTTGTCTGATAGTAAATTTCGCCATCATTTTCTAACCCAAGCCAGCTCATACCATCCAAAATCGCATCCACTGCTTCCTGAGTAGACCTTTCTAAATCAGTATCTTCGATTCTTAAGATAAAATTACCTTTTTTATTCTTAGCATAAAGCCAACTGAAAAGCGCTGTACGCACCCCCCCAACATGTAAAAAACCTGTTGGACTTGGTGCAAATCTTGTTGTGATCATATAATAAGTACCTTGAATATAAAATTGCTTAAAGATTAAACTAGAAATAGGTTTCTTGCAAGAGTTAGCAGATCGAATTAGGATACTGTTTTTGGAAAGAGTTATCCATTATATAATACCACCTTTTGTCATTTTGTATGGATCAACGGCTCGACTAAACTCCTCTTCAGACAAAAAACCAAGAGCTTTATTTGCCTCAGCTAACGATAAGTTGTTACTATCTGCATAATGCGCCATTTTAGAAGCTTTATCATAGCCTATCACTGGACTAAGAGCTGTAACAAGCATCAATGAGTTTTTGAGATAAGAATCTATTTTGTCATGATTTGGCATCATTCCTTCTAAAAGATATTTTGTAAAGTTCACACAACTATCTGAAATAATCTTAATCGATTGAATAATATTAAAAATAATCAAGGGCTTATAGACATTCATTTCAAGATATCCTGCAGAACCGCCGATACCAACAGCAACATCATAACCCATTACTTGAGCAGCAACCATTGCCATAGCTTCACATTGTGTAGGATTAACCTTTCCTGGCATAATTGATGATCCAGGCTCATTCTCAGGAATTAACAACTCATGAAACCCTGCTCTAGGGCCACAGCTTAATAGGCGAATGTCATTAGCAATCTTAAATAGTGAATTTGCTAAAGTTTTGAGCTGACCCATAATCGCAACTAAAGCGTCATGTGAACCTTGCACCTCGAATTTATTTGTGGCTGTAACAAATGGTAACCCAGTAATAGAAGCAATATGTTTTGCTACAATTTCAGCAAAACCATTAGGTGCATTTAAGCCAGTACCAACTGCTGTTCCACCGAGAGCTATCTCATATACACCTTTTAAAGATTCTTTGATTCTTTGAATATTTTTCTCAAGTAGCGCTGCATAGCCTGAAAATTCTTGTCCGAGAGTTAGCGGCACAGCATCTTGCATATGAGTTCTGCCAATCTTAGCGATAGCTCGCCAGTCATTGCTCTTTCTTTTTAGATCCTCATACATGTATTCGAGAGCTGGCAATAATTGCTTATTTATCTCAAAAGCCGTAGCGATATACATTGCACTTGGAAAGGCATCATTCGATGATTGTGACATATTGACATCATCATTTGGATGAATAGGATATTTACTACCCTTTTTGCCACCTAGTAGCTCAATCGCCCTGTTTGAAATAACCTCATTGACATTCATATTTGACTGCGTACCACTACCGGTCATCCAAACATGTAATGGAAAATGATTATCAAACTGGCCAGAAATTATCTCATCAGAAACTGTAACAATGATATCTTGCTTATTTGTAGGCAAAACACCTAGCTCATTATTGGTAATTGCCGCTGCTTTTTTGATAATGGCTAAAGCCTTGATAACTTCTATAGGCATCAAATCCTTACCTATAGAGAAATGCTCTATAGATCGCTGAGTTTGAGCACCCCAATAATATCTGTCATCAACTTTGACTTCCCCCATACTATCAGTTTCTATTCTATACAAAGCCATCACCCACAGTGAACATCTTGATAAATCTAAGATAACATCAATAACACTAAAAACAAACTTAACAAATAGCATAATAGATCACTATTGAATTTAGTAACTAAAGAATATTAAATATTGCTTATAAGCTAATTATGGATATCAGTTACCATGGAATTATTTGAATTTTTGATTGATCCTAACTACAAGTTACTATTAGTTATCCCTGTAGCAATACTCTATTATGCACTTAATTTTTTATTTGGTGAAACTGAGAAAGTAAATGTCTTTAGTCATCATAAGATAAAAGATATGGCTGAAATAATAGAGAAAATAAACTCTACTACAGACCCTATCGCTAGAGCAGCTTTGTATTTGCAATTTAAGATAGATCATAAAAACTTTCTCAAGCGTGAATTTGCAATAGCTCCACCGAGATTTAGAGATATTTACTTACTAAATAAACTTACTGAGTATCTTTCTTTTCAAGAAATAAAAAAATTAAACAAACTAAAAGCCGTTATTTTTGATAATAAAAACAATACTTTTTATATTACTCCAAGTTTAAAAATCCTAAGGAAAGTAATAACTAGTTTCATTACGTTTATACTTTTAACACTATTAGCATTTTTAGTGTTAATAGTCTTTGATAAAATCATCTATCTAAACTTTGAAATAAAAGGCAGTATAAAAATAATGAGATATTTCTATGAAACTATGATCTCAATATTTATGTTACTAATGTATATAAAAACTTTAAGATCAATTTCACTAATAATATTTCTAAAAAAAGATTTCCCAAAAATAATAACTAAGCTACCAGAAAACTTTAACTGGAAATGTCCTGTAAGGGTTAATTGCTAAATAACTTTAAGATGAGTCTATAACTCAAAAAACATTGTTGTATATTTTTGAATCAAATATACTGAGTTAATCTTTTGATAAAATTTTACTTTTTAATTATGAATATCGTCGAATATGCCAAAACTCGCTACACTACAAAAGCTTATGATCCAACAAAAAAGTTAAACTCTGAACAAATCCAACAAATAAAAGACTTGCTAAGATTCACACCGTCAAGTGTAAACTCACAGCCATGGCATTTTATCCTAGCAACATCTGATAAGGCAAAAGCCAAAATTTCAAAAGCTGCTGAAAATATACACCCAAAAAATGTAACAAATATTAAAGACTGTGCTTTGGCTATAGTGTTTTGCCTAAAAACTGATATCGATGATAAATATCTACAGCTACTTCTTGATCAAGAGCGTAAAGATGGTAGATTTCCTACTTCAGATTTTGAAAATATGCAAAGAGATGTACGCAAAAAATTTGCTCTAGCATACAAAGACAAACTACAAGAATTACAGATTTGGACAGAAAAGCAGCTTTATATTGCCCTTGGTAATATTCTATTAGGATTATCCGCACTGAAAATAGATGCTACGCCAATGGAAGGTATCGAAGCTAATATAATAGACGAAGAATTTAATCTAAGAGAAAAAGGTTATAAAACATCCGTGGTTGTAACTGTTGGTTATGCTTCAGAAGAAGATTTTAATGCTAAATTACCAAAATCTAGACTACCTGAAGATAAAATATTTACAGAAATTTAGCTTATTACATTAACACTACGGTTTTGATAAAAATATCATTATAGTTGAGAAAGCTTTTATGAAAAAAAATCTACTAAAAATCACATCTCTTGATGATATGCGTAAAATTTATCATCGTAGAGTCCCTAAAATGTTTGTTGATTACTGTGAATCAGGCTCATGGCAACAAAAAACTCTAGAGCATAATCAAAAAGATTTTGATAAATACTTTTTTAGGCAAAAAGTACTAACTGATATCCAACATCGATCATTAAAAACCAAAATTCTTGGACAAGAATACAGTATGCCTTTAGCATTTGCTCCAGTTGGTCTACTTGGAATGCAACATGCAGATGGCGAGATTCATGCTGCCAAAGCAGCTGAAGAATTTGGTATTCCTTTTACATTATCGACAATGTCTATCTGCTCTACAGAAGAAGTAGCTAAGCATACAACCAAACCTTTTTGGTTTCAGTTGTATATGATGAAAGATAGAAAGTTTATGGCAAATCTTATAGCAAGTGCAAAGCATGCTGGTTGTAGTGCCCTAGTACTAACTGCTGACCTACAAATGCTAGGTAACCGCCATGCCGATATAAAAAATGGCTTAACAGTACCTCCAAAACCTACTCTTAAAAATCTAATTAACCTAAGTACTAAAACATACTGGTGCTTGAATATGTTAAAAACCAAAAATAGAACCTTTGGTAATATTGCAAATCACGCTGAAAATAAAGGTGGTTTTGCATCTCTTGGTAAATGGACAAATGAACAATTTGATTTAAGCCTAAATTGGCAAGATGTCGAGTGGGTACAAAAACAATGGAATGGTCCAATGATTATCAAGGGGATTATGGGTACACAAGATGCTGTTATGGCGCAAAATACTGGTGCTGATGCAATAGTAGTCTCAAATCATGGCGGTCGCCAATTAGATGGAGCGCCTTCTAGCATATCTATGCTTGAAGAGATAGTTGATGCAGTAGATCCAAAGCTTGAAGTTCTAATTGATAGTGGTATTCGTAGCGGTCAAGATTTACTCAAAGCAAAAGCTCTCGGAGCTAAAGCTGGATTAATTGGTAGACCAATGGTTTACGGTCTTGGTGCTTATGGCGAACAAGGTGCTTACAGAGTACTTGAAATTTTCCATCAAGAAATGGATAAAACTATGGCATTTTGTGGTTTCACAGATATCAATAATGTAGATAAATCTATACTAGTAAAATAAGACTATCCCCTAACCTGCCCATTTCCTCTAATAATATATTTTAGAGTTGTAAGTTCATTGATACCCATTGGTCCTCTAGCATGAAGCTTCTGCGTACTAATACCAATCTCGCCGCCAAAACCAAATTCAGAACCATCTGTAAATCTAGTTGAAGCATTGGCATATACAGCTGCGGCATCTACTTCATTTAAGAAAATCTCTGTATTTGTATAATTTTCAGTAACTATACACTCTGAATGCATACTACCATGGGTATTAATATGCTCTATAGCTTCATTAATATTTGCCACTGTTTTGATAGAAAGTACTAAATCTAAATATTCAGTATCCCAATCTTCTGTAGTCGCTAGTGTAGCATTTTCTAGATATTTTAAACTCTCATTATTGGCTCTTAGTTCAACGTTGTATTTAGCAAGCTCTATTTCTAACTTAGGTAAGAATTTCTCCGCTATATTTTGATGAACTAAAAGAGTTTCTAAGGCATTGCAAACTCCAGGGCGCTGGGTTTTTGCGTTTATAACTATCTTTATAGCTTTATCTAAATCTGCAAACTCATCAATATAAGTGTGACAAATCCCCGCCCCTGTTTCTATCATTGGAACAGTAGCCTGCTGTTGGATAGCCTTTTTAAGACTTTTGCCACCTCTTGGAATTATCACATCAATATATTTATCTAGTGTTACTAACTCTGTTACACGCTCTCTAGCAACATCCTCGACTAGCTGTACTATATTTTTTGATAACCCATGCATTTCACATACCTCTTGGAAAATATTTTTCAAAGCAATATTTGTATGCAAAGCATCAGAACCACCTCTAAGGATAATAGCATTACCTGATTTTAATGCTAATGCTCCAGCATCTATAGTTACATTTGGGCGTGATTCAAAAATCATCGCAATTACACCTAATGGCACTCTAGCTTGAGAGATTGTCATTCCTTTAGGGTGCTTAAAGCCTTTCTCAACCTTGCCTATAGGATCTGCAAAGTCAGCAATTTGTCTAACCCCTTGAGCCATAGATTCTATTCGTGCCGGAGTTAGTGTTAATCTATCAACAAATGCTTTTGATAAATTATTTTTTTTAGCATTATCTAGATCTTTTTGATTCTGTTGCAAAATATACTCAGCATTGTCTAACAATGATTTTTCTAACTGATGTAACACATTATTCTTAAACTCTGTATTTGCTTGAGCTAACTCTTTTGCAGCTTGCTTAGCATTTTTACCCATTTCTACGATAGATAAGCTCATCTAACACTCCTTTAAAAACATATTATCAACATGGACAACTTCATTATAATCACAATGCCCTAAAATATTAGCAATATCATAACTTTTATGTCCTTTGATTTTTGCTAAATCCTGTGATGAATAATTAACCAATCCAGTGGCTATTTCTTGAATATCTTCACTACAAACAATGACCGTAGCGCCCTTTTGAAAATCTCCATTAATTGAAATAATTCCACATGGTAAAAGGCTCTTGTTTTGTTTTAGCGCCGTAACAGCTCCTTTATCGATTATAATTTCTCCACGTTTGTGACTACTGTATGTTATCCAATGCTTTTTAGCTGTAATTTCTTTTTTGTTATTTTTTGTAAATAATGTCCCGATATCATGACCTAATATTATCTCCAAAAGAATTTTAGGATCTTCTCCGCTGGCAATAACCATATTAACACCACCAGCCACAGCAATCTCAGCCGCCTTAATCTTAGTAGCCATGCCTCCTGTACCAAATTTAGAACCCACGTCACCAGCCATAGCTCGAATATCATCTGAAATTTCTGGGATAATATTTAAAAGTTTTGCTGAGCTATCTATACGTGGATTTGCTGTATACAGACCATCAATATCCGAGAGAATAATCAATAAATCAGCATCTATTAAATTCGCAACTAATGCCGATAAAGTATCATTATCACCAACCTTAATCTCATCAACTACTACCGCATCATTTTCATTAACGATTGGGGTAACTCCCTTTGCCAATAAAGCTGAAAAAGCATTTCGTGCATTTAGGTATCTTTCTCTATTAGCAACATCATCTTTTGTCAGAAGCAACTGAGCAATATTCTTACCATATTCAGAGAAAAGCTTTTGATATAAATGAGTCAAAGCCACTTGCCCTACTGCTGCTACAGCTTGCTTCTCAGGTAGAGTTTTTGGCTTTTGTTGCAGCCCTAACTTACCCATACCCGCACCAACAGCTCCTGATGTTACAAGTATTACTTCATAGCCTTGATTATGAAGGTCTGATAACTGTCTAATTAGCTTTTCTATTCGATAAATATTTAGTAAGCCTGTTTGATGAGTTAGAGTACTAGTCCCAACTTTTACAACTATTCTCTTAACTGCATTTAATAGCTCTTTTCTTTGCATATTTTTTGATAATTCATTAGCAATTTGAAACAAGTTTATACTAGCTTATGAGTTTATTTAATCATTTAAATACGTATTTGAAAAAATTATGATTTAAAGTCTAAAAGAATACCTAAAATATCTATATCTGCCATTCACCACTTTTGTATTTCGTAATAACCTCTAATACAGCTGGTGCAACGAACTCAGTATCATCAAAGTCAAACCATTTGATTGCAGAAATTTCAGCACACGGCTTAATTTCTTGATTAATATCGGCTGTAAAACACTCTAAAGATACCGTTGTGGTTCTATCATGATTATCCGTAGTTATGTTCCCCAAATAACGCATATCATCTGCTGTAAGCTCCAGACTTAACTCTTCTTTCAGCTCTCTTACAATAGTTTGGATGGGTGTTTCATTTTGCTCAATTTTGCCACCTGCTTGATACCAAATAGTATTATCTCTAGTTCTAGTCAAAAGAATTTTATTATCTTTGATAGCGACAAAAGCTGCTACATGGATCATTAATTTACTTCCCTAGCCATTTAAATGATTTTTTAAGAAAGTCTACAGCATTTGTTTCAATATTTTTACCATGAACAACAATTATTCTCTTAGGTTGCCAAGCCAAGATTCTCTCAAAACACTCTCTAGCCTGTTTTTTACCAAAAAAGAATGACATTCACCAATCTATAGGAGTTTTACCGTTTGGAGCAACTATACCTGATAACTTAGCTATCATGCCTTTAAATCCTGTAAAGTAGTTCTCATCAAAATTCTCTATAAGATCTGTAAGTATCAAAGTTTTAGATGGCTTGTGAAAGAACACAACCTCTTGCATTACCCTACTACCTTTAAATATTAGCTGGTCAATTTCATCTTGCCACTCAGGTTCTGGAGAATCTTTTAAATCGGCTTTAAAGTTAATATCTTTTCTTTTTTCTCTAAGATCTGGTGAAGCATATACCTCGGCATTAGGATAAAGCTCTAACCAATCTTGTAAAAATAGATGATGAATTTTATTTGGGGAGATTAGATACTTAATATTACCAAGCTTTGATACTTCTTGCATTAACTCATTATTTGGCTTAATTGGGAGTGAATAAATAAATCATTATTCTCAAGCCTTATAATCGTCATTCTTGTCGTATACGGAAGACCAAAAAAAGGAACGGCTCCACCATCTACAACCCAGATATTTTCAGCAAGTTGATTCAACATAATCTTATGCTAGACAGTGAAATATGAAATGAGTCAAAAAATATTGAATAAAATATAAAACAGCGACGGTAACTATCATCGGTATTATCAAAAACTTTTTATTTTCATCAAATACAGCAAAAATAATAGCAAAAATAATACTAAGCACTCCCGAAATCTTAATAGCCCCATATATTGACATCCAAACAAAACCATAAGATTTTAGAACACTATAAACATGCTCTGATGCTGCAAAGCTTACTGCTAAATAACCAACAAAAAGACCAGCAACAAACCAAAATATTGCTGTAAACAAGTTTTTCAAAACATAGTCAAGCAATACAAAAGATTTTTTCATATCTACAAATTCCCAATTTAAAATATCATGCAAATAAAATTGTTTTAAGATTAAACTAGAAATTTGATGGTTTCAAGACAGTTATTTAATAAGCTCTTATTCATTAGTACAAAACTAAAGTAATAATTATAGAAAATTATCAAAATAAGCATATAAATATATACTCTGCATACCAAATAGTTTTAAATGTTTATTTATATGTTTTTATAAATTTGAGGAGTTGCCAATGTCATTTTATTCGATCCAAAATGAACTAGTAGAAAACTATAGGTCTGAAGTTGAGCTTAAGTATAAGATGCTAAACGGTCTTTTTTTGAGTACTCCTCTTGATAAAGAACACAATGCGAATGCAATGTTAGCTACATTTGCTAATATCTGTAAAGATCTCATTGAAAATGCTAAAGACCCAATAGAGACTATTGAAAATCTATATCCTGAAATGTCAGAAGAGCAAAAGCTTCAAATCTTTGTCAAATTCATACGCTATATTGAACGACAAACAGTCTTGATAGATGCTCTTGAAGAAGCTGCTTATGCCAAAACACATGATTTAAATGGTGAGTATAGTATCACAAGGCTAGCTAGAAGAGTCGAACGACACGATAAACAAAACGCTCTAAGTAGAGCCTTACAAGAGTATAAAACAAGACTTGTACTCACAGCTCATCCTACGCAATTTTATGCAAAATTAGTATTACCGATTATCCATGATCTAAAAAAGGCGATTATCGACAATGATATAAATAAAATTCAGGATATTTTCCTACAAATGGGAAAAACTAAATTCAGCAATAAAACTAAACCAACACCTGAAGATGAGGCTGTTTCGATAATATGGTATTTAAATAATATTTTTTATAATGTGATTCCAAAAATCCAACATAAACTAACTAATGATAATACTAATATTGAAATTGGATTTTGGCCAGGTGGAGACCGTGATGGTAACCCTTTTGTGACAGCAAGTGTTACCAAAAAAGTTTCTAAACACTTAAGAACAAATGTATTAAATAGCTACAATAAAGACCTAAAGAGATTAATCAAAAAACTTACTTTTGAAAATGTCCATGAAGAGCTTACAAAAATACGCAAAAGACTAAAAACTAATAAATATACTAACGCACAAACATTCTTGGATAATTTAGTCAAAGTAAAAAATGTCGTAGATAGTGAATATGACTCTTTGTTTGTCGATAAACTAGATAATCTTATCCTAAAGGTCAAAATTTTTGGCTTTCATTTTGCTAAATTGGATATTCGTCAAAATGCCAAAATACATAATCAGTTTTTTAATAAACTTTTTAGTGAGAACTATAACCTTGACTATCAAGCACTCAGTGACTCCGAGAAAGTCAAACACCTTGTCGAACTTGCTAAACAAAAATCTTTTAAAGAACTAGAAGTCAACAGCGATCTAGCTAAAGAACTTCTAGAGACTATTGAAGTGATACAGTATATTCAGCAACAAAATGGTTACGATGCTATTCAAAGATATATCATAAGTAATGCTGACTCTACTGTAAGTATCTTAGAGGTTTTGACAATATTTAAACTTTTTAACAAAGATATAGATACTAATAGTAAAATAAAAATTGAAGTAGTACCTTTATTTGAGACTATGGAGGATCTCAAAAATTCGACAAAGATCCTTGATGAACTACTCAAAATACAGCTCTATACAGACAATCTCAAAGCATGGCAAAATACTCAAACTATTATGCTCGGGTTCTCTGATGGTACCAAAGATGGTGGTTATTTCATGGCTAACTGGTCTATCCTCGAGGCAAAAAGAGCCCTGAGCAAATACCTTAGCTCAAAAGGTATCAAACCAATATTTTTTGATGGTCGTGGTGGCCCTCCTTCACGTGGAGGTGGAGATATGTTCCTATTCTACAAAGGACTATCTAATGTTGTCTCAAACCACGATGTACAGATAACTATCCAAGGACAAAGTATCTCTTCAAAATTTGGTAATACCAATAGCGCTCAATATAATCTTGAGCAAATTTTGACATCTGGCTTATATGGCAAACTAAACTTACACAATGCACATAGACTTAACCCTACAGAAACTTCTCTTATAAATGAGCTAGGAAAACTATCTTTCGATACCTATATAAATCTAAAAAATCATCCGCAATTTATTGACTATATTACCAAAATCACTCCTTTGAAATATATTAGTGAAATGAATGTCGGATCTCGCCCCGCTAAAAGAAACTCTAGCGATAAATTTAAACTAGATGATCTTCGAGCTATACCTTATGGTGCTGCTTGGACGCAAATGAGACAGAGTATCTTGGCATTTTATGGCTTAGGGACAGCTATAAGTACCGTAGTAACAAAAGATAACGACAATCTAACCGCACTACAAAAAATATATAAACGCTCACTTATAATCAAAGGAATATTTGATAATGCCCTACAAAGTATCGCTCAAACAAATTTCAATATTACAAAGCATATAAGTAAAGATCCTAAGTACAGTGCCTTTTGGCAACAATTGTTCGATGAGCATCAATTAGCTAAAAAATATCTGTTAGCTGTAACTGAAAAAGATGAGAACTTCTTGCATGCAAATCCTGTCAAAGAGAGATCTATCAAAATGAGAGATGATATAACTCTACCTCTGGTTATATTACAGCAATATGCGTTAGACTGTCTAAGAAAGAACCCTAATCATAGGCATAAAAAGCTTCTAAAAACTATAATCAAAAAATCTCTAGCAGCTAATATAAATGCTAATCAGAATTCTATATAAAAGTAATGATTTAATTAAAGATCTTCCATTTTAAATTCACTTCTTTCAATAAACATAAGTTTATACTTCTATCATAAATAAAAATTAATTTGATCAAGAGTAAGAATTAACTGTAATGATCTAGTCATATTAAAATCTTCCTCACTGGCATATCCATGCAATACTGAATGTCGTGATAAATCAACATCCCCAGTCTCTAAATTAAAATTCTTAAATACAACCTTATTTAAATAATCATAAAACTCTCTCGGATACGCTAAAGAATTAGGACATGAATATTTAATATCAGCTTTTTCCTGAATATATTCGACCAACTCTTTAAATTTTGGTTTTCTTCCATTTTGATTAAAATAGTCGATACCGACAATACCTTCAATTATTGGATACAGAGTACTTAAACAACTAATATAATTCCCCTCTAAAAAGCAATTTATCCCAGCTTCTATAAACTTTTTCTTTGCGGAAAATTGTTCTTTTTGCCACCAATTATTTGTAAGCGATAATATTTTGTTACTATCAAATTTCTTGGCAACTAATTCCTGTAAAAAGTAGTTCCGTTTAGAAGCTTCTTTTTCACTTTGATATAACTTTATAATCTCATTAAATTCAGAATTTATTAGTTTGATAAAAGGAAACCATCCATCTTCAATAATGATATTAAAATTCTCATCCTTATTTAAGAAGGATATTTGCTCATGAAAATAAAGTTCTTTATAACAACTTCCAATTTCTTTACCTAAAGAACTCTTATTAATTCTTTTAGTCAGATTATAAAATATCCCAAATCTAAAGCCCTCTCTAAATATAAAAATAATTTTATCTGTTTCTTCAGGGGTTAAGTCTGTTATCGAGTCTTTAAAAAAGACTTCAGAAATATCAAAAATATCGTTACTAAAAACTGCTGTTCCTTTTTCTGTAGTCGTCTTTAAATTGACTGCTTGAGTAATAGGAGGATTGAGATATAAATCGGCACTATTATCTTCATGTATGATCACTAAGCATTTATTAAGTGATGCACTACTTAAACTAAGCAAACTACAAAATCGATTTGCAATAGTATCAAACCCATCCTCATACGAAGTTATAAATGCTCTCTGAGAAAGCTTGACTCTTTCTCCTTTTATTGCTGAACTTATAGTAATTCCATCAATTTCAACTTTATCAAGTCTTCTATAATTATATATCTTTTTTAATTCTTCATTCACTTACCCCAAAGCCTCTTTCTTCTCAAGCGTTTTGGCATAAAGCTCTTGATACTTAGCCAACTTTTCTTGCTCTGCAGCAACTACAGCCTCTGGAGCATTTGAGACAAATCTTTCATTAGAAAGTTTCTTCTCAACCCTTGCAACTTCGCCTTTTAGCTTGTCTAGTTCTTTATCTAATCTTGCTTTTTCAGCTTCAATATCAACCAAACCTGCTAATGGAATATTTAGCTCAAGCCCTTCAACGATTTGCGATAAAGATGTTGGAGGATTATCATTAAACTCAATATTATTTATTCTAGCTAACGCTTTTATAAAGCCTTCTGTTTGAGCTAAGTATTCTCTGTCCTTATCGGCAACATCTTTGACTATTAGAGAAATCTCTAAAGATGGCTTAATACCTACTTCGCTACGCATATTTCTTAGAGTTGTCACAACATTTTGTAACCATACGATAGCTTTTTCAGCTTCTGGAGCTTCTAAATCTTGAGTAGCTACAGGATAAGATACATCCATAATAGCATCTTTAGCATCATTTAAGTGTGCTTTTAACTGCTGATAAATACTCTCAGTGATAAATGGTATAAGCGGATGCGCTAAAGCTAAGATATTTTCCAAAACTTTAGTAAGTGTATATTTAACACCATTTTTTTGCTTCTCAGATAATGAATTATCTTTTAAAGCAACTTTTGCAAACTCAACATACCAGTCACAATAGTTATTCCATACAAGATCATAAATAGTATTTGCTACCAAATCAAAACGATAATTTGCAAGATGCCTATGTACATCCGCAGTAGCAGTGTTTAACACACTCCAAATCCACTTATCGGCCACACCTAACTCATAGTTATCACAAACTTTATAATCATCAAGATTCATCATTACAAATCTTGAAGCATTCCAAAGCTTGTTACAGAAATTACGATACCCTTCAACTCTCGCCGTATCAAAGCTGATATCACGTGATGTAGAAGCTAGTGCTGCATAAGTAAATCTCACCGCATCTGAGCCATAAGCACTTATACCTTCAGGGAATTCTTTTTTAGTGGCTTTCTCAATTTTAGCTTTCATTTGTGGCTGCATTAGACCAGTAGTTCTCTTTTTCAGAAGCTCATCTAATGAAATACCATCTATCAAATCTACAGGATCCAATACATTACCTTTAGACTTTGACATTTTCTGTCCTTCGCTATCACGAATAAGTCCTGTGATATAAATATCTCTAAATGGCACATCATTCATAAAATACATGCCAAACATCATCATTCTAGCAACCCAGAAGAAGATAATATCAAAACCAGTTACAAGTACGCTTGTTGGATAGTATTTTGCTAACTCAGGAGTTTTCTCAGGCCAACCTAATGTACTAAATGGCCATAATGCAGAAGAGAACCAAGTATCAAATACATCCTCATCCTGCTTGATAGTGACATCTTCAGCCAAATTATATTTAGCTCTAACATCTGCCTCATCTTCGCCGACATAAGCATTACCTGCTTCATCATACCAAGCTGGAATTCTATGACCCCACCATAATTGGCGTGATACACACCAGTCTTGAATATCTCTCATCCACGCAAAATAGGTATTTTTCCAGTTATCTGGAACAAATCTTACATCACCCTTTTCAACTGCTTCTATAGCTGGTTTTGCTAGCACATCAGCTTTAACAAACCATTGCTTAGTCAAATATGGCTCAAGAATTTCTCCTGTTCTATCTCCAGTTGGCACTTTTAGCGCATGTGGTTCTATCTTATCTAAAAGACCTAAAGCTTTCATATCAGCAACTATTTGCTTACGTGCTTCAAATCTGTCTAAACCTTGATATTTTGATGGCACATTTGTATTTAATGTCGCATCATCAGTTAAAATATTTAGCATTGGCAAATCATGTCTTTTACCCATTTCATAGTCATTAAAATCATGAGCAGGAGTAATCTTGACACAACCTGTTCCAAAGTCTTTTTCGACATAATCATCAGCGATAATTGGAATCTGTCTATCTGTAAGTGGTAGATTTATCATCTTACCAACTAAGTGAGTGTATCTTTCATCTTCTGGATGAACTGCAACAGCCATATCACCAAGCATTGTCTCAGGACGAGTCGTTGCTATTATAATCTTCTCATCACTATCAGCTACAGGATATACGAAATGCCAAAGAGAACCCTGCTTATCTACTTGAGCCACCTCAAGATCTGAAACAGCTGTCTTTAATTTAGGGTCCCAATTTACTAATCTCTCGCCACGGTATGCTAAGCCATCTTCGTATAATTTGATAAAGCACTTCTTAACCGCATCAGATAAACCATCATCCATTGTAAATCTCTCACGATCCCAATCTGGAGAAGCTCCTATTCTACGCATCTGTGATGTAATAGTGCCACCTGATAGCTCTTTCCATTCCCAAATTTTGCTTACAAAATTTTCACGTCCTAAATCATGTCTTGAGATACCTTGAGCATTTAACTGTCTCTCTACAACCATTTGCGTAGCAATACCCGCATGATCGGTACCAGGTTGCCAAAGTGTATCTTTGCCAGACATACGATTATAACGGATTAAAATATCCATTAACGACATCTGGAAACCATGCCCCATATGCAAAGTACCTGTTACATTTGGTGGAGGTAGCATGATTGTATAAGTATCTTTTGAGTCAGTATTACCACACGCAAATTTGCCTGAAGCTTCCCAATTTTGATAATTAGACTGTTCTATTTCTTTTGGATTATAGTTTTTATTCATTTCTTGAGTCATTTATAATGCCTAAATATATAAGTTTATAGAAAAAATTAATGCTGATAATTTTAACAAAGTTCTTTAGAAAGTACTATTAGTCACTAGTTAAATAATACTAAGGTTTATCATCAATAAGCTAGCTATGTCCAATAGCATCACTAACTATCTTTGGTAGTAGTTATTTCTAAATTTGAGTTCTTATAGTAAACATACTTCTTACGCGAAGCCTGCAAAGCTCTATCTTCCTGATAAACAAACTCTTTTAACTCTTTGATTTTTACTCGTTGAGGATCAACTGCTACTTCCATAATATTAATCAAAACATCATAACCTGAAGTGATAAATAAATTATCTGTAATAAGAATCGGAACATTTTTATATTGATTATATTCTCTAGCAGTTATAGCACAATGATGCGGTATAAAAGAATCTTGACCATCTTGCCACAAATCATCATCAAGTTGTTTTGCAATACCTGTAGGAGCAAGAACTGCTATTGTTTTGCGTTCGTTATACTCTTTGATAACTGTAGTAATCAACACTTCTAGCATTTGGTTAATATCTGGCGTTTGTAAAACTCTAAACTCTACTTTCATCACAAATATTACCACTCCAAAAATTACAATTTAGCTATCTACCAAAATACACAACCATAATAATACAAATAGAATCTATAGACAAATGGCTAGATACTATTTATCTACTGAGTCTGATTTTATAAAGACCCCTGAAGTATAGCTATTACTCCTAAAATCATCATAACTAGTATACGAAGAAAGCTCCACTTTATCAGCTGATTCTAGTCTTAATACATAATATCCTTTCGACCAATCAATATCATAATTAGCAATAGCAGATACCGCTTTTTTAGATGCTACACTATCTCCATATAGCACTAGTTTATATGGTCCAATATCACAAAATGTTGGTGAACAATTTCCCTTTAGACTAATCAAAGAATTGCCTTTAGCATCGGTAGTTATTTCAAACTTAACTATAGATTGAGTATTTTTATCCACAGTAGTCCAAGTCCCGAGGAAATTAGAATAATCTAACTTTTTATCTTTTGCATAAAGACTAAAAGGTAGTAGCATCACGGTCAAACAAAAGATTAATTTAGCTTTATGAAACATACCTTCTTATACTCTCTATTTGAGTTATGCTTAATTACTGTACCTAAAGACTGATTTTAACCTATTGATAAAGTCACCACCTAAGACAAAAAAACTAGCCACAAAAATAATATCTCCACTAAACAAGACAAGCATCATATTTAGCTGTCCAACTTGGTTAATCTTGTCAAAAATTAGTATCATCTCAAGCAATAATGTTGGGTATACCAAACTAGCAAAGAACATTACTAAACCAATGCTATGCCTTGTACGACTAATCGGCTTGTGTGTTGTAAAAGCTGATTTAAAAATTGTCTTAATCGCTGACTTTATCGTATCAATTATTACTTTACCTAGTAGCATAACTGATATTAGAAAAATTCCCTCCGCACTAACAAGCAAAATTGATGAAATCGCCAAATAGCTAGATGTAGATAACCCCAAAAAAGGCATTATGCAAAAAACTACAACATAAGGCACAAATGATAAGATAAATAACAACAATCCTAAATAATATTTCCAATCTTTTGTCATGTTTCCTACCTATTCATACAAACCTTTAATTAGTGTATCAGATTTAGATTTAGTATTTTTTGTTGTACTTTTAATCAAACTTAACAGTTCTTGGTAATTACTAAAACTTTTTCCGGCATATATGCTCGCATTTAACGACTTTAATTGCTCTTTTAATTGTGGGAATATCTCAGCAACCTCTAATAATGAAAAGAGTTGCTTATCACTTTTTGTATTAGCCCAACCAATAATTGCTTTTTGAAGCTGTATATTATCTTTATTAGCACATGCTTTTTTAATATCTTTTATGCTTGCAGGATTTTTATCATCTGTAACAAACTTTTCTTCAGTTATATTTTTAGCTTTTCGAGTTAGTTTACACTTTATGAGTAGCATAAATGTAATCAGCCATAATACAAAAATCCCTATAGCCACATTTCGCCAAAAAGTATCTTCAATAACCTTTTTAATAACTTGTGGTGCAGTTTGACTACCTACATTAAAACTTGTACTAGGTATAGTGCCTTTTTTGACATCAAATGTTTTTGCAGCTATTGTCGCAAGTTGTGACTTGCTATTATCAATATCAAACCATTTCAATGTAACAGCAGGAACTGTTGTTTTACCTTGCTTAATAGGCATATAGCCAATCTTATAAGTCGCTGTACTTATTAGCTGACCACCTTGCTCGACATCCTCGAGTACTGGTTTCTCAGGGTAAACATTAAAAGCATCAGAAGATTTAAATTCTAATTTTGGAATATCTTCGCTTAAAACGCCTTTTGCCTTAATAGTTACAGTCCTAGTTAGTAGTTCTCCCTCTTTTATGGTATCCCCTGCTGACCAGTTATCACTAATCTTAACATCTGAAGCAGGGAACCAGTCCTTAATCGCTATTTTTTGAGGAATTGGTTTAATTCTTAAAAACTTGGCATCCGTAGAAAAGCTCTTAACCCTAGTTCCTAGTTGCCCAAATCTATTCGGAATAGTTGCTTGCATTGCGATAGGTGGAATAGCAATAGTTCCGGTTCTATGTGGGATTATCAAAAAACTTTCTTCAACAACATCATACATTTTGCCATTAATACGCTTTTGATAAGTTCTTCTATGATTGGTTTGTTTTATTTCAGAGTTTTTTATATCAAAATTTCTAGGATCCAGACTCAAAATAGGTGTCGAATAATACAACTTCAAAGTATACAACACAGGCACATTAACATAAGTTTCGTTTGTGGCTAATGTGCCTATGGCAAATATATCTTGATAGTTACTTGCCTCTTCACTTGAAAGTTTTTTATCTACTTTTATAGAGATTGGCTTAGTGGACTCGTTACCAACTTTAATTGATGGTATTGTCAAATTACCTGATCTATTTGGCATAAGAGTAACAATCATCTCAAATTGTGAGCTTGATTTACCATTTATAACAGTAGTCTTACTGCTGGTACTAGTGTTATAAACTGTAAAATCTTTATCTAAAACATCTAGGTCAGGCTGAGTGTCAAAATCATCTAGATGGAGTATTAGCTCAAAAGTTTCTCCATACTCAAGATGAGTATTATCGACACTAGCTGTGACATTAGCATAACTAATATTCAATCCAGCGATTAACAGCAAAAGTATACTTACTAATTTCAATAATTTAGTTCTCACGCTTATCTCCTATCATCCTCTGGTAGTCACGTGCAAATTTATTTTTAAGAAGTCCTCCAGGATTACTGTCTATCGCAGCTAATAGCTTACTAGCCTCTTTATCATTTAGTTCTTGTTGGCGCTGATCTTCTGCGGCTGACTGCTCAGGATTATCTTTATTATCTTTATTATCTTTATTATCTTTATTATCTTTATTATCTTTATTATCTTTATTATCTTTATTATCTTTATTATCTTTATTGTCTTTATTGTCTTTATTGTCTTTATTGTCTTTATTGTCTTTATTGTCTTTATTGTCTTTATTGTCTTTATTGTCTTTATTGTCTTTATTGTCTTTATTGTCTTTATTGTCTTTATTGT
>NZ_VXKP01000001.1:0-260306 GCF_008711455.1 Francisella sp. XLW-1 | reverse complement strand
GTCTTTATTGTCTTTATTGTCTTTATTGTCTTTATTGTCTTTATTGTCTTTATTGTCTTTATTGTCTTTATTGTCTTTATTGTCTTTATTGTCTTTATTGTCTTTATTGTCTTTATTGTCTTTATTGTCTTTATTGTCTTTATTGTCTTTGTTGTCTTTGTTGTCTTTGTTGTCTTTGTTGTCTTTGTTGTCTTTGTTGTCTTTGTTGTCTTTGTTGTCTTTGTTGTCTTTGTTGTCTTTGTTGTCTTGAGAATTCTGCTGATTATCTTTTTGTTTATCTAGCTCTTTTGCTACTTCTAAATTATTTTTTGCATCTGCAAAATCTGGTCTTTTTTGTATAGCTTTTGTATATGCGTCTATAGCTTTTTTGTATTCGCCCATGTGCGTTAAGGCATTACCCTGATTATACAACCCTTTAGCTGAATCATCTTTTTTAAACTCTTGATATGCATTTTGGTAGTCTCCGGCTTTATAGTATGAAGAACCTTTCCAATTACTATTTTCAAAAGCTTCAGCCGCTTTTTTTGCATTACCACTATCATAGTAGCTCATGCCTTGTTGATCTCTTGTTTGCCATAAATTATTCCACTTATTCGCAAAACAAAAACATGGCAATAGTAACAAGATAAATATTAATTTTCTTAGCGACATATTCTCTCCAAAACACCTCTTCTAAAAAATAGTAAACTCATAGCTACCAGTAACCAAATAAAATAAATCCCCTCATCCTGCCAAAAAATATTTGCCGACTTTTTATCTGATTTCTTTTTACCATTGCCTTGTGTATCTGATAGTAACTTCTTAATATCAGTATTATTAGCAGTTAAAGTCACTAATTTTCCAGATCCAGCTTTTGCTAATGCTTCAAGTTGATTCATATCTATACCAAAATACTGGATATTGCCTCCATCATCTTTTATATAATTACCCTTATCATCTTTAGCAATACCGCCTTTTGGAGTTCCTATTGCATATACATCAGTATCTATACCCTGCTCTGCTAACTGTTTTGCTTTGGCGATAGCATCAGCTGATGGTGTTGAATCTGTTATCAAAATTATCTGACCTTTTTTTGCACCTGCCTGAGTAATTAACTGAGCAGATTTTTCTATAGCTTTATAGATATTATTACCTTGCACAGGCACGATATCTGAATTAATAACAGGGACAAGGTTCTCAACAGTATTCGCATCAGATGTTAAAGGAGAAACAACAAATGGCTCACTTGAGAATACTATCATCCCAACCTGACCTTCTTTTATTCTACGCAAAATATCCAAAGTCTTATATTTAGCTCTCTCAAGCCTAGTTGGAGAAACATCTGTAGTGTCCATAGACTGTGAAACATCTAAAGCTATAACTCTCGAAACATTTTCTTGATATACAGGCACATCTTTATATTTCCATGTAGGACCTGCCAATGCTACCACAGATACAATCCACAAGCACAAAAACAAAAATGGCACTAATGACTTTTTAGTTTTTGACTGCTTACCTACAACTATATGCTCCAATAAATGACTATCACAATACTTAGCCCAACTATTTGCTTGTGAAGAACTTCTAAAAAGTAAAATAACAAAAACTACAATAGGCACTAATGCTAACAGCCACCACGGACGCAGAAAATGAAAATCCATACTAATATCCTCTCCTACGCTTCAACCATACTATAGCCATCACAAAACTTAACAACAATGCAAAACCAAGACTCCAAGGATATAGATATGTAACTGGTCTAACTACTGTTTTGTCTGACTCTATCGGCTCTAGCTGATCTATCGACTCGTATACTTGTTTCAAATCAGTACTATTTTGCGCTCTAAAAAACTTCCCTCCGGTCATTGTGGCAATTTTTTGTAATACTTCTGTATCAAGATCCTCTGATGTATTAACTAATCTTTCACCAAAAGTAGTCTTAACCATCATTTGCCCGCCACCCAAACCTATGGTGTATATCTTTATGTGATACTGTTTTGCAAGTTCTGCTGCCTGCAAAGGCTGTAAAGCTCCGGAGTTGTTTTCACCATCTGTTAGCAAAACAAGAGCTTTAGAGTCACCTGGATATCTTTTGAGCTTCTTAACTGCCAAACCTATAGCATCGCCTATAGCAGTTTGTGGACCTGGTAAGGCAATACTTGCATCATCAAGCATTTTTTTGACAGTTGGAATATCAAAAGTCAATGGCGTTTGTAAATATGCCCAAGTACCAAAAAGTATCAAACCGACCCTATCTCCTTGACGAGTATCTAAAAACTCATTAGCAACACGCATTACAAGATCAAATCTTGACTCCATTTTACCATTAGACTTCTGCATATCTTGGATAGCCATACTACCAGATAGGTCAATAGCCATCATTAGATCTCTACCACTTTGCGGCAAGCTAACTGGTTTGCCTAACCACTGAATACCAGAACCTGAAATAATCAATAATATCCAAATAGTACTTAGAATATATTTAAGATAATTTGCTTTGGTAAAGTCTCCATTTTTATTACCTCTCAACTGAGATTCTAACTGAGCAAAAAATGGTATTTTTAGTGCCAGCTGCTTATCATGTTTTACTCTTGGAAATATCCAATAGCTAACAAAAGGTAAAATAATCAAAACCAAAAACCAAGGATATTCTATATTAATCACAATACTCTCCTTAGCCACTGTTCTGCTACAGTTAAAATTTCATTTAGCGTTTGTTTATCTAATTCGACAGCTCTATAACTATTTGCCAACATGTTAGCTTTGGTATTTTTGAAATTTTGATTTTTCATTTTAGAGTCGAGAAACTCAAGCCATTGCTCACCATGTAGAGTTTTGATTTGTTGATTTGGAAATTTTTGTAATGCTACTCTTTTTAAATATACAGATATATTTTGCAAAACCTCTTTCGGTTTATTTTGTTTAGTCTCTTCTATTGCCCTTCTAAAATCATTAACAATAGAATCCTTATAGTTATTTTTCTTCTTTCTAAAATGTAGAATGATCAAGAAGATAATAAAAGCTAGTACAATCAAACCTAAAAGTAACCACCAACCATAAGCCAAAGGCCACCATTGAGAGACCGTTGCAGGCAAATAAATATCTTTTAATTGAGCCAAAAGATCATTAGTTTGCATAATTAGCTATCCCATAGTTTATTGCTTTAACCAGATCATCATTCGTTGCTATCTCAATAAACCCTGTTTTATTCTTACGTGAAAAATCCTTTATCGTAGTGTATCTTTCTTGATAAAGTTTTTTATAAACATTTCTTTGTTTCTTACTCGCAGCATCTAATATTATACGATGCTCACCATCACTAAAATAATATGTATCTAAAGCTGGTAACTCCTTTTCTATAGGATCATAACTAAATATATTTATAACCTCATTTTTAGCTCTCAATAATTTAAGATACTGTTTTGCTTGATCATCGAAACTACTAAAGTCACTAATAATAATTATCACACTATTACTACGAACTTTCGCATACAGAAACTTTATGACATCTGCTAATTTCTTTTGAGATTTAAGCTGATAATCTTTGTGATCCATCGTTATAAAATTAAACATTTTGATCAGCGCTGATTTATCTTGTTTTGCAGGATAGAAATTATAGCCTTGATCATCAAAAATGATACCACCAACCTTATCATGCGCCTCTAATGCTCCAAACCCCAACAATGCTAGTGTATTGGCAGCCTTAACACACTTAAAGCATTCCCTTGTACCAAAATTCATTGTACTATTTTGATCAACAATAAAATACAGACTACGTTCACGCTCTTCATGATAAACCTTAGTGTATGGTTTACCAAGCCTTGCTGTAAGTGACCAGTGCATCAATCTAATATCATCGCCTGCTTGATAATGTCTAACCTCATCAAAGTCCATACCACGACCTTTTGCATTAGAAATATTTGTACCAGCATTAGTCGTATTAACTTTCTGATTAGCAAATAATTTTAGTGACTTTGCCTGATAGCGATGATTCAAAAGCTCTTGGATATCAGCCTTAACACCTTTATAACTTTTCATTGAGGATACTCTAAGGGATTGGCACAGCCTTTAGCAATTCAGCAATCACATCATCACTTGTGATACCATCAACATCTGCTTCAAATGTTAATAGTATTCTGTGACGTAGAACTTCATATATAACTGCATGAACATCTCCAGGAGATACATAATCATTGCCAGATAACCAAGCATGTGCTCGAGCTGCTCTATCTAATGCTATAGTTCCTCTAGGACTTGCACCAAAGGCAATCCACTTTTTGATACTTGGACTATATTTTGATGGGTCTCTAGTAGCTAGAATCAACTCAATAATATATTGCTCAAGAGCTGCTGACATCTGAACATTCAAAACTTCTTTTTGTGCTGCAAAAATTGCTTCTTGAGAGATATTTGGGTAGCGTAATTTATGCCCTAATGCCTCACCTCTACTTATAGCAAGAATCTTTGCTTCCGTTTTTGGATCCGGATACTCAATCTTCACAAAAAGCATAAATCTATCTAACTGTGCTTCAGGAAGTGGATAAGTGCCTTCTTGCTCAATTGGGTTTTGCGTAGCCATCACCATAAAAAGATTAGACAATGGATAAGTCTTCTTACCCACTGTGATTTGCTTCTCTCCCATAGCTTCAAGCAATGCTGACTGAACCTTTGCAGGCGCCCTATTTATCTCATCAGCAAGCAATAGGTTATGAAATAATGGCCCTGACTGAAACTCAAAGCTCTGTTGCTGAGGTATGTATATCTCTGTCCCTGTCAAATCTGCCGGTAAAAGATCCGGTGTAAACTGCACTCTATGATAAGAGCAATCTATACTTTCAGACAATGTTTTGATCGCAGTTGTCTTAGCTAACCCAGGAGCTCCCTCTACAAGTAAGTGTCCTCCAGCTAGCAATGCTATCAATAAACGCTTATTTAAATTTTCTTGACCAACAACACGATTGTTTAAGAACTCTAGTAATTCCTCAAACTGATTATATACAGACACAGTCTCTCCAAAACCTCTTATCTTCTTTTGTAGAGTATATGGGTTGTTACTAGTTTTTCAAGAGTCTAGGCTCGATATAACTAATTTACAAAGATTAAACAGTGTTATAAACTTTAGTTTATTAACTAAAATCGACAAAATTCTTATGAAATTTCTTAAAATATGGGCAGTATCAATGCTAGTAAGTTTAACACTAGTTAGCTGCTCGAACACATCTGATTTAACTAGCAACCTGAACTCAGCAGGCGAATCTATTGCAAGATTTGTGAATGGTACTTTTTCTGCTAAAATTGATAACACTAGCCTGCAAAGTGTATACAATGCAACACTTTTGGCTCTAAATAACGGTAGTGATAAAATAGTAACTAGCAACATCAATGATGACACCGCGAACATCACTGGCACGTACACTATCAACGGCAGTTTTTTTGACAAAGACCACACTGTTAATTTTGATATAAAACTACTCAAAGGTAACGACAATACTGTTAATTTACTTATCCGAATAGGTAAGTTTGGCAATAAAGAAGCATCTGTTAATTTACTAACAAACATAAAGAGTAATCTAGGATTATAAATAATGAGTGTAAGTACCCCAAAAGTATTATCTATTCAATCTCATGTAGCCTATGGCTATGCCGGTAATAAAGCTGCCGTATTCCCTATGCAGCGTCTTGGTATAGAAGTCTCTCCAATATATACAGTCCAGCTCTCAAACCATACTCAATACGACTTTTTTAAAGGTTCTTTTTTTAGTGCTAAAGATATTCAAAATGTTATAGAAGGCTTGATTACTAACAACTTCTTAGCAAAACAGGATGCTATCTTATCTGGATATATCGGTAACGTCGATGTTGCTAAAGTTATTGCAAATACAGTCACATTACTAAAAGAAAAAAAACAAGCTAGCCTATACTGCTGTGACCCTGTCTTTGGTGATAAATATGATGAAGATGAAACAGGACATATTTTTGCATCAAACGATCACCCAGAAATATTCTTAAAATATTTATTACCATTAGCTGACATAATTACACCAAATATATTTGAGCTAAGTGTACTAAGCGGTGTCGAGATAAGAAAACATGAAGATATAGTCAAAGCATGCCAAAGTCTAATTGTAAAAACCAAAAATGAAAAACAAATCATAATCGTTACAAGTGTGTCTTTTGATAAAAATAAAACTGGCATTGCAATTTACCAGAACAATAACTTTTCTTATATGGAATCTGCCAAATATAAAGTTCAACCTAAAGTAAGTGGCTCAGGTGATATTACTGCAGCGATGTTTTTAAGTTATCTTTTAAAGGGTAAAACATTAGATGAAGCTCTAAGTTTGGTTACTAGATGTTTGGACGGCATCTTCAGGGTTACACACGAATTAAACACTGATGAGCTAGCCTTAATACAAGCACAGGAGTACATCAAATAATGGATCGTTATAGCAAAATCACAGATGTCCATCGCTACAAAAGAGAAATCGTACTGCTAAAAAGTCGCCCTTGTGCTTATGGAAAATGTACTTTTTGTGACTATATACTAGATAACTCAAAAAATATTGACGAAATCAACTCTATTAATTTTGATATTTTAAACAATGTTAGCGGAGAGTTTGGTGTTCTTGAAATAATAAATTCAGGCAATGTATTTGAACTTCCTCAAGCAACTAAAAATCGTATTAAAGAAATAGTTCAAGAAAAAGATATCAAACTACTATTTGTCGAAGCGCACTGGATGTACAAAGACCATCTACATAAAATCAAAGATCTATTTGATACTAATATTTTTATCAAAACTGGTTTAGAAAGCTTTGATAATCAGTTTAGAGAAAAAATTTTAAATAAAGGATTCTTTCATACATCACCGCAACAGCTAAGTGAGCTATTTGACTCAGTTTGTCTCTTGATTGGTGTCAAAGGTCAAACAAAAGAAATAATAAAAAAAGATATTGAAATAGCTAAAAAACACTTTAATCACACGACTTTGAATCTATATGTAAACAATACAACATCAATAAAAGCAGATGAAGAGTTGAAAAAATGGTTCTTAGATGAATATAAAGAGCTATTTAATGATCCACAATTTGAGATACTTGTCAGCAATACTGATTTTGGTGTTGGTGACTAATGCAACTTTAGCTGATATCAAAATACGTTAAAGTATGCTATCTTTGTAGTACAAGTGTACTTTAGGGGAAGATGTTGCAACACACTCTCAAACAAATTTCCGATATTCTAAAAGCAAGAATAATCAATGATCCGTCTACTGAAGTTATTATTTCAGGACTTAATTATGCGGAATCCGCGAAAGAAAATGATTTGACTTTGATAGATCAATACGAGCATATTAAGCTTTGGGAAAACTCAAAGGCTGCTGCTGCTATTGTCAGCGATAAGATTAGCACTGAGTTAGCAAAAATTAATGATAAGCCAATATTGGTAGTGAATAACGCAGACTTAGCCATGGCTAAGGTACTAGAACTATTCTCTGTACCATACCCTGAACAAAATGGCATTCATGAAAAAGCTGTTATAGACCCATCAGCAAAAATTGGTAAAAATGTTGAAATTGGCCCAGGAGCATATATAGGTAAAAATGTTGAAATTGGTGATAATACAATAATCTACGCCAATGTATGTATTTATAACGATACAAAAATTGGTACTAACTGCATTATATGGCCTAGTGTTACAATTCGAGATAGAACAGTTATAGGACACTTCTGTAGACTGTACTCAAACTGCTCTATAGGTACAGATGGATTTGGCTACAGACCTTCAGAAGATGGTAGAAGTATAGTTAGAATTCCTCATATAGGTAATGTTGTGATTGGCAGTTTTGTAGATATTGGCTCTAATACATGTATTGACAATGCTAAATACGGCTCAACAATAATTGGTGATTATACAAAAATCGATAACCTAGTTCAGATAGGTCACAATGTCATTATTGGTAAAGGTTGTATGATATGCGGACAAGCAGGTATCAGTGGCTCTGTAACAGTAGGAGATGGTGTAGTAATAGCAGGTAACGCCGGCATCAAAGATCATACCAAAATAGGCAGCGGAGCTCGAATAGGCGGTAAGGCTGGTGTGATGTGGGATGTACCTGCTGGTGAGAGTCATATGGGATACCCCGCCTATAAAGATACTGAATTAGCAAAACAATGGATAGCCATCAGGAAGCTTCCAGAAACTATGAAAAAACTCAAAGCACTAGCAAAAAGTCTAAAAATAGATCTTTAATCTTTAAATTAAATGTATTTCATACATAAGAAATTTAAATATAACAAATAAGATTTTTAAATATGTAACATGTAGCAGTATAAATTCACCCCCTCCGCTTTAAATAAATAACTTCTCAAAAGCTAATATATAGCTTAATTTCACCTGCATTAGGTATCTAAACTCAAACCAGATACTATACCATTTTAGTATACTCAAAGCCTTTATTTTCAATATCTTCACTCGAATTTAATTTTTGATTTAGACTATTAATATGTTAAAATTTGGAGTGTATAATTATAAGGCAAGAAAAGACCTCTAAATTATCAAGTTATAAGATTTTTTCTTTCCAATTCTTTTACAAAAAGGAAATAACACTAAAATACTAGAACTATAAGGAGAAGCAACATGTTACCAACGCTCATGTCTGTTGACTTAGCAAGATTGCAGTTTGGTTTAACAGCATCATTTCACTTCTTATTTGTTCCTCTAACGTTAGGGCTAACGTGGATTTTATTCACAATGGAACTAATGTACGTAAGAACAGGTAAGCAAGTATATAAAGATATGGTGAAGTTTTGGGGTAAATTACTCGGAATTAACTTCGCTCTAGGGATTATTACTGGTCTAACTATGGAGTTTGAATTCGGTACTAACTGGTCATACTACTCTCAATCAGTAGGTGATATTTTTGGTACACCTCTGGCTATTGAAGGCTTGGCAGCATTTATGCTTGAGTCTACTTTTGCTGGTTTATTCTTCTTCGGCTGGGATAAGTTATCAAAGAAACAACACTTACTGTCTACATTCTGCTTAGCAATAGGTTCAAGCTTCTCTGCGTTACTAATATTGGTTGCTAACGGTTATATGCAACATCCTGTTGGTTCTGAGTTCGTTGCATCTACAATGAGAATGGAAACTGTAAGCTTACTTCAAGTATTCCTAAATGAAACAGCACAAACAAACTTTGGTCACGTGATAACAGCTGGATACACAACTGGTGCGACTTTTGTAATCGGTATTAGTGCTTTCTATCTACTAAAAAATCGTGATAGCGGTTTTGCTAAAAGATCTTTGGGTGTTGGCTTAGGTTTCGGTATCGTTGCATGTACTATGGCGATGTTCTTCGGTGATGCAAACGGTGTAGATGCATTTAAAGTACAACCATTAAAAATGGCTTCGATAGAAGCTGAATGGGATACTTCTAAAGCTCCTGCTGCTTTCAATGCTGTAGCTATCCCAAGCAATGCTGACCAAGAAAACCATTATGCAGTAGAGATACCTGCTGTACTTGGCCTAATCGCTACTCACTCTACAGATGTAGAGGTCCCAGGTATCAAAGCTATCCTCTATGGAAAAGCAGATGCTAATGGTACTAGAGATCCTAATCTTGCATACTACAGAGATATCGCAACAGGTGAAACTGCTGATGTATCTCCAGAAGTAGCTGCTGCTAACCCTGCTAAGTACGAAAAAGTACCTGCTGCGGTAGTTATGATTAGAGATGGTGGTTTAGCGTATGCAGATCTTCTTAAGTGGAGAGAAACTGGTCATGAAGGTGATACTCCTGATGCTAGCTATGCTAACTACAACAACCCTGAATATCAAAGATATATGGGCTTCGGTAAGTTACTTGTACAAGTAGCTCAAGAGAAGTATGGCAAAGCTGATTCAGATACGATAGCAAAAGTTGCTAACGATCCTGAATTAGTAAAAGCAACTGCTACTAATATGGTTCCTGAAGTTGTTAGCATATTCTGGGCATTTAGAATAATGGTTGGAATTGGTCTATTATTATTTGCTCTAATGTTTGTTGGCTTAATCCTACTTGCTAAAAACTCTTTAGGTAGCTCTAAATTTAGCAGACTTGTATTAAGAGTAATGCTATGGTCAATCCCATTACCATTTATTGCTTGCTCTGCTGGCTGGTTCGTAACAGAGCATGGTCGTCAGCCTTGGACAGTATATGGAGAGCTTCCTACTAGTATAAGTTCTTCAGCTCTTACGGCTGCTGATGTAGGCACATCTATGGCAATCTTCTGTCTAATAGACTTAAGCTTATTTGCTGTACTAATTTTCTTAATGTTCAAGTATGCAAGACTAGGACCTAGTTCGTTAGGCACTGGTAAATACCATTTTGAACAAAACAAAAATGATAAATAAGGAGAGATAAATGTTATTAGATGTTTTACAAATTATCTCTTGGCTAGTTGTAGGAGTTCTAATATTCTTAGTAGCTGCTACTGTTGGTTTTGACTTTGGTGTAGGTATTCTTGCCAAATTTGTTGGTAAAGATGACTACGAAAAAAGAGCTATCATAAATACAGTTGGTCCTACTTGGGACGGTAGCCAAGTTTGGTTTATTACAGCTGGTGGTGCTATATTTGCTATTTGGCCACAAGTTTATGCTACTAGCTTCTCAGGTTTATATATCGCTATCTTACTAGTGTTATGGGGACTTTTCTTAAGACCACCTGCTTTTGAGTACAGAAAGAAAATAGACAATCCTACATGGAAAAACTTCTGGGACTGGATGCTTCTACTAGGAAGTGTTATTCCTATAGTTGTCATGGGTGTAGCTATTGGTAACTTATATTTAGGTTTCCCTATCTCTTATGATGATACTTCAAGATTAATATATGGTGCTGTTACTAACGGCCAGTATCAATCTATGTGGGTTACTTTGATACACTTACTAACTCCATTTGCATTATTGTTTGGTATCTTTGCTCTAAATATGTCACTAATGCATGGTTCAGCTTATGCTAAGCTTAGAACAGATGGCGTTTTAAGAGATAGATTTAGAAAAATTACAAATGTTACAGCGACTATTTACTTAGTCTTATTTGTAATCGCAGCTATTTGGATTGCTCTAATACCTGGATATCAGTACTCTACTGGTGCAAGTTGCACATACGCATCAGAAGCATTACAACATCCATTCAGTGCTGGAGTTATTACTAATGACCATTCTTGGTATTATAACTTCACGCAAGCTAAAACTATTTGGATGTGGTTTGCTCCTATTCTAGCTTTTGTTGGCGCATTACTTGTTATCAAGTTCAACAACAAAGATAAAGATGGCTTAGCGTTTATAGCTAGTATGGCTTCTCTACTAGGAGCTGTATTAACAGTTGGCTTTGCATTATTCCCATTCATTATGGTATCTAATGTAGGTAGTTTCCAATATAGCTTGACAGTATTTAACGCAAGCAGTAGCCAAACTTCTCTAATAGGTATACTATGTGCAGCTGTTATTATACTTCCAATCATTTTCTCTTATACATTCTTTGTGTATAAGAAAATGTGGGCAAATGGTCGTAGAGTGTCTGCTGAAGAAGTTAAAGCGAACTCTCACGAGTTATACTAAAAGGAGACTAGTATGTTTTATTTATTATGGGTTACATCTGCATTTGTAGCTGTTGGTGCTGGTTGTTTCGTAGCTAGCAGAATCGACAAAAAAGAAGACTAATTTTCTATCTGCTATTTTCTTCTATTTTATTTCTTCTCTTTGATATAAAATTTTTTTCATTCAAATTTTATTTGTTTAAGAAAATGAAAAAAATAATATATCTAACTATCGCTTTATTTTCTGTTATAACATCTAACTGTTATGCGGATATTATTGTTGGAACAACTGGAGATTATGCGCCTTTTTCAATTTATGACAAAAACGATAATAAATTCTCTGGGAAAGATATTGATCTCATAAAAGCTTTTGCTAAAGCAAATAATGAAGATATTAAATTTGTTAAAACCACTTGGGCAACTGCAGAAAGTGATCTAAAAGATAATAAGTTTGAGGTCTTTGTAGGAGGTATGACAATAACTCCTGCTCGCCAAGCATAATTCATATTCTCTACTCCACTAGGCTCTTTTAGTAAGGCTGCAATGACTAACTGTAAAAACATACCTAAGTTCAAGAGCTTTGCAGACATAGACAATCCAAATACCCTGGTCATAGAAAATAGAGGTGGAACAAATGAAAAATTTGCCTTACAGAAAATCAAAAATGCTCAATTATTAATTATCGCTAATAATAAGCTTGCGGTTAAATCTATCACCGATGGCATAGATGATATATATCCAGATATAATGTTTACCGATTCTCCTGAAATTGCGTACCAGCACTCTATAAATCCAAATATTTGCCAAGTACCAATTAAAGTTGATGATAGTATTTCATATAAGGCTTTTATGTTTGATAACACACCAGCAGGGAAAAACCTTGTGAATAAATTTAATGACTGGATAAAAGATAACCATAAAATTTTTCATCAATATTTAAATTCAGAAAAATAGAAGTTCGCTAAATCAGCCTAGCTCTATTGGGTCAATATCAAAATACATCTTAACTGAATTTTTTAAACTTGACATTATTTGACTATTAGCAACCCATTTAATTATTAAATTTATCTGACTACGTGAGTTTGAGGTTAAAAGTATACTATAACGATATACATTATTTTTTTTCAGATGAAGAGCTGGTAATGGCTTAGATACTTGCACACCAGAGCTATCTTTCAAGTTTGAATATATTTGCTCCAACATATTTAAGACTTTATTCTCATCTTTTGATTCTGCTATGATTTGCGCTTGATAGGTATATGGTGGATAGCTCGCGTACTTTCTTTGCTCTAGAAGATAATTCAGAAACTCAAGATAGTCACTATTTACCAATAACTGTAAAAGTTTATTATCAGGCTGATATGTCTGAAGTATTATCCTTCCAGGTTTATCCGCCCTTCCAGCTCTTCCAGAGACTTGAACTATCGTTTGCGCAGTTCGCTCTATTGCATGGAAATCAGTACTATATAAACCAGCATCAATATTAATTAATCCTGCTAATGTAATATTCTCGAAATGATGCCCTTTTGCTATCATCTGAGTACCAACGACAACATCAACTTGCTTATCATTTATCATCTGATTGATGCTATGTAGATCATTCATAGTTTTGATATTTGATCTATCAAAGCGCACCACCTTATTATATGGAAATCTTGCCTCTATTCTTGACTGAACTTTTTCAGTACCACTACCATAAGCAAAAAGCTCTTCAGCATTACAACTTGGACAAGCTGTAACTATTGGCTTACGAGAACCACAAAAATGACATTCTAAGTACTGATATGGGTGTGTATGTAATGTATATGGTTTATCACATCTCTTACACTCCACAGCCTCTCCACAACTCTTACAGACCAAAGCCTTAGCAAAACCTAATTTGTTGATAAATATTAATGACTGCTGATGATCGTTGATATTCTTCTCAATCAATGAAAAAAGAGTATTACTAATACCATTATCAACAATACTTGATTTTAGATCTAATAGCTCAATCATATTCTGGTGTGAGTTTAGCGCCCTTTTATTAAGCTTGAGTAAATCATATTTACCAACCACATAATTATAATAACTTTGAATAGATGGTGTAGCACTACCCAGAACTACTGCTATATCAAGCTGACTAGCTCGAAATATAGCAACATCACGAGCATTATAACGAATAGTTGTAGTTTGCTGCTTATATGAACTATCATGTTCTTCATCAACTATGATAATCCCAAGATCCTTAAAGTCAGCTAAGACTCCACTTCGAGTAGCAATTACAATATCAGCTTCGCCATTTTTTATTTTTAACCAGTTAGTCAACCTAGCTTTATCACTTAGTTTAGAATGTAATGCAACAACACTCTTATCTATAAACCTCTTCTCAAATCTTTTGATTGTCTGTGGTGTCAGATTTATTTCTGGCACTAAGACAAGAACTTGTTGAGACTTTGACAAAAACCTCTGAATCACATGTAAATAAACTTCTGTTTTGCCGCTTCCAGTTACTCCATAAAGTAGAGATACCTTAAAACCCGATTGTGATATGATTTGCTCAAAAGCAGATTGTTGCTCTAGATTAAGCAACTTAGGTAAATCTGATTCTATAGCATTATTGGACTGTCTTAACTTATAAGTTTTTTTGAGGATGTTTTTATCAAGTAACTTATTAATAACATAACTAGAGACTAGTTCTTTTATATCCTCAAAACGAAGCGCTTCATTATTAGCAAAATTTTTTAGAACATCTTGTTGCTTTGAAGTCAGTTTATGTTGCTGTAGCTCTATTTGATCTAAATATACATAGGTATCTTTCTGAGGAGAAACTTTCTCGATTTTCAAAAAATCATTTGGTAAAGCCAAACGTATAGCATTATATAAATCACAACAATAATACCGCGATAACCACAAAATAAGTCTTTGTACAGCATCGCTAATAGGTTGATCTATAATCTTTAGAATAGGTTTTACTCTTGTAAGCTCATAATCAATCTTTATATCTTTAGCTACAACAAAGCCTATAAGATGACGCTTACCCACCTGTACCAAAACTCTGCTAAATAGCTCGACATTAGTATCTTTAATAGAGTAATCAAGCAAGTAACTTGGAGGTACTGCTAGAGCAACCTTAACAATCATTATCTAACTTCTGCAGTTTTGGTATTTTTATACCAGTAATAAAAGCCATAAACAGCTGTAATGAAAAATATAAAGTTTTGTAGCACTTGACCATACAGTTCTTGTTGATACATGACTACAACGAAATATAAATCCGAAATAATCCATACAATCCAATTTTCCATAAACTTCTCTATAGTCATGATAATTGCTGTAAATGTAATACCTGTCAGAATACCTGTTGAAAATATATCTGCTGAACTAGTGATATAGTTAAATACAATACTAAAAATACATAGTATCACTAGATAGACAATATAACGAAAATAGTCAGCTCTCTTCATCCATTTAACAGTCTTATGCTCACCATCTATACCTTGTGTGTACCACTTATACCAACCATAGCTGAAGAATACCACATAAACGAACTGCAACAGTACCAGTGAGTAGGTCCCCTTCATCGCAAACAAAAATAATAAAAGTATCGCACCTACTATACCCAATGACCAAGACCATACTTTAAGTCTTGCTAAGTATATTGTATACAATACATTTATAATCAATGCTGAATAGTCAAGAGTCTCAAATATCATTATATAATTTCCTATATCTCTAAAAACACTCGTATAATTTTATATCAAGATCTTTATATAAGTCAGACTTTATTACATTAATTTTTCTTATAGAGCTCGTTTTGAAATTAATCGTTGGATTACACGCCAAATATATCTCATACAAGTCTGTACTAAATACATCACAATTTAAATAACAAATATCTTGAGCAGTTATCCTAATAACTCCGGCGGTTTCTAAGTCATATAAAATTTTCTTAACTTTATCGTAATCAGCAACGGCCATCTTTTGATACATCTGATCAATACTAATCCCATTTCTCAATTCTTTTTGAGCCACATGTAGCTCTTTAAGCATACAAACACTTATACTTAAATCATCTCTTTTTACTTCTTTCTTAAAATCTAATGTCACCTCCATATACTGTATAGCTTTGATCATCACAGCACCTAAAAGTGTAATCTGCCAAGCCACATAAACCCAAAGTATAAAAATAGGTATCAAAGATAATGAACCATAAATTACTGAGTAAGTAGGCACATAAAACATGTATAGTGCAAAAATCTTCTTTGCAATAGAAAAAACTATAGCTACAAAAAATGCTACAATTAACGCCGTTTTTGAGCTAATCCTTGTATTAGGTAATATTTTATAAAAAACAAAGAAACCTGCTATTAAAAAAATCAAAGATAATCCGTTTAAAAGATATTGCTCGATACCAATATCTTTTACAAACCAAGCCATAGAAATAAGATACGTACTAGAAATAAATACAAAACCAATAAGTATAGGCCCCATTGTCATCAAAGCCCAATACACTAACAAGCTTTGAACAAGAGGTCGCTGTTTATTAACATAAAAAACTTTATTTAAAGTAATTTCCAACCTTTTAATCATTAGAAAAATAACAACCAATAAAACTATAACTGATGTAATTGGCAAAGAGGTCATCTTATCAGAAATACTTGTTATGTACTGCTGAACTGTCGCTGCAGTCTCAGGAAGCATATTTTGGAAAAGAAAATTCTGCAAATTCTCAGAAAGAGAGCTAAATGCATTAAAAGCATTCAAAATATTTATTATAATGAAGAAAGCTGGTACGATAGCAAACAAACTTGTAAGTGTTATAGCTGCAGCTACTGTTGGGCAGTCTTTACGAAAATATTCTTTGAAGACCCAGATCCAATAGTTTTTAAATATTGACAAATATTTTTTGTATAACTTGATATTAAACATAGAAAAACAACAATGAAAAACATACTAATACTATACTACAGCCAAGGTGGAAGTACAAAGAAAATGGCTCATACCATAGCTCTAGGTGTAGAAGCCACAGGTGCTACAGCCATAGTCCGTACGGTACCAAATATCTCAGCAAAAACTGAGCAAATTGACTCTAAAATTCCAGATAATGGCGATCTATATGCTACAAAAGAAGATCTTGCAAACTGTGATGGTTTAATTGTTGGAAGTCCTGCGTATTTTGGCAATATGGCATCACCTTTGAAATACTTTTTAGAAATTCATAGTGATATATGGTTTAAGGGTAGTCTGATTGGCAAGCCTGTTGGTTTTTTCACAGCTGCCTCTGGGATGCATTCAGGGCATGAGAGCACTCTACTATCAATGATGATCCCTTTTATACATCATGGTTGCCTAATTGTTGGTGTACCATATAGCGAACAAGCTCTAGAGCATACACGTACAGGTGGTACACCGTATGGTGCGTCTCATCTAAATACTTTTTCACCAAACAAGAATATGTCAGATGATGAGATTAAAATTTGTAAAACATTAGGTAAAAGAGTCGCTGATATTGCTAATAAACTTTGTTGTTAGGAGAATATTAGATGAGAAATATTTTTTATACTTTAATATTTTTATCACTTTTACTACTAAACAGCTGTAGCACATCTCAGCCAAGCTATTCTGCTAGCTCTGTAGGTCAAGTATCCCAAGTAAAGCAAGGTAAAATCATAGGCATTCAGCAAGTTCATATCAAAGGTTCTGACAATGTAGGTGCTCGTGTAGGTGGCCTTGCTGGTGGTCTTGGTGGAGCTCTAGCAGGTAGCGGTAATATGCTTACTAGTATTGCTGGTTCTATCGGTGGAGCTCTAGTCGGTGGTATTGCAGGTGGTGCTACAGAAGATGCCATAACCTCTTCAAAAGGCTATCAATTTACAATACAGGTAAGTAATGGTGAAACACTTGCCATATTACAAGAAGATAAACATGATTTAAATATTGGCGATGAAGTAACTATATATATGTCTGGTAATAACACCAGAATTGTTCCTGCAAAAAACTAAAAGACAATATTAAAAATAAGTAAAATTTGCTTTCGCAACACTTATAGTTTAGTATATTTTTCTCATCATTATTGATTAGTATTTACATCTCCTGTGAACACTAAATAGTTTTTTTGACTTAGAGGAACCTAACCTAATGTATAAGAAAAAAGTTACCACACTGGGATTAAGCATCTGGTTTACATGTGCATTTTTTTATGCTCTTGAGTATTTTGTAAGATCATCGACAGGCGCACTACTTGATGACTTCACAAAAGAACCTTATAACCTTAGCCTCGCAGCGACTGCAATGTTTAGCTCATCATTTTATTGGAGTTATATAATATCACAGATACCTGCTGGCATACTCGTGGATAGATTTGGTATCAAGAGAGTTATGATAGTAAGTTCGGCCATATTTTCTCTAGCAATGCTAGTCGCAAGTATTGCTCATAATGAGTCAATGCTTCTGGCTTATAGAATATTAGCTGGATTTGGTGGAGGCTTTGCTATATTGTGCGCTATAAAAGCAATCGCAATTTGGTTACCAAATAGGTTATTTCCTGCATTTACAGGTTTAACGCAATTTGTACTATATATAGGTGCAACGCTTTCAGCTGCTCCTCTAGTATTCTTAGCTAGCCACTTCAGTATTTCACAAATCATGGCTTTACTATTTATAATTTCTATAATTTTGTTGCTTGTTAGCATATTTATAATACAGGTACATCCTGACTACTCTAAGCATAATAAACAAAATGAACATAAGAAAGATAATTTAAAGGATATTATTACTGTATTTAAAAATAAACAAATTTGGTTTAACGGCCTGTACTGCTTCACTATCTATGGAACAACTGTTCTTTTCGCAGACTTATGGGGTATAAAATATCTACAGCTAACAGGTTTTTCTGAAGTCAACGCTGGTTACTGCACTTCATTAATTTTTATTGGTGTAGCTATATCTAGCCCTATATGGGGTACTGTTGCATCAATATTTGATGGTGAGAAGAAATTCTTATTGATTACACCTATTTTTGGGTTCTTTATTGTTACATATTTACTGTTTTTTAATACAAGCTTTCCTATAGCTGTAGTTTTATGTATTCTTTTTGGTGCTGTCCAAGCTGTTCATGTTTTAAACTATTCTGCGTTGAGAAATACAGTTTCTGCAACGCAGATTGCAACAGGATTAGCAGTAGTTAACATGTTTTTACCATTAAGTGGAGGGGTTTTGCAACCAACCACTGGAGCATTAATAACTCACCTAAAACAATCACATGAATCATTATACGCATTCCAAACAACATTAATTATTATTCCAATATTAATGATTCTTTCATTTATAATCGCTTTGTTTATCAAAGATTCAAATAACTAAAATATATACTGCTTTACTCTAACTTTTTTTTAATCTATTATTTGTTATAAAATTTTGAACTTGTATTATGATATGAAAAAATTAGTAATTGCTGTGGCTGTAGCGATAGTCATTATAGCTTTTGTAGCAGTCAACTTTCTAACAAAAGATTCCACCAAACCTCAAACTACTAAAGGATCTCACGATATAACTGTAGTTGCAGCTGAAAACCAGTATGGAAGTATAGCTCAACTTATAGGTGGTAGTAATGTCAAAGTTACTAATATCATAAATAATGCTGATGGCGATCCGCATACTTTTATATCATCAGTTAAGAACGCTAAACTCTTAGCATCAGCTGATGTAATTATTTACAACGGTGCTGATTACGACTCTTGGATTACACCTATTATTCAAAGCAATAAACATGCCAAAATCATTAAGGTACAGGACCTCATAAACTATCCAGAGACTCCAAAATTTGGTATTAACCCACACCTTTGGTATGATCCGGATACATTCCCTGCTCTAGCAAAAAAACTAAAGGAAACATTCTCTGAAGAAGATAGTATTGATAGTAACTTATTTGAAAAAAACCTAGTTAATTTTAATCATAAGTACCAACAAGTATATAACCTAGTTGGCCAAATTAAGAAATCTAGTGCGGGCACACCTGTAACAGCTACAGAGCCTCTGTTTGGCTATATGTCAGATGCTTTAAACTTAGATATGAAGGGTTTGGCATTCCAGTGGGTAATAATGAATGAATCTGAACCGAGTCCTACTATGATGGTTGATTATCAAAACTTATTCTTAAATAAAGAAGTTAAAGTTCTTTTCTATAATAAGCAAGTTACTGATAATGTCACTAATAAAATGTTAGAACTAGCAGAAGAAAACGATATACCAGTAGTTGGTATTACAGAAACAATGCCTACAAATGAAGATGCTATTACATGGATGGTAAAAACACTGCAAAAAACTGCTGAAGCTCTAGATAAAGCAAACCAATAAAATGATCAGATGTTCAAACTTAGTGATTGGCTACGATAAACCAATCACACAACCTCTTAATCTTGAAATCCCAACGAATGCTTGGGTGGGTATAGTAGGTAAAAACGGTGTTGGTAAATCAACCTTTTTTAAAACACTATTAAGCAAGATACCAAGCTTCTCAGGGTCTATAACTATTAATGAAAAGAAAGTTGATATCAATACTATAAGCTACATACCACAAGAGAGAGAAATAAACTTTGAAGAAAAAACTTCGGGTTACACGCTCGTAAAATATAGCTACAAGCCTAGTTCATGGGGGCTACCTCTATTTAATAAAAATTTCAGAGAAAAACTAGACTACTTGATTACCTTGACACAAACTCAAGATTATATTCACAAGCCATTTAGAAACCTTTCTGGTGGTCAAAAAAAACGTATATATTTAGTTCAAGCACTTATAAACAACCCCAAAGTATTACTATTAGATGAGCCTTTATCTGATCTTGATCCAGATGCAAAGCAAAGATTCCTAAGTTGTTTGAGAGCAATTCATAAACAAGAAAATATCACACTACTACTAATCTCTCATGACATGAAAGAGATTAGCTCTCAGCTAGATGCATTTATTCATTTTAAAGACGGACAATGCCATTACTGCAATGAGTTACCATGTCTACAGGAGGATATCTGTGTTTAACTATACTTTTATGATTTATGCTTTTATAGCGGGTACTATAATTGCTCTTATTTGTGGGATTATTAGTTTTTTTGTAATTATTAGAAGATTATCATTTGCATCTCATGCACTAGGACATATTAGCCTTACAGGAGCATCCGGAGCTGTTCTTCTAAATTTATCTGCCATGACTGGACAGCTTGTCATAAACCTAGTCGCAGGTCTTCTCATGGGTGCTTTTGGCGACAAAATCAAAAAGAACGATATTGCAATAGGTATAGTTTTAACTTTCTTTTTGGGGCTTGGTACATATTTCCTATTTTTATATCAAAGTGGCTACTCAGGTTCTGTAATGTCTATACTTGTCGGTAATATTCTGACTGTAACTTTAGAGCAGATTTATATATTGCTTGCCTTAGCTATATTCACCATAGCTCTTCTAGCTGCGATTGCTAGACCGTTATTCATATCATCTATTGACCCCGTATTTGCAGAATCAAAAAGAATCTCAAATAAATTTTTGTCTATATTATTATTTATATGCATAGCAATCACAGTATCTATGGCTTGCCAGATTGTTGGTATATTGTTAGTATTTTCACTACTTATAGGTCCTGCTGCGATTGCTACTCAATGGGTTGATGGATTTTATAAACCTATAGCTCTTAGTACAGTGATATCCATCTTGACCGTTTGGTCTGGAATTATTGCCGCTTATTATATCGATGTTCCTATTAGCTTTTTTATCACTACTATTATCTGTATCTTATATCTGATAAGTATCATAAAAAACAAATTCTATTAATTTTTACTAAACTGTCAAATTGTGACTATACCAAAGCCTTATTTACCATTATAATTATGCTAGTTTTAGTATATTTAATATAAAAAATGATAATAACAAAAGAAGTTGAGTACCGTGGAGACGGTGTTTTATTGAAAGGTTTCTGTGCATACCCTGATAGAGGCGCGCACTTACCGGCAGTATTAGTTGCTCCAACATGGGCAGGTAGAGACAACTTTGCTTGTGAGAAAGCTATAGCGATGGCTAAAAGAGGCTACCTAGGCTTTGTTATAGATATCTATGGTGAGGGCAAAGTAGGTAGCTCTAAAGAAGAAAATGCTGCTCTTATGAATAATCTATTAGAAGATAAATATGCACTGATGACTAGGCTTAGATCAGCATTTAATGTTGTTAGAAAAATGCCTCGTGTTGATAAATCAAGTATTTCTGCAATAGGTTTCTGTTTTGGTGGTCGATGTGTCCTAGATATGGCTAGATCGAACTTTGAGTTAAAAGCAGCTGTTAGTTTCCATGGATTACTAGAATCCAACATCGTCAAAGAACAAAACATAGATACAAAGATATTGGTACTACACGGCTATAATGACCCTATGGTATCACCTGAACAAGTCAATAAATTCCAGCAAGAGATGGATATGCGCAAGGCTGAATGGCAATTACATACTTTTGGTAATACGTATCATGCCTTTACAAATCCTAATGCTAATGATCTGGAGTTTGGTACAGTATTTAACAAACTATCAAATAAAAGAGCCTGGAAGCTTGCTGAAGATTTCTTGAGAGAGACTTTTGTTAGTGGGTACTTTTAAACCATCTAAGCAGATTCAAACCGTAATCCAAACTCTTTAAAAAAATGATCTTATTCATAAATAGCTTGTATATCTATAGATAATTAACTATTATCATTATATGGTCTTTAAAATTAATTTTAATTAAAGATTATACATTATGCACTTATGAAGAATTAAGAGGAGAATACATATGAAAAAGCTACTATTAATCCCTATTATGCTAATAATTATGACAACACTTGTAACTAGCTGTCACCATCATCACAAAAAACAAGAATCTAGTTACTAATATACTCTTATAATCTTCTAATAATAGTTAGTCTTTAATAAAAAATAAATAATGACATAAAAATTTACTTAGTATCTTTCATAAGACCGATATATGGCAACTGGCGATATCTATCATTATAGTCTAGACCATAACCAACTATAAACTTATCTTCAATTTCAAAGCATATATAGTCTAGGTTTACTTCTCTTTCTAGCCTAGCTGGTTTGAATAGTAAAGTCGCGAATTTCAAGCTCTTTGGCTCTAGCTCATTTACACCATCCATAAGCTTATGGTAAGTATGTCCAGTATCCACGATATCTTCGACTATAATTACATTTTTACCTTGGATATACTCTTTTTTCAAAGAACCAATAGTAGAGATTACCTTGCCCGAACTAACTGTACCAGAACCATAAGACGAAGCCGTCACAAAGTGAGTTCTTAGATCAACTTCTAGCTTCCTAGTTAGATCCGCAAAAAACATAAACGAGCCCTTCAATACACAAATCAATACAATCTCTTGACCTGCGTAATCTTTATTTATTTTATCAGCTAGCTTTGTAATCTCAGTTTCTAGCTGTTGGGCATTAATATATACTTCTGTATTATCTTTAGCAAAACTCATAATTAACCCTTTTTGAAATAATCTTCAAAGAATAAAATCTGTTCTCTAGATGGGCCATAAGCCAATGAAGATATTGGAATACCAATATGATTTTCTATAGTTCTTAAATATGTTTTAAGAGCAGTTGGCATATTTTCTTTCGTCACAACTTCATCAAGAGAGAACGGTTCCATATCTACCAATATAGGCTCGACCTTGTATAGATCTATGCCTGGATAAGCACAGAATATTTCTTTGCCTTCATACTTATAACCTATACATATTTTTAGAGTGTCTAAGTCTGAAAGCACATCTACTTTTGTCAAAGCTATAGATGTAAGATTTGAGCATTTAGCCGAGTATTTAAGTAATGGTAAGTCTAGCCAACCGCATCTACGTGTTCTACCCGTAGTTACACCTATCTCACCACCTTTCTTCTGAATAAAGCTACCCACATCATCAAATAACTCAGTAGGGAAAGGACCCTCACCAACTCTAGTAGTATAAGCTTTTGTGATACCTATTACATGATCAAGACTATGTCCTGCAGTTGTTGCACCTGAATACACACCAGCTACAGATGTGCTTGAAGATGTTACAAATGGGTATGTACCATAATCGATATCTAAAAGTACTCCTTGCGCACCTTCATACACAACATTTTTACCTGCAGCAATCGCTTGATCAATTATTGAGAAAGTATCAGCTGAATACTGTTGAAGCTTTTGACCTAATGTATACAATCTCTCAAACTCTTCTTCTAAAGATGGATACTCAACTTTATAAAGATCTCTAAATAATGTCTCTTTCTCTGACAATGAAAGTGCTAATCTTGATCTTAAAACATCTTTGTCAAATAAATGTTTAAATTTGATACCTTTACGTGATACTTTGTCCTCATACGCAGGTCCAATACCTTTACCAGTTGTGCCTATTTTCTCAGTAGTACTACTTTCTCTAACAGCATCTAAAAGCTTGTGATATGAAGTAATAACCGTACAGGATTCTGAGACAAATAGATTATCTGCAGATATCTCAATACCAGTATCTTGTAAACGTGTAATTTCTGCATCTAGAGCTATTGGATCAACAACTACACCATGACCTATTACACATTTTGTGTGCTTATGCAAAACACCTGAAGGAATTAAATGAAGGAATGTTTTTTTACCATTTACGACCAGAGTATGCCCAGCATTATTACCTCCTTGATAGCGAACAACTAGATCTGATTTTTCGGCTAATGTATCGGCAATCTTACCTTTGCCTTCATCGCCCCACTGTGCACCAACGATTACAATATTTGACATATTAAATTGAATATCTAAAGATTAAAGTTTTGATACTAAATATACTAATATATTAGTGAGTATTTTACTAGTAAAATATCTGATAAACAAAAGCGTTTTGACTGAGATTTTGTGATTAAAATTGTTATAATAAGATTTTAATTTTAAGCTTTAACACGCCAATAACAAGGAAAAATCATGTCAAAAATAAAAAGGGTCCTAATATCTGTATCTGATAAAACGGGTATTGTTGAATTTGCCAAAGAGTTAAGCAAACATAATGTCGAAATACTTTCAACAGGTGGAACATCAAAAACCCTTAAAGAAGCTGGTTTAAATGTAAAGGATGTATCTGATCACACTCAGTTCCCAGAAATTATGAATGGTCGCGTAAAAACTCTACACCCACTAGTTCACGGTGGTATTTTAGCAGATAGAGATAACTCTGAGCACCTACAAGCAATGACAGACAACAATATTGGTCAAATTGACATGGTTGTAGTTAATCTATACCCTTTTGTTAATACTGTTAAATCAGGCGCTGACTTTGACACTTGTATCGAAAATATCGATATAGGTGGGCCGTCAATGGTGCGTTCATGTGCAAAAAACCATAAGCACACAACTATCGTAACAAATCCCAATCAGTATGAAATAGTTGCAAAAGAAATGACAGATAATGACGGTCAAACAACTCTAGCTACTAGACGTAATTTTGCTAAAGAAGCATTTGCTCATACTGCTGAGTATGATAGTCATATTGCAAACTGGTTCAGCAAAGAGTTAGATGAAGAATACCCACAAAAACTATTCTCAGTAGGTACTCTAAAGCAAGTTCTAAGATATGGTGAAAATCCTCATCAGAAAGCAGCTGTATACTCTACTGATACTGATTGTGTCAGCATTACAAATGCTAAGCAACTACAAGGTAAAGAGCTATCATACAACAACCTAAACGATGCTGATGGTGCTTTTGAAATGGTTTGTGAATACTCAGAACCCTCATGTGCGATTATCAAACATGCAAACCCTTGTGGTATCGCATCTGGTGAAAATGCTTTTGAAGCTTGGACAAAAGCCCTAGCTTGTGATCCAATTTCAGCTTTTGGTGGTATTGTTGCATTTAACTGCGAGGTTGATAAAAAATTTGCAGAATCTCTAGGCAAGATGTTCCTAGAAGTAATAATTGCTCCAAGCTATACTCAAGAAGCACTTGATATCTTAGCTGCTAAAAAGAACCTTAGAGTTCTAGAGACTGGCAAAGCTTTTGATACAAAATCATCGCGTATGATTAGCAAAAATATTCATGGTGGGATTTTATCTCAATCTTATGACAACGGTGGTGTTGACATTACTGATTGCAAAGTTGTAACTGACAGAGCTCCAACTGACAAAGAGTGGGCTGACATGATGTTTGCTTGGAAAGCTGTTAAATATGTCAAATCTAATGCTATCGTCTATGCTAGAGATACTCAGACAGTTGGTATCGGAGCGGGGCAAATGTCGCGTGTTGACTCAGCTAGAATTGGAGCAGAAAAAGCACAAGCTCATGAAGGTGCTAAAGGTTCTGCTGTGGCTTCAGATGCCTTTTTCCCATTTGCTGATGGTTTAGAGGAATGTATCAAAGCTGGTGCAACTGCTGTAATCCAACCTGGTGGTTCAAAGAATGACCAGGAAGTTATTGATGCTGCTAACAAAGCAGGTATTACTATGGTCTTCACAGGTATGAGACATTTTAGACATTAATCTTTTAAAAACATCTATCTTATTTAAATCTTCTAATTGTATAGTCACTATTTTTAAGATAATGCTGATGTCAACAATGGCGATATTACTAATATTATTCCAACAAAAATAACAAAATAGATACTTTTAGTTCGATATTTCTCAAGACTAGGTATTTTAAAAACAATATACGCAGGCACCAAGCAACCCAATATACCAAAGACAGGTCCAGACAAAGGTACTAATTTATATACAGGAGCATCAAAAACTATTGAAAGCCATGTCATAAAAAAAATTATTCCTACCACAAGCGTATTTAGACTAAAAATACCCTTTGAGTCATCTTTTAGCCCTAATTTGATAGCACTATTTCGCAGCAAGCCTTTTAGAGACTCCTCCATACCTGCTAGCACACTCAAAAAAGATGTCAAAATAGCACATAAGCTAATAATAATTCCACATGTATATATCAGCATATTTGATATGTGCTGTTTCTCTAAAAGTATAAATGCTGATTGATTATTTTGTGTTGCCTCTAATGCATCAGCTCTAGGAATAACTAGCGAAAATGATAAAACATAAAAACCAATAATAATAACCAAGATCACAAATGCTAAAGTCATGGTTTTTAAAGTTTTAGATAAAACAAAATCCTTATCTTTATTACCATAATACTTGCGATAGCCAATCACCATAGGGCTTAGAGATTGGATAAATAATATCGATGTCAAAGAAAATGGTAACATAATAATACTCTTAGCAACGAACTCGCCAGTATCTGTTGGCATTTCGACAACATTCTTAAGTGACCACAGTGGAATCAAAGATATAGACACCAAGATAATCGCTACAATTAATATAAACACCAAAAAAGTTGATACTCGTACAAATAGTTTCTGACTTTTCATTCCAGTGAATATCAGTACAATCATCAGTAAAGCACTATATAGTGCATTTTCTTCCAGGTGCGGGTTTGAACTAATATCAAACATATACAAATATGCTGCTAATGATTTTGCAACAACTTCAGCATATATAATAGTCCATGTTAACATCATCAATAAATATACAGCTCCTAAAAAAACTGCCCATTTACTACCTAGTAATTCAGCTACAGTGTCCTTATATGTTTTTGGTTGTTTTGTAGCAAACAAAGTCTCTATGTATAGCTTTTGAAATAGATAAATACCAGGATAAGCTATTAGTATTGAGACAACAAAAACTACAAAACCTACAACCCCAACACTCACAGGCACCAATACAATACCGGCACCTACTGCCATACAAATACTGACAACTAACCAACCAAAATCAAATTTATCAAAATTTGCTAAACTTCTCATTTTCAACTAACTTGGATACACGTAATTATATTCTAGCTTTTTTGGCGGTGATTAAAAATGAAGAAATAAAAGATTACAAGACTATTTTCTAAGAAACAACTATTGTTTCACCCACACTAAATTATTAGTATCAAAACCTAGTGCCTTAGCTTTTTTAACAAAATCATTTTTGACACTTTGTGGCACAGCTTTAGTTCTTGATAATAGCCATAAATAATTTTTATTAGCACCTGCAACGTAAGCATACTTATAATCATCATCAAGCTTGAATACTACATAAGCTCCATAAAATGGTCTAAAGAAAGATACTTTTAGATATCCCTTATCATCTTCATCTACAAATTTAGCGATACCTGTTGCATAACTTCTCTTACCAGTTGACGGTGTAACTCCACTATTTACCACCTTTATCGAACCATCTGGGTTTAAGCTATACTCAGCATATACTTCTGTCATACCCTTTTCAAAATTATTATCGAATCTAGCTATCTCATACCATTTACCTAAATATTTATCTGCCTGAAAGTTCTGCACAGGCTTAATATTATCAGGTTTTGTTACACAGCCAGTTAATAAAACTGCAAGCAAAACCACAGCTATTGATAACATTTTTCTCATATTATTCACTTTTAATTTTTTATCCATTACCCAGTATAGTAAACTAATCATGATATTTAACTATAATTAAACTTTTTTAATATTATGCAACTAAGTTATTTTGATCTACTCAAAAAAAACGATTTAACAGAATATAAGCTTTTTATAATCACAGGTGATGAACCTTTACAAAAGCATAATATTATAGAAAAAATAACAGATCAGTTTAAAGCAAAAAGTTATGAAATTTCATATCATGATTTAAATGAGCAAAACTTAGATGTCTTGTATGGCGAAGTTGATAGTTTAAGCTTGTTTGCTATGGATAGGCTTATTCAATTTAGCTTTGATAAGCCTCCTCAAAAAAAGCTCCAACAGGCTTTAGTTGATAAACTATCAAATGAAGATGATAATATTTATCTATTGGTTTTCAATGGCATGAAAAAACAAAATATCTCAGCTAAATGGTTCCAGAGCTTGGAGCATCGTGCTGTACACATACGTATTTTTCAACCCAACATAAATAATGCTATAAACATAATAGATTATGAAGCTAAACAACTGGGGCTAACTCTTACAAAAACTGCTATTCAACTCCTAGTCCAAAAAACAGAAGGTAATCTAATAGCCTCTAAACAAATTATCAAACTATTGTCTCGTCAAGAAGTCCAAAACTTTGATGAAAATACAATTCGTCCATTTATACATGAACATGCTAGTTTCGATATATTTGATTTATCTGAGGCTATTTTATCCCAACAAAAAACTAAAGCCCTAAAAATTCTAAATAGCATTTTAGCTGAAAATGATAAACCTCCCTTAATACTATGGGCTATCAAAAGAGAGCTTAGAATAATCTCTCAACTTAAAAACACTCAACCGACATATCATCAAAAGATATTCAAGGATAATAATATTTGGCCCTCAAAGCAGAAATTCTACATCAGTTTAGCTAATAGAGTTAGTATTGACAAAATATCTACAGGTTTTGAAAAATGCCTAGAAGTTGACCTATACATCAAAGGCGCAAAAAAAGGTAATATCCGGCTTAAACTCAATGAAATAATTTTTGAAATTTTCTAGTTCAGTTTTGAGTTTTTTTTATTGTTAAGCTATAAGTATTATTTACTTTTTTTAGACAGTTGATATTATTAATCAGGATTAATCAATCAATGTTAAGGAATATGTTAAAGATATGAAAGTAGTGACCGCTGAATATATATGGATTGATGGTTCAGATCCTGTACCTGGTCTTAGGTCTAAAGGAAGAGTTTTACCATTTAAAGATTTTGAGACAGCTGACGATTTCCCTGAGTGGAGTTTTGATGGTTCCTCTACAAATCAAGCTACTGGTGATAATTCGGACTGTATTTTAAAGCCCGTTAACTTTGTAATCGATCCACTGAGAGAATGTGGATACCTTGTTATGTGCGAAGTTTATAATCCAGATGGAGAGACTCCACATACCACTAATAATAGAGCTAAGCTAAGAAATTTACTGGCTAGTACAGACTGTCAAGATATGTGGGCAGGTTTTGAGCAAGAGTATACAATGTTCAAGAATGGTCGTCCATTAGGTTGGCCTGCTAATGGCTTCCCTGGACCTCAGGGACCGTATTACTGTAGTGCTGGTAATAGCAAAGCCTATGGTCGTGATCTAGTAGAAGCTCATATGCAAGCTTGTTTAGATGCCGGAATACTATTTTATGGTATCAATGCTGAAGTTATGCCTGGACAGTGGGAGTTCCAAATTGGTTACAGAGGTGTCGAAGGCGAAGATGCTGGAATACTGAACATATCTGATCATACACATTTAGCAAGATGGCTTTTAGAAAGACTTGGTGAAGAGTATGGTATAGATATTTCATTTGATAATAAGCCTATCAAAGGTGACTGGAATGGTGCAGGTCTTCATACAAATTTCTCTACAAGTAAAACAAGAGATCCAGAAACAGGTAGAGAAGCGATTAAGAAAATTTGCGCTTCATTAGAAAAAAATCATAAAATAGACATACTAAACTATGGACACAATCTTCACGAAAGGTTAACAGGCGAATTAGAAACATCTGATATGAGTAGTTTTAGTGTCGGAGATGCTGACAGAGGCTGTTCTATTAGAATCCCTAGACCTGTTGCTCTTAAGGGTTATGGCTACCTTGAAGATAGAAGGCCTGGTGCAAACTCTGATCCATATGTAGTTGCTATGGCTTTAGCAAACGCTGCTATTAACTAGCCTAAGCGTTTCTATATATTAAATCTCTCTTTTTTTATGTAAAATAAAATCCATACAATCTTTAAAACATATCTAAATGAAAACAAAAATGATTAGAGCTGGAGCTACTAGTGAAAACTACTATGCAAATATCTTTAATGCTATTAGTGATAAAGATGGTTTTTTGACAAAAACTGATGTATTAGCCATTTTAGATGATGCTGGTATAGCTAGTGATGATCCACGCACCAAAAAGCTGAGAGCTGAACTAGATGGGTTAACGGTCATAGATAAGATTGACTTTAACAAATTCAAGGAAATGACCTTAGAGAGTAGTAGTATCATTGAAAAATCTGTCAATAAAGGCTTTATGATACCTAACTTTAAGGATTTCCAAAAAGAGATTAAAGAAATCTATGAAGAAACCAAAAAGAATGTATCTGGCAAAAATGCAGACTACATCCCCCAATTAGCGCGAGTGGATTCTGAGCTTTTTGCAGTTGCCTTTTGTAGTGTTGATGGCCAAATGATTACTTTGGGCGATTTCTTACATCCATATTGTGTACAATCTACTGCAAAAGCTATTACATACTGTATTGCAACAGAAGAAAATGGCGAGGATAAGGTTCACAAACATGTAGGCAGGGAACCGAGTGGTATTACGTTTAACGCAATCGCATTGAATAAGTATGATTTACCTCATAACCCAATGATAAACTCCGGCGCAATTATGACCTGCTCACTGATTAAACCCGAATGGAATTTAGCGGATAGATTTGAATACATAACAAATGTTTGGAAAAATTTAGCAGGTGGTGAATCTATTGGTTTTGATAATGCGGTATATCATTCTGAAAAAGAAACTGCCGATAGGAACTATGCCCTAGCTCACTTTATGAAAGAAGTTGGAGCATTTCCAGAAGGTACTAATATACATACATCATTAGATTTCTACTTTCAAACATGCTCGATTCAGATCAATGCAAAAAAAATGGCTAAAATCATGGGATCAATTGCTAATGGTGGTATATGTCCTTTTACTCACAAAAAGATCTTTTCTCCGACAACAGTTCGTAACTGTTTATCTATGATGTACTCTTGTGGAATGTATGACTTCTCAGGTGAATACGCATTTTCTGTTGGACTGCCAGCAAAATCAGGCGTATCAGGTGCATTAGTCATAGCCATACCAAATGTTGGTGGTTTTGCAATATTTTCCCCGCGCTTGGACAATAATCACAACTCTGTTAGGGGTGTAGAGTTTAGCAAAAGATTAGTAGAAAAATTTAGTTTCCACAACTATGACCATATCACTCATTGTGACAAAATTAATCCTATTGAGAGTAGAGTAACTATAGAGTCAAACCTAACTCTTGAACTAATCTGGGCTGCCAGTAATGGAGATCTATCAGAAATAAAAAGAGCAGTCGCATTAGGAGTTGATATTAGCAAAGGAGATTATGATAAAAGAACAGCTCTTCACTTGGCTGCTGCTGAAGGTCATGAAGATGTTGTCAAGTACCTCATCCGCAAAGGAGCAAATCCTACTATTAAAGACAGATGGGGCAAAACTCCTCTAGATGATGCTAGAGCTAATAGCCACAGTCATATTGTAAGATTATTAGAAAAAGTCTCATCATAGAAACAGGTAAACTCTTATACTTCATATAATCTTTACTTATATCTCTTATCAAATTATCTGATAATAGCTGGTTGCTTTTATTTTTTAACTCATATATCTTTACTACGGATTAGTTAATTTAAAATCTACAAATAAGGATTTAATTCATGAGTAAATTCATTAATAAAATACTATCAGTAATAGAAATGTTCATATTTGGAATTCGCTGGCTTCAAGCACCAATTTATTTGCTTTTATCACTAGTTCTATTTGGCTTTATCTACGAAATATATCATGAACTTCACCATTTATTTACTGCTTATAGTACCATTGATGAAGATCAACTTATTATACTAGCTCTGACACTATGTGACGTTGTACTAGTAGCAAATCTTGTAGTAATTGTAGTAATAAGTGGCTACGAAAACTTCGTAAGTAAAATGAACCTTGATAAAAAAGGTGGTGGTCAACCTGTTTGGATTAAGAAGTTATCTCCAAATGCCGTTAAATTAAAGATTGCAGGCTCTATTATAGGTATTTCTTCAATATCTCTTTTGAAGAAGTTTCTAGAAGTATCTCACTCATCTGATAGAGATTTAGCATGGTCAGCAGCTATCCACTTAGTATTTGTAATATCTGCGCTACTAATCGCATTTACTTCATTTATAGAAGGTAAATCTCACAAAGCTAGCTATGATGATGATCACTAGTAACTTTACTATCCTAAATATTATTTTCTACGCCCGAGATCTTCATCCTCAGGCTTGCCTTGGATAATTCTAGTACGCTCATCACAAGAAACTAACATATTTTCATCAAATTTAAAGAAAGCATGAACTTCAGCTATTAGTTTACGATTATCCAGCTTGATATTAGCATATACTCTATGTAAAGAGGCTACCATATCACCCTCTTCTACTAGATAAACAAACTCAAATCTAACACTCTCAACAACCTCACGTTGTTTTTTGATGTGCTCAATAAAGCCATCGTAATCAATCTTATGACCATCAACAACTTGTTTATAGTCTAAGCGTACAAATTTTTGAATAAACTTTTCGGAATCAATATCTGGATTATAGATATTTTCAAATAAAGATTTTAATAAGCTTTTTTTCGACACTTTTTACTCAGGCTTCATATGTGGGAACAATATTACATCTCTGATAGATTGCGAATTCGTTAGATACATCACAAGCCTATCAATACCGATACCTTGACCAGCTGTAGGAGGCATACCGTATTCTAATGCTCGGATATAGTCTTTGTCATAAGGCATAGCTTCATCATCACCAGATGCCGCTGCTTCAACCTGCTTTCTGAAACGTTCTGCCTGATCTTCAGCATCATTTAGCTCAGAGAAACCATTAGCAATCTCACGCGCACCAACAAAGAACTCAAATCTATCTGTAAACTCAGGATTACCATCTTGTCTACGTGCTAAAGGTGAAACTACAGCTGGATAATCTGTGATAAATGTAGGTTGAATTAGTTGATGCTCAACCGTCTCTTCGAATATTTCATTTATTAGGTGACCAAGCTCGTGATAAGCTTCTACTTTTATCTTCAGCTTCTCAGCAACAACTTTTGCAGATTCAAATGTTGCTAAATCTTCTTTAGTAATATCATCATTATATTTAACGATTGAATCAACCATTGAAATACGCTCATACTTACCACCAAAGTTAATTTTATACTCACCATACTCAAGTATTTCACTACCTATAACCTCTTGTACAAGTTTAGACAACATATCTTCGGTTAGATCCATAAGATCATTATAATCAGCATACGCCATATAAAACTCAAGCATTGTAAATTCTGGATTATGACGTGAAGATACACCTTCATTTCTGAAGTTGCGGTTTATCTCATAAACACGCTCAAAACCACCAACAACAAGTCTTTTTAGATATAGCTCTGGAGCTATACGCAAGTATAATGGCATATCCAAAGCATTATGATGTGTTTTAAATGGCTTAGCTGCTGCACCACCTTGCAAAACGTGCATCATAGGCGTCTCTACTTCCATAAAATCTAATTTATCAAAATAGTTACGAATAAAACTCACAACTTTTGAACGAACTTTAAAAACTTCTCGAGCTTTTTCATTTGTGATTAAGTCAACATATCTTTGACGATATCTCATCTCTTGATCTGCTAAACCGTGGAATTTATCAGGTAATGGTCTAATTGCTTTTGTTAGGATTTCAAAATGATTTGCCTCAACAGAAAGCTCGCCAGTATTTGTCTTAAACATAGTACCTGTAATACCCACAATATCACCTAGATCACATAGGTTTTTGAAAGTATTGTACTGTCCTTCTGGTAAATCACTTTTTTTAAGATAAACCTGTATTCTACCTGAATAATCCTGTAACGTAATAAAAGAAGCCTTACCCATCACACGACGAAGTACAACTCTTCCTGTTACATTGTAAGTTTTTTTATTTTCTAACTCTTCTAGCTCTTGTTTTGAGTAATGTGCATATTGATTCTGTAAATCATGAGCAACTACATTTCTTCTAAAACCATTTGGATGACTGATACCGTTATTTTGATCTGCTAGTGTTTGAAGCTTTTCTTTCCTAAGCCCCATTTGCGAACTTTCTTGCATATCTGTTACATGTTTTTTAACAAGTACAGATATCTTCTCTTTTACGCTTTCATTTATCTCACTAATGCCTTCTAGAGATTTGCTAACTTGCTCTCTAAGCTTACCTCTTACAGCGTCTTTAACTGTAATATCATTAGCATCCAAATACTCTTTAATCGAATTTTTTATTAAATCTTTTAATTTACTACTCATTTTAAACCTTATTACACTCTCTACGGTTTTGTATATATCTCTGCGATGAAAAAAGACGTCGCTACAACCTATGTAGTAAGTAGCGAAACTTTATTTATCAAACTATTTATTATAACCCACTTTTTAGGCTAGCCTCAATAAACTTATCTAAATCACCATCTAAAACTGCTTGTGTATTTGTATTCTCAACACCCGTTCTTAAATCTTTGATTCGAGACTGGTCTAAAACGTAAGAACGAATCTGACTTCCCCAGCCAATATCAGCCTTTGTATCTTCAAGAGCATTTTTTTCAGCATTTCGTTTTTGCAGCTCCATTTCATATAGCTTTGATTTTAATTGCTTCATCGCACTATCACGGTTTTTATGCTGTGACCTATCGCTTTGGCTTTGTACAACAATATTTGTAGGAATATGAGTTATTCTCACCGCAGAATCCGTTTTGTTGACATGCTGTCCACCAGCTCCTGATGCTCTATATGTATCAACACGAAGATCTGCTGGGTTAATCTCTATATCAATATCGTCATCAACTTCAGGTGATATAAATACCGATGCAAAAGATGTATGACGTTTGCTATTTGAGTCAAATGGCGATTTTCTTACTAGTCGATGAATCCCTGTCTCAGTTCTCAGCCAGCCATAAGCATATTCGCCTTCTATTTTTAAAGTACAGCCCTTAATACCTGCAACATCACCATCTGATACATCATCAACAGTGATCTTGAAACCGTGACTATCTGCCCAACGCATATACATACGCATTAGCATCTCTGCCCAATCCTGTGCTTCTGTACCACCTGAACCTGATTGAATATCCAAAAAAGCATTATTAGAATCCATCTCTCCAGAGAACATTCTTCGAAATTCTAACTTTTCTATCTCGCAAGTTATATCTTGAGTATCTTTTGCAATTTCTTGCATCAAAGATTCATCTTCTTCAGCAAGCTCAAGTAGCTCTGTTAAAGTTTCTAGAGTTTCATAAATATGTTCACAACCATTTACAACATTCTCAAGTTCTACTTTCTGTCTACCCAAGTTTTGTGCATATTCAGGATTATCCCATATAGAGCCATCTTCTAACTCCATAAGAACTTCTGTTAGCTTTTCTTTTTTGACATCATAGTCAAAGATAGTCCCGTAGAGATTCAATACGGGCCGTTAGATCTTTTAATACAATCTTGTAATTTATAGATTCCATTTTATTGATTTTTATTGATTAGAATTTGTGTATAGATTTTATATTTTTGTGCTGAATTTTACAAACAAAGAGTATTCAAAGTTATTTAAATACTCTCTTATTCTTTTAACCTAACTCTGCTATCATTTAGTATAAGATTTCTAATAAAAAATTTACAGATGTCATATCAAGCATTAGCTCGTAAATATAGACCACAATCATTCTCAGAAGTTGCAGGACAACAGCATGCGCTTAATAGTCTAGTACATGCTCTGGAAACACAAAAAGTCCATCATGCCTATTTATTTACAGGCACTCGTGGTGTAGGTAAAACAACACTTGGCAGATTACTAGCAAAATGTCTAAACTGTAAAACTGGTGTTACAGCAGAGCCATGTAATAAATGCGAAAACTGTCTGGCAATTAATAATAATAGTTTTATAGATTTGATTGAGATTGATGCTGCATCACGTACAGGAGTCGAAGAGACAAAAGAGATTCTAGATAATATCCAATATATGCCATCTCAAGGTCGCTACAAAGTATATCTAATAGATGAAGTTCACATGTTATCCAAACAGAGCTTTAACGCACTACTAAAAACATTAGAAGAGCCACCTGAATATGTCAAATTTATATTGGCAACCACAGATTATCATAAAATACCAGTCACAATACTTTCACGTTGTATTCAACTACATCTAAAGCATATCTCACAATCAGACATCAAGGATCAGCTAAAAGTAGTTCTTAATAAAGAAAATATAAGCTCAGATGAGCAATCACTAGACTACATTGCTTATCATGCAAAAGGTAGTCTAAGAGATGCTCTAAGCTTACTTGACCAAGCTATAAGCTTTTGTAGTGGTGAACTTAAGCAAGCTCAAATTAAACAAATGCTTGGGATTATAGATAGTGAAGAGGTCTATAATATTATCGAAGCTATTATAGACAATAACCCAAGTGCGGTATTACCTGCTGTAAAAAATTTAACTCTTACAGAAAGCAATGCTGATGCAGTACTAGATAGAATCGCTGAGATATGGTTTGCATGTTGTATTTATAGTTTTACACAGTCGCTAGATGCCATCAATGATATTGACGTTGATATCATCAATAAGGTTCTTGGCAAAATATCAGTAGAACAAGCACACTTCTTATATCAACTGACTATCATAGCAAAAAAGGATATCTCCCTTGCACCCAGCTTTGAAACTGGTGTAACAATGGCTGTACTTAGACTGATAGCCTTCCAAAAAAAAAACTTAACTAGTAGCCATTCATTAACAACTGGCTCAAATATCTCTTCAGAGACTAAAAATGACATCAAAGCCCTAAAGAATGCTTTGCAGCCACAGCCACAGCCACAGCCACAGCCACAGCCACAGCCACAGCCACAGCCACAGCCACAGCCACAGCCACAGCCACAAAGGCAGCATAGCATACCAACTAGTAAAAACAACTCTTCTGAACCAACACATATGGAGAATGTACAAGAAGAATCTTTAGATAAGAAATGGTTTAATCAACTTACAAGAATTAAGCTAAAAGGATTCACTAAAACATTGGCATACAATAGTCACTTACTTAATGAGTCTGATGAATCTTATGAAATTCAGCTAAATGATGATGCAAAAAAAATTCTTGAGCTTGACCCTCAAAGTTTAGCTAAACTTCAATCAGCAATTAGCCAATACTTGAATAATCCAAGCTTTAGATTAGATATTAAAAACCTACCAAGCATTAACGCTAACTCTAATAGCAAGTCTCCAGCTGAAATAAAAACTCAAAGAGCTATTAAAAAAATTCATAATGATGAAAATGTCAAACTTGTTAAGGAAGCCCTTAATATAGATATTAAAAATGAAGATATAATTTTAACTGATTAAAAGAAGTTATATCAAAGCATCAACCTGTTGTTTTATTGCATCAAAATTAGCTTTAAAGTCACTATTTTGTTTCAATGCACTATATACAACATTACCCATTACTCTCCCAGCCTGCACATCACTTCTCCAATGAGCACCGCAGATCACTCTACTATCTCCATAGTCCACTTCTCTAGCCAAAATTTGCTCCCTATAATTAGGTAGAAGATCAGCTATCGTATACGCAACAACCATACCCCTTGTTGAATGTGCTGAAGGATATGAATGATGTGGATCAGGGTCAGAGCTAGGATCAGAATCAGAATGAGTACAAACATTCTTACTGTAATAAACGTATGGACGCTATCTTTGATAATGGTCTTTTGCCTCTGTTGTAGAGTTTTTTCCATCATGAATAACCTTTTGGAAAAAGTCAGAATGGCTCTTTAACAGTTGCTTAAGTTGCTCTTTCTTTTCTTCTGAAGTATTTGAATCCAAAGGCAAAGCATCTATAAATATGTTAATAAAATTATCTGGATCTGTATTAGCATCATTAATAGCTTGACTATACTTCTCTTTAGATATTTCTTTTGCATTAAAAAAACGACTCTCTACAAAAATTTGATTTGATATGTTCTGATCTTCTGCAAATGATGGTAATAAGTTTGAAACTGGAACAGGTACTTTTTATGCAGGTTCATTAGGTATTTCAGGAGGAGGTGGCAATATTGCTAAACCATTAGGAAGCTTATCTCCACTTAAAAAGCCATCCCCTCTGCGAAAGCTATAGTCGCACAAACAAAAGAAAGCAATACTATTATTTTTTCATACTTGTATATTTCCCTATTTTTATATACAAACATTCAGGGATTATACAAAAATGAATCAATAAGACTAAATATATACTATTGATAACAGTAATAAGAAAATTTTATAAGGGTTTAGATATATTCCCACGCATCTTTATCAGCGAGAATAGCATGTAAGAGTTTATTATTAAGGGTATGACCAGATTTAAAGCAATTAAAATGTCCTAGTATATAACCACCAACATAAAAGTCGCCAATTGCATCTAACAGCTTATGTCTTACAAATTCATCTGCATATCTCAAACCACCATCATTAAGTACACCATCATTTGAAATACCAACAGCATTATCAAGTGAGGCTCCTTTTGCAAGATTGTTTTGGTGTAAGTATGCAAGCTGCTCGTAGAAGCCAAAAGTTCTAGCCTTTGAAACCATCTTAATATACTCATCTAGGTTATACTCAAATAGTATATGATCATTTGTCGCAGCAATTACAGGATGATCCCACTCAATCTTAAACTCATACTTAAGATTATCACTAGGTAAAACTTCTGCAAATTTATCTTCATGCTCAACTCTAACAGGCTTTAATATCTTTATACCTTTACGATTAGATTCTTGCTCAACGATACCAGCTTCTTTTAATAGCTGAGTGAACTCATAAGAGCTTCCATCCATCACTGGTAACTCTGGTGCATTAACTTCAATAAGGACATTATCAACCTCAAACATCGCAAATGCAGACATTAAATGTTCAATAGTCGATACCGATAAGCTCTGATCACCATCCTTTGTTAATAAAGTACACATTATAGCCTCTTTAATATTAGATGGAGTTACTTTGATATCAACTACAGGACTAAGATCAGCTCTACGAAATACTATGCCAGTATCGACATTTGCAGGTTTAACAACCATAGAAACATCAATACCAGAATGCAGACCGATACCCGTAACCGAAAATTCTTTTGTTATAGTTTTTTGCTTCATATTTACTCTCTATTATTAAATTTTAACACTTCAATTTAGCTAACATAATATAGCAATGACAGTAGCAACCTTGCAGATTATCATATACTACAAAAATATAATTACTGTAATCGATAAATTAAATTATATATATCAAAAAATCATATTGATATAGAATCACTGAGATTTTAAGGCTATATCAATATATTTAAATTACTAGAGTTATAAAGAAAAATTATCTTCTTCTAAGGAAACTTGGAATATCTGATTTATTAACATCTTCAGATTCTGTTTTTGGAGTACTAGCAGAAGAGCTAGATACATCATCATTCCTAGAGAAAGATGGTGATGGTTTACTTGAGAAACTTTGAGGTTGACTAGAAGTTGTCTTTTCTACACCAAAGCCTCTTTTCATAGCAACTTTTTCAATACCAGTAACTACAACTGTTACTTTCATAGAGTCTGTCATATCAGGATCGATAACTGTACCAGCAATCACAATAGCTTCATCTGAAATGAATGATCTAATTACTTCACCAACTTCTTCAAACTCACCAATTGACATATCCATACCAGCCGTTATGTTTACAATAACACCTTTTGCACCATCAAGATTAATATCTTCTAATAACGGGCTAGAAATAGCAGCCTCTGCAGCTTCTCTTGCTCTATTCTCACCATTAGCTTCACCCATACCCATCATAGCTAGACCCATATCAGTCATCACAGCTCTAACATCAGCGAAGTCAACGTTAATAAGACCTGGCTTAGTAATAAGTTCAGAAACACCTTTAACAGCATTTCCTAATACATCATTTGCTGCATTAAATGCATCCAAAAGAGATGCTCCTTTGCCAAGAACACTTAAAAGCTTTTCATTTGGTACTGTAATAATTGAGTCAACATGTTGAGTTAATTCATCTATACCATACTCAGCCGCTTTCATCCTTCTAGGACCCTCAAATGGGAAAGGCTTAGTAACTACTGCTACAGTCAGTATACCCATTTCTTTTGCCACTTCAGCTACTACAGGTGCACCACCAGTACCTGTTCCACCACCCATACCAGCTGTGATGAAAACCATATCAGCACCTTCTAGAAGTTGCTCAATTTTTGCTCTATCTTCAGTTGCTGCTCTTTTACCAATTTCAGGATTTGCACCAGCGCCTAGACCTTTTGTAAGATTAGTACCAATTTGTAATACATTTTGTACTTTCGACTTTGATAATGCTTGACCATCTGTATTTAATGCAAAAAACTCAACATCAGTAACATCTTCACACATGTGCTGAACAGCGTTACCGCCACCGCCACCAACTCCAACAACTTTAATTATGGCATTTGAGACCATTGAATCATTAAAATCAAACATATATTTACTCCTTTACTTTCGATTCATTATTGCTTAACTTAAAAATTATTTGAAAACCAACCTTTAACTGATGATATTATCTTCTTCTTCGACTTAGTGGTATTTTCATCAATCTCCATAACATCATCATCAATATTTTGATCATTACTTACATCACTATTTTCTGCAGCATACTTCAATAACCCAACTACTGTGGAGTATGATGGGTTATGGACAACTTCACTTGCACCAGAAACCTCTATAGGACCACCAACCCTTACAGGAAGCTTAAACATATCCTCTGCCAGTCTTGCTAATCCTTTTAGCTTAGCGCCACCGCCTGTAAAGACAATACCTGAAGAAATAACCTCTAATAAACGGTTCTGATCCAACTCACGATATAGAGACTCAAATATCTCTTCTACTCTTGCCTCTATTACAAGTGATAAATCTTGTAATGATATTCTCTTTTTAGCATTCCCTAATGAATTCGGTATATCTATCTTTTCATCCGGATTTTTAAGATATTTACTTGCTGCGTAACCAAATTGAAGCTTTAAGCTTTCAGCAGCCTCGATAGGTAATCTAAACACTTTTGATATATCAGAGGAGATACTACTACCACCGGTTTTAACACTTGATGTATAACATATACCGCCATCAGCAAAGACAGAAAAACTTGTCGTGTCAGCACCAATATTCACAAGGCAAACGCCCATTTCTTTCTCATTGTCAGTAAGAGTCGCACTACTTGCTGCTAAATGTTCTACTACTAAGTTTTCTATAGCATAACCACAATTTGAAACGCATTTACGTACATTCTGCAACATCCTAGATGACGCAACAATAATATGTACATTAGATTCTAGTCTTACTGCAAACATTCCTATTGGTTCAGTAACTCCAGGCTGACCATCAACTATGTAGTCTCTCTGCAGAACATGAAGCATTTCTGTATCAGCAGACATCGGCACAGCTTTTGCTGTCTTAATAGCCATAGCCAAATCTTCTAAGCTCACCTCTCCATTTTCGACAGCTGCTAAACCATAAGAATTAAAGCCATTAATACTAGGCGCACTGACACCCAACGTGACTTCTTTAATATCGACTCCTGCTATGCTTTTTGCTTCATCTAAGGCTGCATTTAGTGTTTCTATAGCCATTTCAAGATTAATAACAGAACCTTGTTTAATGCCCTTTGACTGCTTTTGGCTTACACCTAATATTTTTATACTGTTGTTTTCAGCAAGTTGTCCAATCGCAACGGTTATCTTGTGAGATCCCAAATCTACCGCACAAAAATTATTATTCCCAAAACCCATTTATTATAGCCCCAATCTAAGACAGATATTTTCTTACTTTCATACACTTACATTACATTATATGCTTATTATCATAGAAAACCAATAAAATAAATCTTTTTCTAGTTATACTTTACTGCAAAACCATCACTGTATCTCATATCAAAATATTTCACAGATTTGTAGTTTTTAACATCTTTATATGATTTAAAAAACAGATTTAATCGTTTTTTTAATTTTATAGAACCTAGGACAACTTCAATATCATCTGTAAGTAAGACACTAAACTGATTACCTCTGTAGGATATTTTGACTATTTGCATATTATTATTTTCAGCTACCTTATTTAACTCTTGTAGAGTCTCATAGATATAGTCCTTACTAGCATCATCATTACTATCTATGTATGGTAAATTTTGATCATAATTAAAAACAACTGGAGTGATAATATCCATATTATCAAGCAGAATTTGGTTATTATTCCAATACGCGACAGGCTTATGATCATAGACATATACAACTAAAGTTGAAGGCCAGACTTTCTTTACAAGGGTATAGTCAACCCCTTTCATATCATAAAAATACTTCTCAACAGTATCAATATTAAGATCAAACCACTCTTTATCGTTTAAACCTATTATTTTATTAATTAAGTCCTGCTTTGAAATGTATACCAAACCATCATTAGAGACCACATCTACCCTTGAGATTTTTTTATCTGTCTTACTAGCAATAAAAATCACAGCACCAAAAATTATTACGAAAATAAAGCTTAGTATAAAAAATTTTTTAAAAATCTTTAGCATTGTGCCTGTTCTAATATTGATTTAACAAAGCTATCAAAATCAATCCCCTCAGCTGCCGCTGACTTTGGAGATAAACTATTCTCTGTCATACCTGGTGATGAGTTAATTTCCATAATATAAAAATCTCCCCTATCATCATATATAAAATCGACTCGAGCATGTCCTTTACACCCCAATAGGTCATAGGCTTTTTTGGCTAACTGGCGAACTTCTAGCTCTTTTTGCTCACATAATCCACTAGGTGCATGATATATTGACTTACCGCTATATTTTGACTCATAGTCATAGAACTCATTCAATGGCTCGATCCAGACAGATGAGTAAACATCATTATTAACAATAGCTACAGTTATTTCTTTACCAGTAACCCATTGCTCAATCATTACTTCACCATGCTCTGAAGCTTGTTTATATGCCTCCTCAAGCTCTTTAAAATTTTTTACTTTGAAAGTAGCTATACTAGATCCACCATTACTTGGTTTAACTGCAACAGGAAAACTAATCTCATCAGATTCCACTAATTTATCTGTAAGGAACTTTGCCATGGGTGTAGGCATACGATGGTGCATCCATATTTCTTTCGAGATCATTTTGTCCATAGTTATGACACATGATTTCATAGTTGAGCCAGTATGCTTAATGCCTAGCATTTCAAGCAATGCTGCTACCCTACCATTTTCGCCATCTTCACCGTGCAATGCAATAAAACACTTATCAGGATTTAGCTCTATAAGTTTAGTAACTAAATCTTTTGAGCTTGCATCTAAGCCAGACGCATCATAGCCTTGATTTAGTAAAGAATCCAAAACTGCTTTACCAGATTTCAGAGATACTTCTCTTTCTGGAGAGTCCCCACCATATAGAACGACAATTTTTTCTTTTTGCATAAGTACCTAATTTCTTTTTTGTTTAAAAAAATCTCTTAAGAGCGTACTACACTCTTCAGTCATCACACCAGATGTTACTTTAAGGCTATGATTGATGTTCTTGTTTTGATGCAGCTTTTCATGAGAAAAAGCCCCAACACGAGTATCATAACAAGCATAAATCAACTCAGATACTCTAGCCTGAACTAAACCACCCAAGCACATTATACATGGCTCTAAAGTAACATACAATTTTGTATTAACTAATCTATAATTTTGAAGTTTTTTAGCAGCCTCACGTAAAACTAAAATCTCAGCGTGTGCTGTTGGGTCGTTCATCATTATCGTTTTATTAAAATTTTGTGCGACTATCTGATCATCTTTGACAAGCACTGCTCCTATAGGAACTTCACCGGCATCATAAGCCAACAGTGCTTGCTCATAAGCCTTTCGCATATAGAAAATATTTTCATCTGGACAATTAGGCATAAAGTTTTAGAATTTTCTTCTTGAAGAATTTACATCTCTTAGATAAGATAATACATTACATAATTGTTTGCTAGTACTTTTTTATATATAAACCAGTGGGTACTTGTCAAACTATGTATAACCAACCACACTGGAAATGGAAATCAAAAAATGTCAGAAAATTTCAAAGAACTATTTGAGCAGTCTCTGAAACAAACAGAGATGAGAATAGGTAAAATCATCGAAGCAACTGTAGTAAGCATAGACAAAGAATTTGCAATGATTGATGCTGGTCTTAAATCAGAATCTTTCATACCTGTATCTTCTTTGAAAAATAACAACGGTGAACTAGAAGTAGCTGCTGGTGATAAAATCAACGTTGTATTAGAAGCACTGGACAATAGCTGCGGTGAAACTAGATTATCTAGAGATAAAGCTAAAAAAATCGAGCTATGGGATAGAATTGAAAATGCCTTCGAAAACAATGAAACTGTTCTTGGTAGAATCACTAATCATGTTCGTGGTGGTTACACTATGGATGTTGAGGGTCTAAGAGCATTCTTACCTGGTTCACTAGTTGATACAAGACCTGTCAAAGATGTTGCTCATTTAGAAGACAAGGATATCGAGTTAAAAGTTGTTAAAATCGATACTAAAAGAAATAACATCGTTGTTTCTAGAAAAGCTGTAATCGAAGAAAATAACTCTGGTGATAGAGATGCTATGTTAGAGAAAATCTCTGAAGGTAGCGTACTTCAAGGTATAGTTAAAAACATCACCGACTTCGGTGCATTTATCGATCTTGGTGGAGTTGATGGTCTACTACACATCACAGATATCTCTTGGAGCAGAATTAGCCACCCTACAGATGTATTATCTATAGGTCAAGAAATCGATGTTAAAGTAATCAAGTTCGACAAAGAGAAGCAAAGAATTTCTCTAGGTATCAAGCAGCTTGGTGAAGATCCTTGGTTAAACATCGCTAATGAGCTTCCTGTAGGTGCTAAGCTTATGGGTACAGTAACTAACATAACTGACTACGGTTGTTTTGTTAAGTTAAAAGAAGGTATCGAGGGTCTAGTTCACACATCTGAAATGGATTGGACTAACAAAAACGTTAATCCTCATAAAGCTGTATCTATCGGTCAAGAAGTTGAAGTTATAGTACTTGAACTAGATGCTGATAATCACAGAATTTCTCTAGGTATCAAGCAATGTAGAGCTAACCCTTGGGATGAGTTTGAGAAAAACTATAAGCCTGGCGATAAAGTGACTGGTAAAATCAGATCAATTACTGAATTTGGTGTATTTATCGGACTAGAAGGTGGTATCGACGGTCTTGTACACATCTCAGATGTTGCATGGGATAACCCAGCTAAAGCAATTAAAGAGCTTAAAAAAGGTGATGAAGTTGAAGCAGTATTAGTTTCTGTAAACACTGATCTTGAGAGAATTGCCCTTAGCATGAAGCAACTTTCTGAAGATCCGTTCAAGAACTTCATAAATATCCACCCTAAAGGATCTTTAGTGAAAGGTAACGTTACTAAACTACAAGATAACGGTGCTGTAGTTATGCTTGACGCTGACAATAACATTGATGGTTTCATCAGAATTTCTGAGATTTCTGCTGAGCATACTAAAAATGTTAGTGATGAGTTAAGTGAAGGACAAGAAGTTGAGGCTAGAATCATAAACATCGACACTAAGAAAAGAAGTATTGCTCTTTCTATCAAGGCTATTGATGAAGATACTACGGCTGGAGCTAAGTCTAATTACAAAGTAGAACAAATGACTCCTACAACTCTTGGTGACTTAATCAAAGAGCAACTAAATAAGAAGTAGTACTTCTTCAATCTTTTAAAATCTAGATCTAACTAAACCCCATAAACTATTTATAGCTTATGGGGTTTTTTTATTCATAAAATATAATAGAATATCCCTAATTTATAAATCTGATAAAAATAGTATGCTCACAAAAGATTTGAATGAAATTATATCGAAAATCTCTGATAACCAGGCTGTTAGCATTCCAACTGATACGGTATATGGTCTAAGCTGCAGGATATCCAAAGATGCTGTTGCAAAAATTATCAGCTTAAAAAAAAGAGACTCAAGCAAAGGGTTTATAATAATCTCACATAACTACAAGCATTTGTTAAAATATACAGATACTGCTGTGCTATCAGCACAGCAAATCAAAGAAATATGTTCAGTACAGGAGCAGCCCACGACATGGATCGTACCAGGCAAAGAAAGCATACAATGGCTAGCAGGTGGGAAACCAACTATTGCTATACGCCTAGTAACAACAGATATCATAACAAATATTTGTACTAAAATTGATGATGCTATTATTTCAACTAGTGCAAATATATCTGGACAAGATTTCATCAACAATTCTCATTCAATTAATAAAACTTTTAACAATATTTATATCTTAGAAAGAGAAGTTAACTCTTCACAACCATCAAGAATTATTGATATAATCACTAGAGATAGATATAGGTAAGCACAGGCACTAAAAATTTGCTAATTATCTCAAAATATAATAGCATTAAGACTGCTGAATTCTTTTAAGCTTATAGATAAAAAAGGAATAAAATGGAAAAGATTAATCATAAAGATATACAAGATAAATTATGGAGCAATGAAGATGAAAGTAATTTATCTAACGAGCAGTATAATCAACTGCTAATTGAGCAATATAGAATATATGTTGAGCTAACCGACAGAACTAGCTATAGAAGAATTGTAATTAATTTATTCTTCTTAGTTTTCAACCTTGTTCTTGTAGGTACTGTTGCTTTGGCAATTAGTAATAACATTAATGTTGAGAACCCACCATCAGGCATACTTGTTACTATACCTTATTTTGCGGGATTAGTATTCTGCTATGCTTGGTGGAAAATCATAAGATTCTTTAGACATCATATACAAATAAAAAACAGTATTGTTCCATCTCTTGAGAAGCGTCTTCCTTCAAAAGTTTGGTTGACTGAGGAGCATATTGCTGAACAAAAAGGATCTTTCAAACCTATCAGAATACTCGAAATATATATGCCTTTCATCTTTATGGGTATTTATTCAGCATTATTCTTATTTGTTGAGCTTAACTGGCTTCCTCATACATTAAACTAATTTTATTTCTAAAAACTTTTCTCAAAATAAACTACTCTATTAGATTGCCTGTCGCTTCTTTTAGTCAGCTAACTATATTCATCGTAACAAAATAACTTAAAACTAGTACAATCATGTAAAAGTTACTGAAGTAAACTTAGCGTAGTATTTTATAGTTGTGATCATATAGAATTTAATAAAAACGGGGATTGATAGCTAGTAAGTAATTTTCTTTGCCTCCTTAGAAATATACTCATCATTAGTTTGCCAAAGTTGATTTAACCAAGTCTGGAAGTGCTCCTTATCAGCTTCGCTACTAAAATAATCTCCCATAGGTACTTCAGATATAGGGATTAAGTCTACTTTCACTTTGATCTGCTTAGTTCTTCTAGTCATATAATCCCATAAAGTCTGTTTAGGATTATCATAAACTATAGTCGTATTTAGAACCCCTACCATCCTATCTGAGAGACTTTTTAGAATAACTGCTATACCTCCAGCTTTTGGATTAAGTAAATTCTTATAGTTACTCTTAACAGCCTTTTGTGAGGTATATCTAGTACCCTCAACAAAGTTAACGATAGTTGTTGGTCTAGAGGATAGCTTTTTACAGTACTCAACAGTTTTTTTAATATCTTCGCCTTTTTTCTCTGGATGCTGCTTGAGATATTCTTTCTTATAGCGTCTCATCGCTGGAAACTCTAAAGCCCATGCAATCAACCCTAATACAGGTATAAAGAACACCTGAAACTTCATAAAGAACTTAGGAAAGGCTATTTTCTTATGAAAAATCATCATTAATATAAAAGTATCAAGCCAGCTTTTATGATTGCATATAATCAAATAAGAGCCATTTTTATCCAACTCTTTATTCTGATCAACATCAATTTCAGTAGGTGATAAAAATCGAGCAATAAAAATAACAACACTTACCCATACACTCACAAAATATTGAACTGCTGAAGTACAAAAATACCTTATACCCTTTATCGGCACCAAAAGCTTAATTAATGAAAAAATAAATACTGGTATAAAAGTAATTATAGCAGTAGACATCAAACATACTATCGAGAATAGTCCATAGTAAGCACACCTAATAACATTTATCATCAAAGATTATTAAAAATTACTGATTGTTAGCTTAAATATTATCATTAATAAAAACTTTTTTGAAAGACTATAAAAGATATTAATCGTTTTTAACTAATATTGCTTAAGTAAAGACTTTATTATTAAGTGACTATCACTATCTATCATGACGGTTATAGCTCCATTATTATATGTGTCAAATATTCTTATCCGACTACTTTTATAAACCTGTTTATTGAATGGCTTATCAGATATGTATACGAGGTAATCAGTATTTGATTTTAAAAATTTAGTACTAAGGATTAAAGGACTAATCACTATATTTGGATTAATAATTCTATTATATAAAGTGTAAATTTGTTGCTGATCTTTAGTACTTGAGTTATCTACAATTAAGAATTCTTTATTTCCGTGTCCAATAGTTATAAAGCAACTTTCATCATTAGAAAGAAACTTTACTTTTGTATCCCCAGTTAAGTTAAAATTATTTTTATAGCTACAGCTTTGATGTTTTCTGTTAGTTTCTAAATTTGTAACAACTTTTTTAACAGAGACTATTTGTTTAATAAAATTAAAAACCAAATCATTATCACTTGAACCAACCACTACTAAATAATTAATTTGTTTAATACCTACTAGCTTAATGTAGTTACCTAAAATATTTGCCAACACATATTCATTCTCTAAGTTTTCAGCTGAAATATATAGAAGACTTTTACCATTTTCTTCAACTAATATCATTAAATTTTCAGTATCAAAAATATGTATCCTAAAGTATTGATATTTCTCTGAAGTATTTTCTGAAGATTGCAAAAACACTAAGCATAAAGCTAATCCAAGCAGTCTGATTGAATTACTGAATGGGAAAATAACTAGAACAGTCCCAAAAATAATAATTATAAGACTAAAAAATGAAAAATAACTCCAATACTCAATAAAGCCAGCATAACCCGTCAAAAAGCTTAAATAATAAATTAATAATTTAATAATTAAGCTAGGAATGATCCACAAACTTAGTCCAACATAAGATAGTAGTAAACACACTAACAGTAATGGCACTATAACAAAACTAACCAAAGGAATTGCAACGATATTTGCTAAAATCGAAATAACTGAGAAACCGCCAAAATAATAAACTGAAATTGGTACTAAAAAGATTGCTAGATAAATTTGTGCAAGTAATGTTTTTGTTAATTTTGATTTATATTGTTGTAACACTATAGAAATAATAACCAAGAGCACAACAGCTGAAAAACTCAACCATAGGCTCACACTATATATTGATTCAAAATTAACCAACATTATAATGCCTAAAGCAACAATCAGTGATTTAACTATCGAAATACGCCTACCCAAAAGCCAAAATAATGCTACCACTAGAAGCATTATCAATGCTCGCTGTGTTGGCAAACTAAAGCCCGCTAATAAACTATATATAAAAGCTACTATGACAGAGCTAATAACACCTGCATACTGTGCTGGCAGCTTGCAACATAAGCGTGGGAATAATGACCACAAACCTCTAAAAATAACAAAAATAATAAAAGCCAAAAGTCCTATGTGTAATCCTGAAATTACCATTAGGTGTGATGTACCAGAGCTTATCAATAGATTTTGCTGAGATTGACTAAATTCTTTATCGCCAATAAGTAATGCTAGAATATAAGGTTTAAGTTCATTTCCTTGCAAATCTTTTTCTAGTTTATTAAATAAGTAATACCTTATCCTTTCGGGCAAGTATAAGCTTGCAGTACCTTTGTAGATAATATCCGTATTATCCACCATCCGCCCTATGGCAACGATATCATTATGATCTAAATATTCAGAATAGTTAAAAGCTTCTATATTATCATACTCATGAGGCTTATATACTTTTGCTTCTAACTCTAACTTATTTGCTGGTACTAAATAATGGCGATATGATCTGTTAACCTTTAGTAAGACATCTCCGTATTTATAGCTATGAAAAATAAACTTATAATCGTTACCTTCTAGTCTGGGAATACTACTGATAACACCAGTGAGAAGAATATTTTGGTTATATTTAAAATCCTCAATCCTATCATATGAATAGCAAGAGCAAACACTTACAAACAAAAGCATTATGAGTAAACATTTTTTGTATAACATACAACAACTAAACGACTCTTCTCCTGCTTTTATATTAGCTTAATTCAACGATAACTAATAGCTCAAAAAATACCAAACTTAGTCATGATAAAACTTCAAAAAAACAACTTACTTATACATCAATAAACAAAAATATTTCTTTACTACCAAAATACAAATTTTTTAACCAGTGATCATACCCTCCAATTTGGGACACTTATGTGTTAAGAAAAGGAGACAAAATGAGATACACAAAAGAGTTTAAAGAAGAAGCTATTAAATTGTGTTTACAACCAGATGCAAATCGTAAAGAAATAGCAGATAATTTAGGGGTTAAATATAAAACCATCTGCAGTTGGATATCCAAAGCTATGTCAAACCCACCTAAAGAAATAAAGATAGATTATAAAACGCAGTACCAGCAACTATCTTCTGAAAATGCTGATTTAAAGAAAAAGCTCAAACAAGCAGAAACAGAGCGTGAAATACTAAAAAAGGCAGCAGCGTACTTTGCAAAGCAAAATCTGTAAGGTACGCCTTTATTAAGGAGCATTCTAAAACTATGCCAGTAACAACACTATGTAGATCTTTGAATGTGAGTACATCCTCATATTACAGGTGGATTTATGAACCTATCGGTAAAAGACAGTCTAATGATACTGAGCTAGATGATGCTATTATCAAAATATTTAATGAACATTAATCTAGATATGGAAGTGTTAGGATATACAAAGAGCTTAAAGATATTGGATGGAAAATTACTCAACCTAGAGTATCTAAAAGCATGGAGATACTTGGTTTACAGGCTAAAGCTGCTCGCAAGCATAAGAAAACTACAGATTCTAACCATAACAAACATGTTTCTGATGATTATATAGTTGAAAATTACATAGATGGTGAAGTATATCATATAGATGGACTTGTATCTAATAACAGAGCTATTTTAATTAGTCCTGCTAAATATCATTCTAATTGTTTGGATTATGTGAATGGTAATAATTTAGGCTCTTACACATTGATGAGTAATAATAAATACTATGATCCTCTTTATAAGTTTGCGGAGTATTTAGTTACTAATGTTTATCATATGCCTATACACTCTCTATTTCATATAGAAGTATTTATTGATAAAAATGATAAAATCACATTATGTGAAATTGCTTGCCGATTAGGAGGAAATAATTTATCAAAAGAGATTGAGTTAGCATATGGAGTAGATATAAATTTATTATTTTTAGAACTGGTATACAATAAATCAAACCAAAGTATTATTAGTAATAAGCCGAAATCTTGTGGTGGTAGATATCTCATCCCTCCAAAATGTGGTATTCTAAAAAAAGACATTAACCTACCAAAACATGATTCCATAATAGATTCATTTTCTCTTGGATGCAAAGAGAAACAATATAATCAAATGGAAATGTCGAATTCAGAGCTTGTAAAATTCATTCTTAAAGAAGACTGTGAAGATAAAATGGTTAGTTTGATGGGGCAATTAGCTGATTGGGGAGAAAATAATATTCATTGGGCTAAGGATATGTAATGTTATATGAAGGTTTTTTAGTATTTAAGAATAAGAATTATCTAAATTTTTGGATATCAAATTTAATAAGTAATAGTGCCATATGGATGCAAAATATGGCTTGTGCAATAATTTTAACAAATATTTCAAGTTCACCAACAGAGAACTCTTTAATTCAAGCAGCTACTACTTTGCCATTGTTTCTATTTGGTATTATTTCTGGAATAATAGGTGACAAATATAATAAATATCATATATTAACAGTTATACAGTTCGTACTTAGTTTTTTAGCCATATCGATTGGTATATTTGTTTATAAACAAATTATGAATCCAACAATATTAATTTTGATGACTTTTCTATTTGCTACTATGACTACTTTAAGAATGTCATCTTCACAAGCAGGCATTGCAGAGGTAGTGGAACCACATCAGATTAAATATGCGGCAATTATGAATAACTTAAGCTTTAATCTGTGTAGAACACTTGGCCCTTTTATAGCGGGAATTATTTTGGCTTTATTCCCAACATATCTAGTGTTTATTATTTCTTGCATTTTATTTGGACTAGTCGGTTTTAATTTTTTGCTATATAAAAATGAAGAAAAGACCATACTCAAAACTAAATTACCTTTTAAAGATTGTGTAAAGAAAATAGTCTCAAGTCATACATTTAGGCAAAACTGTTTTGATGCTTTTATTATATTTTTTAGTGGAACATATATATGGGCTATGCTTCCATATATTGCACGTTATAAGCTACATATGACAGCAGCTGGACAAGGTAAGCTTATGGCTATAATAGGAATAGGGGCATTATTAACTGTCATTGTACTTCCACCATTAGTTAAAAAAACTACAAAAAATAATATAATCTACTTATGCTACTTTTTATGTTTTGCATCTATGTTAGGGGTTTTATTTTTTATAGAGATAAATTATGTACTTACTATACTCTTTTTAATTTTATTTGGATTAGGATGGAGTATGAGTGTTGCAATCTTAAATGGAATAGTTCAATCACTTTTTCCAAAGGAAATTGCAACACGAGCAATTTCAATTTACTTAATGTGCATGTACTTCTCTCAGTTTTTAGGAAGTATTTGGTCTGGTTTTTTGACTTCATATATGTCAATAGAATTTTCCTGCTTATCATCAGTGACGCTTTTGTTTTTAGGATTTTGTTGTAGAGCCTCGGTTCAGAGGGGTGTAGAGCTTCTGCGACCATAGTTCTAAACTATGTTAGTTTACATCAATATTTGATAGGTTTTATCTTATATTTTTGCACTATTATATCTCCCATATGTGACTATAATTAATAAATTGATCTACCCCGTCAATTTGGGACAGTTTACCTCTTCATTCTCTATTATAGCTAACTACACATAAAACTAGTATGCATAGCATTTGATCATACCCTCCAATTTGGGACACTTAGGTGTTAAGAAAAGGAGACAAATATGGGTTACCAAAGATATACTAAAGAATTTAAAAATAATGCAGTTAAATTATGTTTACAACCAGATGCAAATAGACAAGAAATAGCAGATAATTTAGGAGTTAAATATAAAACCCTTTGCAACTGGATATCCAAAGCCATGTCAAACCCACCCAAAGAGATAAAGATAGATTATAAAACACAGTATCAGCAATTATCATCTGAAAATGCTGATTTAAAGAAAAGACTTAAACAGGCAGAAACAGAGCGTGAAATACTAAAAAAGGCAGCAGCGTACTTTGCAAAGCAAAATCTGTAAGGTACGCATTTATTAAGGAGCATTGTAAGGTTATGCCAGTAACGACTCTATGTAAATCTTTGAATGTAAGTACAACTTCATACTACAGATGGATTCATGAACCTATCGGTAAAAGGCAACAAAATGATGATGAACTAGATGAGGCTATTACTACTATATTTAATGAACATGAATCTAGATATGGAAGTGTTAGGATATTCAAAGAACTTAAAGATAGGGGCTGGAAAGTTACTCAACCTAGAGTATCTAAACGTATGAAGTTACTTGGTTTACAGGCTAAAGCTACTCGTAAACATAAAGTAACAACAGACTCTAACCATAATAAACATGTTTCTGATAATTTATTAGAACAAAACTTCACAGCTTTATCTGTAAATCATAGATGGGTTACAGATATAACTTACATACCAACACAAGAAGGATGGTTGTATTTGTGTGTAATTATCGATTTATTCTCAAGAGCGGTTATAGGTTGGTCAATGGACTCTAGAATGAAAGCAGATTTAGTCTGTAGTGCTTTAAATATGGCACTGTTTAGAAGAAACTTCCCTAGTGGTGTGATTATACATTCTGATAAAGGATCACAATATTGTAGTAAGCAGTATCAAGATATTATTAAAGAACACTAGCTACTATCAAGCATGAGTTCTAAAGGATGTTGTTATGATAATGCCGCATGTGAAAGCTTCTTTGGAACCTTAAAAGTACAATTGGTACATGATGAAAGCTATAAAACTAGAGAGCAAGCTAAGATATCAGTATTTGAATATATTGAGGCTTACTATAATACAAAAAGGAAACATTCTACAATAAATTATATGACTCCAAATCAGTTTGAATATATAATGGAAAATCAAGAAATATACTGTCCCAAATTGACGGGGTAGATCAGGTTTTGGAGTTAAATGTTTTGGGAATATTCAGTCAATTGATGATCTGAAAAATAAAATTATAAAAGCTATAGAAATAATTAAAGAACAAAAAACTTTAGTAATTTTAGATATTAGAATTCAGAATAGATAAGGAAATAGATTAGATGAGAAATATAAGATGGTTTGACAATACAATTCCCCTCTTAATGAATAATAAGAAGCTCTCTAATAAACGTATTAAAGAATGTGTAATCAATACGATTAATCATCTTGGTGAACTTGGTATAAAAAAGATTAATATTGGAAGTAATAGTTTTTACAGCACAAACCAAGAAATGTTCACAAGTTTTGAATCTAGAGGCTACGAGTTTTATATTAAATCTAAAGGAGATTTATATTTTACAGAATATACACAACTAAATGGAGATGAAGTTCTTATAGTAAGAGAGATTAGCATTAATACATTAGAATCTATAGATAAGAGTCATGAAATAATTAATCAAAATATTGATAATCCTAGATTATATTATAGATTTTCTGGTAACAATGATCTTATAAAATTTTTGATATTAAAACATCTAATAGAACATGATGAGCTTATTAGTATTTCTAGTGACTTTAGTAATATAGATAAAAAATATATTCTAAAAGATATTTTAGAAATCTATTATCCTAATTCAACTTTACCATATAAAAGTGAAAGATTTTATAAGTTAATAGAAGTTTATCTTGGAGTTAACAACTATGATCAATTTAAAGATTTTATTATAAAACCAAAGGTAAATGAAGGAAAATTAAAATATCACAAGCAAGGTCCTGGTAGGCGCTTTGAAATACTGAACGATAGTTTATTGGCTAATGTAAATCAGTATTTTATAGTAAGAGAAATAAATGAAAGTAAGGATATTCAAAAGTATGTTTCACCCCATCAACATTGTGTTAATAACATTAACTTTTTTATGGGTAAGGGTGAAAACCTTGATGGATTAAAGATTGAGTTTGAAATAGAAGATGAAAGCTACGTATTAGATGCTCCTGTTGCTGTATTTATTCCAGCGGGTGTTAAACATACTTTTAGAATTCTATCAGGATCTGGATTTTATCAAAATCATTTATTAGCTGGTAACTACAATAAGGGGATATTAGAAGACTCTGTTGTAGGAGAAATCTATGATAAATAATCAAACGAATATTTCGTCTGCCATATGTTTTGCTCTGCTTGCGAGTATTAGTATGACTTTAGTGGGATTTTTTTCTAGATTTGATGTAAGTATATTATTTTTACTCTTAGTTAGATGCTTTGTACCACTAATAATAATGCTTACACTTTTGTATTATCTGAGAATAACCGTTTCTCTTATAAATATTAAAAGCCATTTTATTAGGAGTGTTTTTTTTATAATAAATCAAGCAAGTTTCTTTTATACAGTGAAGCACAGTAGTGTATTAATGGGCACGTTATTATTTAATACTGCACCATTATTTATACCTATTTTGATTTATCTCTTTTTTAAGGAGAGGGTGAAAAAAAGTATTATACTAGCATCCATAGTTGGTTTGATAGGTGTTTGTATTACTCTTCATCCTAGTTCAGAATCTTTTCTAAATGTATATTCCATTGTTGGAATTATATCTGGATTTTCATTGGCATGTTCACAAATTATTCTACAAAAAAATGTTAGGAATGAGTCTAATCTTTCTTGTATGCTTTGGTTTTATGTATTTTCTACTATGATAGCTGTTTTAATAAGTGCCTATGCTTATATATTTAACAATTATTCAGTTTTTGAAGTTGATTATCATAGTAAAGGTTTATGGGTTGTGATAATTGGCATTTCATTAAGTACTCTTTCTTATCAATTTTTCACAGGTAAATCATATCAAAAATGGAATGTTAAAAACCTAGCTCCAATAATGTATACATCAATATTTTTTGCCGGGATATTGGATATTATTTTCTGGAATAAATTTCCAACATTAATAGAAATATTTGGAATGTTAATAATAATAATTTCCTGTATTTTTGTTATTAGAAATAGATGATTTTAAATGGTTAATGGAGATGTTATGAATATTGCTAAATATAAACAAGTTTTTTCAAGATTGAATACCAGCTCAATATCAGATGCACTAGATAGCTTAGGAATTAAAAATAGAATTGGTAAGTTTATATCTAGAAGCTTAAACCCTAGCTTAATAGGATTTGCCTATACTGTAAAATATGATATTTTAGAAAATAATAGTGATTTTAAAGATGCTGGTAACTATATAGATAATGTTTCAGAAGGAGAAGTGATTCTGATAGATAACTCTGGGAGAGATTAGTGTACCACATGGGGTGAAATATTAACAAAATTTTCTATTTCAAGAAAAATCGGAGGGGCTGTTGTATATGGGGCTATTAGAGATTTGGATGAAATACAAAAAAGCAAATTTCCTATATATAGTAGCCATGTCTCTATGGCTTCAGGTAAAAATAGAGTAAAAAAAGTATCTGAAAGATGTTCTTTAAAAATTGGTAATGTTGAAGTTAATCATGGAGATTTGATCATTGGTGATGTTAATGGAGTAATTTTTATATCTAGAAATATGATTGAAGAGGTAGTTTACAGAGCACAAAATATTGAAAAAAATGAGAAGAATATAATTAAAGCAATAGAAATGGGAATGAGTTTGACTGATGCAAGAAGAAAGTTTAATTACTCTAAACCATGGGAATTATAAGAAGATTGAAAAACAAATCATAAATAGCAAACCTTTTTAAATCTAATTTTAAGAAATTTACATGGAGCTTTATTAATGTCTAAAAAAATTGCCATCATTGGATTTGGTGCATCTGGACTTTCAGTTCTTTTGAACTTATCAGATAGAACAAATAGCCAGATATCTATCGATATTTTTCAGGAAAAAGAACTTTTTTCAAAGTGTGTGGCGTATCAAAATGATCAAAATCATATAATTAGGCCTAAACCTAAGGAACGGATCTAAATCTGCAAAGTTGATTAAAGTGATCTCGAATGTGATTCAACTAGAATAGTCATTAGAGATATTAGCTCGACTCTACATGCTATTAATCAGTAATGAAAAAACTGAGCAATAATGCTTTGTATGAATATCTGAATACAAAATAGACCAGTTAATACAATAATTGGAGAAAAATCAAATCCTGAATTAGTTGGTTTGATTATATTTCTAGCTCTTGATAATAATGGCTCCGTAACTTGATATATAACCATAATAATTGGATTATAGCCTCCTTGAACAAACCAACTAGATATTGCTCTTATTATTATCAAATATACATACATATTAATAACTGCAAAAACTATATCAATCAGCGGTTTAAAGAAAATAAACATCAAACTAAGACCAATACCATTTAATAAGCCTACAAGTAAATCCTGCACCACAAATACAATATACACAGCTACTATACATGACCAATCTAGATTCAAAAATCCTGGTATAAATTTTCTGAGAGGTAATATAGCAGCATTTGTCGCACGCATAATCATCTGACAAATTGGATTATAAAAATCTGCTTTTACCCACTGTAAGAAAAATCTAAACAGTAGTATAAAAGCATAAATGCCAAAGACAATATCTATCAAAAAAGTCGCTACATTAATCAAACCATTTAACATTTATATTTTCCTTTTATTTTTTTGCTGGCTAATAAAGTTCAAACCTGCAGCTATCGCCTCTACTTGAGCAAGTATACATTCTTGAGGATTTGTTCTTGGACTATCTGGATAAACCTCAGTCGTAGTTGTATACTCAGCATTTGATAAAGACATGCATAATTTTTCTTTGTCTGAATCACAAGCCATAATTCCATCTCTGATAATATCATCACCTAATATATTTATGCTAGGATCAGTAGGAGCAATATGAGTAACTTTAGCTACTGCATCAATTATATATTTCTGGAAGTCATAGTGTGGATTTCTATTATTAGCAACTAAATAAAATCCATCTGGAATACCCCACTTATCTATAGTTATACCCTCACGAGCTGCTAATGCTGGTCTAAATTCACTATCATCAGTATCTGTTGTCTCATGCAAATCTATATGCATCAGAAGTTCAATATTCAATGAGTTAATATATTTCATTGCAAGAACCGACTCATCACAACCACTCTCCAGATAGAATGATCTATTAGGATCCATAGCATTAGGATTCCAGCGGTTAATTGTTTCATATCCCCAAGGACTTAAGCAAGGCAAGATCAAGATATTATAATCACTTGCAAACTCTCTAGCTCTATTTGCAGCAAAACTAATAGCTCCTTGTACACCACTTGTTTCATAGCCATGCACTCCACCTGTAACTAAAACATAAGGCTTACTAGCATCCCAGTTTTTAGTCTTAAGTGCATACAACTTATAGCTGCCTACTAAATAATCTAATTCTCCATAGACATCGATATCAAAATCATTTGATAATGCTAAAATCTTTTTTTCAGCTTCTTCTTGATACGATCTTTTTTTGCTTTGCTCAGATAACCATTGTTTTTTTTCTTCAGAGTCCCACTTCTTACCAAGTGTTCCAATATGATATTGTGTAGACATATTAATTCCATATAAAAATTTTATCTATGCAAATAGTATAACGATTAATAGGCCATCTCTGCAAAATTTTTATATATTATTTATTAGATCAATATATAGTACTGATATTTTTGACTAGAACAATTAAAGTATACAATATTGAATTTTTATGGCTGGGCTAGCAGGATTCGAACCTGCGCATGACGGGATCAAAACCCGTTGCCTTACCGCTTGGCGATAGCCCAACATAAGCACTAACTAAAGTTAGTAGGCATAGTTTAATGTTTTGACCACCCATTTGTCAAGAGGTTTATCAAATTTTCTTGCAAGTTGCTGTAGTTTATTAATATTATTAGAAAGTAGATAAAAGCATGATCCAGTTCCTGTCATTCTAAAACCATCATCAATACTATACAAATATTGCTTAAACTCAGGATACTTTGTAAAGAATACATTTTCAAAATCATTATGCATAGTGTTAGTATCAAAGCTCAGATCTTTTGATAATATATCCTTTGTCTTAGCTAAATTCTCACTTTCAAAAAACTCTTTGGTACTAATATGAATATTAGGCTTAATTAATAGTACATATTGTTGCTCAAATTCCTTAGGGTATAAAATATCTCCAATCCCTTCAGCCCATGCTGATCTGCCATACAGAAATATCGGCACATCTGCTCCAAGCTTTTTAGCTAAAGGCATCATCTCCTCATTTGATAGTTCAGGTAAGTAATAATCTCGTAATGCTATTAAAGTGGTTGCTGCATTTGAACTTCCGCCACCGAGACCAGCACCCATTGGTATATTTTTGATAATATCAATATCAACTCCGATATTCTCAATATTATAAGCCTCTTGAAACTCTTTAACGGCTTTATAAATCAAATTATCTTCTTGGGAAGCTATTTGTATATTACTTGTAATTTCAATCTTACTATAATTTTTAAACCTAAAGCTAAGATGATCTTTTAGATCCAAAAATGTAAACCAGCTTTGTAAATTATGATATCCATCATCTCGCTTATTTAATATATGCAAAAACAAATTAATTTTTGCATAACTTTGATAATTTTTGGGTTCTATATTTGCCATGACTTTATAACAATCTTTAACGTTATATTCTCTCTAGACATTCTAATTTTAGCGGGTAACGGATACTTAGAATCAACTAGTTCATAATTCTGATAAGAAATATTCCAACCATTTTGAGATAATTTATGTGGCAACCCTTGCGAGTTCAGTTGCGTATTATATTTGATATTTGGTATAGCTACAGCTTTGATCCAATACTTAAGCCCATCAACGGGAACATACCAGCCTAACTGCTCCAACATTAAGGTTTTGGCATCTTTAGCTACTATTTTTTGTCCTTTACTATTTTCAAGCGATACCTCATCAGTATCTCCTTTTATCTCAACACTACCTATACCCAAAGGACCATATAAGCTAATACTAAATTTATCACCATCTTGAGTGTATATATAGTTAGCAGATTCCGCCTGATTATTATAAATAATCCCAATAACCCCTTTTGCCTGCCACTTATTTAATTGCAAAAGCTCTTCAGATGTCAATTTTTGATCAAATTTCATATTATCATTTATTGGAGCAATACTAGATTGCACGCTAGTGCACGATACTAATAACGATACGAAAATCAGAGTTAATACTAATCTAATTTTGTGCTTTATATCTATTTTTGACTTTAACATAATGCTCAGCATTTTCTTTGATAATTTGTCTCTCATGATCACTAATTGGCCTAATCTTTTTGACCGGCGACCCTAAATACATATAACCAGACTCTAGAACTTTACCTGGAGGAACCAAACTTCCAGCGCCTAAGAAGACCCAAGGTTCAACAACAGCTCCATCAAGAATTATAGACCCCATACCTATTAGACAATTATTTTTGATCTCACAGCCGTGCAATATCACACCATGTCCTACAGTCACATCATCTCCAATAGTTAGAGGATATCCTTGACCCGAATCCTTTGGGTACTCTGTAGTATGTAATGTACTACAATCTTGAATATTGGTCCCTTTTCCAATAGTTATTGTTAAGAGATCACCTCTTACACTAACTTGAGGCCATATAGATGCATCTTGACTTAGAATTACATCTCCTATCACTGCGGCTGATTCATCAACATAAGCTGAAGCATCAATATTTGGTACTTTATCATTAAAAACTCTTACACATCTAGACATAGCTGCTCTCTAGTCTTACTAACATCATCTCTTAATGATACCAAACTATAGCTATCAAATCTTAACCTTTTATCTTTATCAAAAGGCTGAGCATAGCCATTATCATCAATTATAAACAATGCTATAGCATTAGGATTATCTTTAAAGAATTTCTCGAGTGGGTAATTAGGTGTAATATTTGTACTCCTAATAGTAGCACCTTGATTCATTCTCTCTATTAAAACGTTGAAATCAGTACCCTCTTCAAACAACAGATTTGCTAGATTATTTTCTATCGACCCTATGCCTTTGTAGCTTTCTTTCTGAGATGCTCTTAACACAAAAACATTATTTGAACCAAATTCATACCTATATTTCATGGCTGATACAGCATTCACATATTCGCTAGTTGATAATCCTAGCATAGCTCCAATACCCACCAAATTAATACTCCAGTCAGCGTGTGCTGATACAGGACTACCATAATATGTATTCAAGCCTAACTGACGACATTTTTGGACATTTACCCAAGATGAATCAGTAACAACCACTTCAATATCATTTTTGACAAACACTTCTGCTAGTTCACGTGCAAACCTATTCCCGCCGATTATCAAAAATCCTTTACCTTCAGGTTCAGTAACTTTAAGAAGTCTTGATATATAAGGAGTAAATATACTTTGAAAAACCACAGTAAAAACAATTATCATAAATACAAAGAATACTAAAGTGTTAGCCTCATCGTATAATTCAGGATGAGATTTAGTAATTCTTACAGCAACCAATGCCGCTACAGATGCTGCTACAATACCTCGTGGATAAATAATACCCATGACAATTCTTTCTGCAAAAGTTGTTTTAGATTTAATAGAGCATAATAGAACTACAATTGGGCGCAAAATAAATTGTAAAAATAAAAATAGCACTATTAGATCTAGCCAATAGTCTTTGAACAAACTAAAATCTATCTCTGCACCCAGCACTATAAAAAGAACTGAAATAATAACTATACTTAGATTTTCTTTAAATGACAAAATATCAGACATCTTAATATCTTTCATATTAGCCATCACAAGGCCAGCAACCGTTACCATTAAAAGCCCTGCACCATGCATAGTAGCGTCAGTTATTATAAAACCTACAACTATTACAGCTAACACAAAAAAACTTTTTAGATATTCAGGAATATAATGCTTTCTAAAACTCAGTCCTATTAAGTAGCCAAAAATAAAGCCCGAAGTTATTCCCAAAATACATACGAAGATTATATAAGCTATGAATATACTTGTTCCATTAGGCTGATTTGCATAATTCCCCCCTATAACGAACCATGCTAACATGAATACAACTACTAAAGCTCCTATAGGATCTACAAGTATAGATTCCCACTTCAAGATACTTGCAATATGTCTTTTCGGTCTAACAGTTCTCATTAATGGAGGTACAACAGTTGGACCACTAACACATGTAATACCGCCTATTAGCATAGATAGCTCTAAGTTCAAGCCAATGACGTAATAGCAGAACATTGCTGTGAGTATCACTGTAACCCCTAATCCTACAGTAGTCAAAAGTATTACAACACTACTGACACTCTTAATCTTACTAAAATTAAGTGATAAACTCCCCTCAAAGAGGATAATGGCCACACAAATTGATACAAATGGAGATAATGCTTCTCCAAAAATAATCGTACCATCTACAAGTTTAAAGCCTCCATGAAATACAGCTTCAGATAAAGGTCCTAAAATAATACCACTAAGGATCAAAAATAGTATTGAAGGAAGTTTTAGCCTCCATGATAAAAACTGAGATACAATCGCAAAAAACAATATTAAGCCAGATGCTAATAAGATGTAATTAGATGAATGCAGAAATAGCTCCAAACTATTATCCAAAATATAGCCTTAATTGAATATTTAATAATATAGTTTTAAACATTATATCCATATTAGTTTTTTTATCAATGTGATAACACACTATGCCCAACTCTAAAATATAAACACCAAATATTTTTGTCGTATTTCTTATGCAAAAAATATACAATTTATAGCGTTTTAACACAAATATCATTACCATGGAAGTTGCTAACCTTAATAATTTAGAGTCAAATAAATTTATAAAATATATCACTCCTGCTGCTCTTTTTATCACATTGAAAATATTATGTGACCCACTTTTTCTTAACACTATAAATATTAATTTTTTAGGTATTCACCTAGTAATAACACAATCATCTTTGGTATATGCAGGAATTTTTGTCGTGTTAGATGTTTGTTCAATAATTTATGGCCTAAAAAACACTTATAAATTAATAATTCTAGCTATGGTAATGGATGGCATATACTCCTTTGGCGTTTATTCATCATCATTTTTTCATTTGGCTGATATATCTATAATCGGAGATAATAATCACATAAGATCAAGCGCTATACACCAAATCGCTGAGCCGACGATACTGTTATTTTTATCAGGAATGTTAAGCACCTTTGTGACAAATCTAGCAGAAGTCTCTATTTTTAGTTGGATTTATAAGAAACTCTTAAAAAATAATATCTTCTTCTCAACTATAATAAGTGTTGCGATAGTTATCCTAATAAACAATATAGTAATGCTCCCAATTATGATAAAAGACAAAAGTGTTCTATGGACTATGTATTGGTCAAACTTCACGATTAATATGATATTTATAACAGCTTATACAAGCATATATCTAATCTTCTTCAAAAATATCTATACTTCAACAAAAGTCTCTACTAAAGGTTAAATCTATACAACTTATTAGCGGTATTAAAGAATATATCTTGCTGTGATTTAGCATCTGCAAATGTGCTATAAACTATATTAAACCATTTATTATAATTATCTTTATTTGATACAGGGTAATTAGAACCATAACAAAGTTTTGATGTAGCAACACTATCTTTTACCTCATTTAAGATCTCTTTAATATCGTCCTCGTCATTATTTAGATCTCCTCCTGACAGCTTTAGATATAGATTTTGATTATTATCAACATACCTAAGCAAATCTCTCCAATACAGAAGATTGTCTTTTCTTGTTTTTATAGGTAGCCCAAAATGTTCAACACAACAAGTCACATTTGATTTAAGAATATCTGACACAGCACTAACAAACTGTTGAGGATACATCTGACATTCAAATATCATATTATATTTTTTTAAGATGACTAATTTTTCAAACAAGTCTGATGGAATTTCTTTATCAAAAGGGCTATATTTAGCACCAGAATCCTTAGACATTATTTGTCGAACACCTACTATATCTTTACAAGATGATAATTCAATTATTTTTTGTTCGAATGATTGCACATTCTGTGTAAAGTCCACAAATGCAATAACTTTTATATTTTTGTTGCTAAAATTAGCAACTAACCACTTATATTCACATAAATGATCAATATCTTCAGCATGAGCTTCTATATGTACAAAGTTATCTATTTTAAAATCAGACGGTAATACCTTTATAGGCAAATCGGTATCCTTGACCCATCTATTGTAACCATTATCAATATCCCAAAAATGAATGTGTGAGTCTATTATTTTTTGCATAAAGTTTACCTTGCCGTATAGCCCCCATCTACCGGAACTAAAGATCCAGTCATAAATGAACTTTTGTCACTCAGAAGAAAAATCACAACATTAGCAACCTCTTCTGCAGTGGCTACTCTGTTAATAGGTATTTCTTTTGCCTCACTTTTCTCAATATCGGATAAATCAATTCCTCTTACTAAAGAGTGTTTTTCTATTGCATTTCTATACAGTGGAGTATCTGTAGTACTAGGACAAACAGTATTTACTCTTATATTTTTAGGTGCTAAATCTAGTGCCAATGATTTTGTCATCTGAGCAATTGCCCCCTTAGTCAAACCATACGCGAAATTATTCGTTTTACCAACAAAACACTGATCTGAACCATTAAAAACTATAGAAGCTCCTGATTTAATATTCTCAGCCAAAGATTTCAAAATGACCACACTAGACATTAGATTGATTGATATACACTTATTTATTTCATCCAAAGACTGAGAAAATATCGACCCACTTTGATGAATTCCAGCATTAAAGAATACTCCATCAAAATCTATACCTTTTGGCAAAATAGCATCAATATCCATATATTTAGACAAATCAAACTTGATAAATATCTCTTTTTCAAGAACTTCTTCTGGAGTGACAATATCTATGTTATAAACAGTAAAACCTTCTGATACCAACTGATTCAAAACAGCTCTACCGATACCTGAACTTGCTCCTGTGATTAAATAATTCTTTGTACGCATGGAATAAATCTCTTTGGAAAATAAAAATAATGAAACATATATTAACAGTATTTTATCATAAACATACTATGATATTGATAGGCTAAAACACTTTATAGTTTATAGGTTCTACTCTAGATATATACCGATAAATCCAACGTTAACGTATTCATATTCTCACCATTATATAACCTCTGATATGAGTATTCTGGACCAAATAAAACATTATTGTCAAAATATGCCCTTTGTGCCGATGCAATCATCTGATTTTTGATTCCTGAAGATGTAAGACCAAATGTTGGAGATGCATTTGAAGTTGGCATAGGTATATTCTCAGCATTATATGATTGACCATACGTAATGTTAAAGTTAGTATCTCTTCCACCTAGTGTAAGAGCATAAGCTACACCTAAATACCACGCACCAGTATTTACACTAGACCCATTTTGGTGAAAATCTTGTTTATTTGTTGTAGCTGACCACCCACCTTGCAGCTGCCAGATTCCTCCAAGCATTGAATATGCCATAGTACCATCAAAGTTTAACACGCCAATGTTCTTTTCACTCTCTCCAATATTATCTAAGAATTGAGAAATACTTCCATTACCAGCACCAGCAATATTAAAAACATACCCAGCATTAAAACCAACTGATAAATCTTCTGTCCAAGAATCTGTATAGAAAAATCCAGCTGAAAAATTAGCTCTTTTATCATCTGAGCCAAAAACTGTTATATTAGTGTTTATAATATCATTCTTATAGTTTAGCGAAACATTAGTAACCTTATCAGGCGATAAAAACTCATCAATAATACCACTAGTCCATGGTCCACCACCACCATAAGACCCTACCGAAAGCTTACTTCTACCAGCGGTAACAAAAAATGGTGATGTATCTAAATTACCGAAGATAACAAATGCATTCCCTAAGCCAAAACCTCCTGTCTCATCCGTATCAAAATCAAATTGGGCTGTTACATAATGACCTAAGTTAGATAAAAAATATAATTTTGAATTAGTTAAATAAATATTTTGTCCATTAGCAGGAAAGTTTGGAGCTCCACCTGCTCTACTTATCTGACTCCCAAACCATGTTTGAGCATCTGCTTCTATGTACCCACCAAAAAATACTGAGTAATCATCAAAAGTATCTCTTTGTCCCAATATTGTCGATGCAAAAAGATTACTTGAAATCATTCCTATCGGAATACTGTTATTACCCGAATATGATCCCAAATAAGTTATTTGACCTTGAGTCGTAATTGCAGGTGTCCCACCGACATCAATTCTACCATTTGATACAAAAACTCCTTGAGAACCTGTACTATCACCTAGTGATTTACCATCGCTTGCTATATTAGAAGCAATATCTTGTGGAGTTACTCCATCTAGCCCAAGTTGATTGAAATTTTCATTAGCTATTTTCTGGCGATACGTACTAAACTGTGACTTATTATTAGCTTCTACATTTTGAGACTGCACCTTACCTATTTCTTGCTTAAGTATAGATATTTGCTGTTGAAGATCAGAGATTATTTGCATTTCCTGTTTTGACAGGCTTGCTTGCTCAGCAGACTCGCCTGCATATACTTTTATTGTGATAAAAAGAAATAATATAAATATCCATTTAGAAAATAGTTTCACATAATCAAATCTTTGAATAAAAGTTAAGATAGATTACTTTATTTATAATAGACGCTAAATATTAATATTTAATGGCAGATATTAATTATTGATTGGAAAAAGAATTTACTCTTACATTTTTTTGATATATTCAGCAGCATTATCATCCAATGAGATAACACCAGTATTAGCATCATAGTAAACAAGTTCAGCATAACGAGCCCAATCAATAAAAGTATCAAATACACGCTCTGCGATTTCCATTGGATAATAATCATCCAACTCTGCCAAGAACCTACTTCTAGGAGCAGATTGGCTCTCTCTTTCACTCAAAACTTTGACAACATGACGAGCTAATGGAATATACTTTAAGAATAATCTTCCAAAAATAAACTTTCTTTCATCAATATTTGAATCAATAAACTTACGCCCCATAGCAGTCATTTTGATATCACCATCAGATACTTCTGCAAATCGTAAGATTGATAAAATCTCGATAATAGGAAATAGATCATCAATATCAAGATGCAAGTCATCCGCTAATTGAGGTAGATCTACGGCTTCAACATCCTTGATCTCAGCCATCTCATCTAAAAGACCATTCATCTCTGAAATATCCACATCTGGTAGGCGATAACCAATAGTGATAGCAGTCTTTTTGTTCATACGCTCAGATAGCTCTTTAGTTTGAGCAGTAGTCATCATACGATAAACCTGATCAACCAAATCTGCTACTACAGGATCTTGAGAGCTTCTTGGATGAGGAGTATCTATTTTTAATTCACCACGTATGAATCCTGGATTACTGCCAAATATAATAATTCTATTTGCTGTTAAAACTGCTTCTTCAATACTATGAGTAACATACAGAATACCTTTCATCGCTTCATTGTTTTCCCAAAGATCAAGTAAATCCTCTCTAAGGTTCTCAGCAGTAAGAATATCAAGGGCAGAAAAAGGCTCATCCATTAACAAAACATCTGGTTCTAATACAAGAGCTCTAGCAAAACCAACACGCTGCTTCATACCACCAGAGAGCTCTTTCGGATAAGCATTCTCAAATCCATCAAGACCTACCATATCAATCGCTTTTAATGCTCTTTTTTTACGCTCTCTAGCTGGAATATTACGCGCTTCAAGGCCTAACTCAACATTTTGCAAAACGGTAAGCCATGGCATAAGCGCAAAGCTTTGAAAAACCATAGAAATATCTGGAACAGGTGCGGAGACTTTCTTACCTCTATACATTACTTCACCTGAACTTGGACTTAACAAACCTGCGATAATTCTAAGTAAAGTTGACTTACCAGATCCAGATTTACCAAGTAGTGCGACAATCTCACCTTCATGTAAAGTAAAATCAATATTATCTAATACTTTAAGTGTATGACCACCTTTGATGTTAAATTGCTTATTAACTTTTTCTACTGTAAAAATTTTTTTTGAACTCATTTTCTAAAAATCTCCTATGCTTACATATTCATACTAAAGCGATTTTCTGCATAGTTATATAATCTGCGCCAGAATAGTTTATTAGATGCTACTACCAATACACACATTACTATCACACCTAGCAGTACATTTGCCGTATGATCGCCCTGTAGGTTTGTATAATAAGTAATATAATCTCCAAGACCTGATGCTTGAATTATTGACTGATCTCCAGTCCCCCAATTGATATATTCACAAACGATACTTGCATTCCATGCTCCACCAGCTGCGGTAATTGCGCCTGTAACATAGTATGGCATAACTGCTGGGAACAAGTACTTACGCCATTTCATAAAACCTTTTAGTTGCATATTCTTAGCAGCTAGTTTTAGCTCGTCCGGAATTGCTGAAGCACCAGCAATCACATTAAACAATATGTACCACTGTGTCCCAAGAGCCATCAATAAAATACACCATATATTAAAGTTAAGACCCAGAGTTATCACTAAAGTCCCAAAGATGCCATATAGAACGTTAACTGGGAATGCTGCAGCCATCTGTGCATAAGGCTGTACTTTTTGAGCAATTCTAGGTCGCATACCAACCCATACGCCTATCGGCACCCAGATTATTGATGTAATTATAATAAGCACAACAACTCTAAAGCCTGTGAGTAAACCATACCCAAAAACCTTAAAAGTCTCTGATAGACCAATATCAGAATTGTTACCATACACAGCTTGATAAGCAAAGTAGAACAATCCAATAACTATCATCAAGGTAAATACTCTCCACAATATTTTCTGTAGCAATGTTTCTTGTCTTTCTTGCTTTCTGTGTCTTGGTTGATTATAGACTTTATTTAAATTTTTCTTAAAAAATCTTATATTTACCAAAGTTGAAGTTATACTTCCAAACATATTCGAAAAAAGCTTTGTTATTGCAGACTTTTGCAATATCTTCAAAAACCATGATTTACTATAGACTTCTGATTGATTCTCACCCAAAACAAACTTCTCTGACCACACAACCAGAGGTCTAAAGAGTAGCTGATCATACAAGATAATAGTGACTAACATCATCACTATTGCTGCACCAACTGCTCCAAAATCTTGAGCATTGTTCGCTGCATCTATAAATGATCCTATACCTGGTAAGTTAATAGGTATTGACTGTGAAGCACTGAAATTAACAATTATTGTCTCTGATGCAACTATCATAAACCAACAAGCTGACATTGACATCATAGTATTCCAAACAAGTCCTGGCATTGAGAAGGGAACCTCAACTTTCCAGAATCTTTGCCATGCCGAAAGCTGATACATATCAGCCGCTTCAGCCAATTCTTTAGGTACAGTTTTAAGAGACTGATAAAAACTTAATATCATATTCCACACTTGAGCTGTTATAATCCCGAATATCACAGCAGATTGAGCTCCCCATAGTGAGCTTGGGAATAAAACTAAAAATCCAGTAACTGTAATAGCAAAGAAACCCAAAATAGGAATAGACTGTAAAATATCTACAGCAGGAATAATTATACTCTCTGCTCTTTTACTTTTTGCTGCTAATGCTCCAAATATAAATGTAATCAGTAAAGAAATACCTAAACCAATAAACATCCGCATAACTGTTTCTGCTGTATAGTAGGGCAAAAGCCAAAGGTTTAAAGAAACTTCCGAATACTGTTGAACACTTGTTTGATTTGTATAGTCTATATTCCCACCTAAACCTGAGGTTGACCACACAAATATACTTAATACTAAAAGTATAATTGATAACGCTAAAATATCCCACTTAGTGCGAGAAACCTTTGCTGACATATTAGAATTATATAATCTTTTCATATGTCAAAACCCTTTGGTTTTTTTCAACAACGCTTTTAGTATATGCTATTTAGCTTTGTTTTTGTATTATAAATTTGATAATATTTTGCTAGAATCAAGGTAACTGTAAGCATTATTAAATTGCAAAAATGAAAAAAGAACAAAAAATTATAAAAGTAAAACCTGGCGAAAGAGTATCTTGTCCAACAAAATATCATGAGAATTGGAATTTACACCCAAGAGTTTATATTGACCTTCAAGATAAGAAAACTAATACTTGTCCATACTGTGGTACCGTTTTTAAAGTAGAAAAATAATTAATCTTTTTCTATCTTTGCATCTTCATTGCTATCTTGATCTAACTGCTTTATAAAGTATGTCTTTACATCCTTATACTCACTTTGATAAATATCTACCTTGTCTCCTGAAGCATATTCAACATCTGTAAACTGCTCAAATGTTATCGGTGAAGATTTACCATCCTCTAAAACCTCAAACTGATATTTACCTTTTATTTTATCTACATCTTTAGTAGATGCGTAGATGTAGCTACCACCAGCTCCTACTAGAGCTCCACTTCCTGCTCCTATAAAAGCCCCAGCTCCAGCTCCCATCAAAGCGCCTGTTCCCACACCAACAGCTGCAACACCTCCCATAGCAGCAACACATGGAACAATCCCTAAACCTAAAGTAACAATCGTGCATACTGCAGTACCTATTGCTAATGCAAACACTCCTCCAAATACAGCTCCTGTACCAGCACCAACAGCGGCACCACCACCTGTGCCAGTAAGGACATCATCTTTGGTCTCTTGCTTTTTTACTTCTTCTTTTGTTAATAGTTGCTTCTCAGAAACGATTACTCCAGGTCCTACTTCTGTAATTTTTGGATTACTTGAACATCCTATTAACAATATTGACAAAACTATTACCGAATACTTCTTCATGATGCTCCTTATTTATTACGATCAATAACAACTCTAATTTTGCGCTATATCTTAACTAGCTACTACTCCACCATAAATGTCGACTACTATAATGGGATATACAGTATACTTAACGTTATAACACTCCACATTAGTCCTAAAATAGCTCCTACGATACTACCTACTAAGACTCCATTTTTAGTATTTGAGTTATTACTTATAGTTACACATGATGTGATAGTTACTATCAATACTAATACAAATAGGTTTTTTATAAACTTCATAACTTATCACCCCATATTTATCAATTTGGCAAAAGCCCCGTGATAGCCATAAATTTTGACATATTAAAAACTAAACTTTACTTTACTTCAAATTGATATTTTTTATTTCGCATATAAGTTTTACTGATACATATATGACAAAAAGTTACTATTGCTGATTAAAAATAAGATTAAATATGACTATAAGGTATTGGAAAATACTGAAAAAATAGCTCTAACTATTTTGACTGTTGTAAATTATTTAGTACCAAATCTTGAATATGATATATAGCTTGCATATCCTGCTTAGACTGACCTTGTTCGCCCATACTGACTTCTAAGTATACTCTGTCATTTCTTTGGGTTGCTTCAAATGTAACAAGTTCTTTATATTTATTAGAATAGGTCCATACTGTAGATTTTTGTTCACTATAGTCATCACCCTTTACTTCAAACTGTTTAGGATGCTGTTTTATAGCCTCTTTGATTGCAGTATATACCTGTTTAACAGAAATTCCTTGTTGCATTTCAAGACCATATCGACCGCCATCAGATTCAAATCTATTATCTTGAACTACCATATCACCACCAAGGAAAGGTATACAACTAGCTATAAGCAAAGTTACTAAAACCAAAGATACTAGCCTTTTCATCTATATACTCCCATTATAAAATAAAAGCCTAAAATAACGGCTATTAAAGATACAATTACACTAACAAGGATATATCCAATAGCTAATAATGCCTCCCCACGTTGTAGTAAGTTGAGGATATCTAAACTAAAACTAGAAAAGGTAGTAAACCCTCCAAGAAAACCTGTAACAAAAAGAGATCGAACGTATGTCGAAATATCTTCATTAAAGAGCTTAGTCTCTATCAAAAAAGCTGCCATCATTCCAATAATTAGAGAACCAATAACGTTACATAGTAATATACCCAAAGGAATTTGCTTAGAAATATTTGCTGTTGCTTGAGTCAACGCAAATCTTGACATGGCACCAAGGCCACCACCGATACCAACCAATACTAATAAAAGTCCCATTTCTTATTTCTCCAATATTGTATATGCTCCTAGCTCTATCATTTCTTGAGCTAGTGATTTACCAAGTTTAATAGGATCCTCTCCTATAAGTTTTCTTTTTAAGATGTTCTTACCATCACTACTTGCAACCATTGCTGTGAGAGTTATCTGATTACCTTGTAACTCTGCATATGCACCAATTGCAACATGACAACCACCTTTTAGCTCTTGATTGAATGCTCTTTCAGCAGTAGCAACACAAAAGCTATCACTACAGTTTAGATTTTGTAATTTTTCTAAAAGCTTACTACTTTTACTCAAAGCTTCTACAACTACTATACCCTGACCTACAGCTGGTAAAGATATTTCTACCGGAATATACTGTGTTATTCTATCGTTAAGCCCTAAACGAATAAGTCCAGCACTCGCTAAGATAATTGCATCATATTCATCACCATCAAGTTTCGATAGCCTTGTTACAACATTTCCTCTTAAATCTCTAATTATAAGATCATCTCTATAATTCAAAAGCTGAGCCTTACGGCGTAAACTTGATGTACCAACGATTGCACCTTTCGGTAAATCATCTATAGAACTATATTTATTAGATACAAATGCATCTCTAGGGTCTTCCCTGGGCATAAAGCTGGCTAAGCAAAAACCATCTGGTAATTTATAAGGTACATCTTTAAGAGAATGAACAGCAATATCAGCCTTACCATTAAGCATAGCTATTTCTAGCTCTTTCATGAACAGCGCTTTACCACCAATTTTATTAAGTGGTTTATCCAGAGTAATATCGCCCTGCGTTTTCATAGTGCTTATTTGACAAGGAATATTTAGCTCATTTTGGATACGATCTTTGACAAAATTTGTCTGCCATAATGCTAGTTTACTTTCACGACTAGCTACAACTATTTGTTTCATATTTTAAATGTCTTTGCGATAAAGTTTGAGATATCTTTTATTTCTTCCATACATACAGAGTGTTGCATACCCACATAGTGTTTATACTCATTAGCAAAACCACTGGCTTTTAGCTTATCTGATAAATCACGGCCAAGAACTTCGGGCAATACCTGATCATCTGTACCATGACCAACTAGTATAGGTAGTCCTTTATTTACAGATGTAATCTTATCTTTAAAATCACCCCATGCTGGCAAATATGTAGATAAAGCCATAATACCTCCAAGCTTTCTTTGAGACGTAATAGCTGTATAAGTTGCGATTACACCCCCTTGAGAAAAGCCTGCTAAGATGATATTTTCACTAGCAATACCTTGATTGATTTGACTATCTATTAGTTCATTAACTTTTGCAACTGATTTATTTATACCTTCAACATCAACCACTCTATTTAGACTATTAGCATCAAGTGACTTGATATCATACCAAGCACGCATCTGCATCCCCATGTTTATAGTTACAGGCATAACATCAGCATGAGGAAAAACAAATTTAATTTCATCTAATGAAACATCAAAGTAATTAACGACATCAACAAAATCATGTCCATCTGCGCCCAGACCATGCAACCAAATAACACAAAACTTAGACTGCTTTGGCGACTCAATAAGCTCGTAATTCATAAAAATTCTAATTCTTCTAATATTAGTTAGAATGATACATTAATTTGAAAAATTTATTAATATCTAAAAAGTTAAACAATCCTCAAAGCATTACACATTAAGTAATTCAAGCTGTGAAAGAATAATATCAACACCAATTGTGGATAAGTTTGTTCATATCTATATGAAACTTTTGTTAAAAATGTTAATTTACCAAATTAGTAAAGATTTGATACAGGTCTAAAACCATTGATACACAAGGGCTAAATAACTTAAGAAGTAATCGCTCTTTTATTTGCAGCTATTTCTCACACCCTGTGGATAAAACTGTTGATTTATTGTTAGAACTCGGTTAATTCTCTTCAATAACCTTAAAGAAAGCCTCTTGTGTAACAAGGTTTATAGAGGTATTTTGTAATTTTATTTGATCATTTAAATCGTACTTACCACTAACAGCAAGTTTTTTAGTCATCGCTAAATCTGCGATAGAAACCATTAAGCGACCTTTATCTAATTTTTCAATAACTGCTGCCTGGAACTCTAAATTAGGATTCTGCATTAGATAGACTAATTTCCAATGAGAATTAGAAAAACGCTCTGTTTGTCTATTTGACTTAATAGGAATATCTACTTGAGCAATTATATTATCAACATCATCAATGCTAATCATTTGCTTATTTTCTAAGAAATTACGTAATTGATAATGAACAATTAAATCTAAATATCTTCTTAGAGGGCTTGTCACTTGTACATAAGAATCTAAACCCATACCTGCGTGAACATCAGGTTCTGTAGAGTACTTACCTCTTTGGAGCTTTTTACGTGTTGCAAACATATCAGCTATTGAGTCAATATTCTCTAAATCGTCTTGTTTAAGATCATGCTCTGGCTGTGTCGAAAAAGGTACGCAAATATTATTTTCTTTACAAAACTGTCCAATCGCAACTCCAGCCATCAGCATAGTATCACGCACCAATGTTCTTGAGTTTAAGCGTGGTAAGTCAGTTAGTCTGACATTCTTATCATTATCTAATAATATTTTTATCTCAGGAAAATCAAGCTCTACCGCTCCTTTTGCCAAACGCTTATCAGTGAAATATTTAGCATAAACCTCTATTTCTCCAAGTTCTAGATTAGAGATATTTTCTTCAACGAACTCATAAGAATATCTAGTAACTTTTATATTACTAAAACATATCTCAATATCATGAATATCACCTGACTCATCAATTCTAAACCCTACTGACAAAGCTGGAGATACTTCTTGTAGGCCTAAACCTAACTTTTGTGTTGCTTGAGGTGGCAACATCGTAATTATATGCTCTGGCACATATAAGTTAGAACCTCGCGCTCTAGCCTCAAGATCTACTTCATCCCCAAAACTAATGCTAGAAGAAGGGTCAGCGATATGAACCCACATTTTATTTTGTTGAGCATCCCAACTAATTGCATCATCAGGATCATTACTACCCTCATCATCTATAGCATAGGCAGTCAGATGTGTTAGATCAGCACGCTGACTATCTGACTCAGAATTATACTTAAAATCAATAGTATTACTTTCTAATTCCGCACCATATCGATATAGATAAGGGTTAAAGAATTCATCCCAATAATCAATATCCAAGAGTAGCTTATACGCACTATTCTCAGACTCTTCCATATTTAAATATTTAAAGAAACGACATTTTGTACTTTTAAGTGTTGCTAAAGCCTCTATCTCTTTAAGGAACTTTGTGTCTTCGACATTAAAAGTCTTATTATTTAGACGTTCTATAAAATCATTTAGTTCTTGCTCTTTTTTGAGCTTCTCTTGTTTATCCCTGACTACTTGATCTTTTTGCTCTTGTGTATGAATATTGATAGTAAAGTCATCATTAAAGCTAAAATACTCTCCCTCTGAAACCAAAAGCCATACAGTATAAGCTTGATTAGCTCCTACGGATTCAAAAAGAAGCTCACTTAATTCATTAATAGATGTTTGTTGTTGTTCTTGCAATAATTCCCATGTTAACTCTAACTCAGGAATTTCTAACCTCTCAAGCTTATCCAAATCGAAATCATGGTCTACAACTGTAAGTATTTGAACATTTTTTGCAGGTAATTTTATATTCTTACTATCTAAAGTCTCTATTTCTATTTTTTTATCTAATATCTCTATAACCTTTGCAGGTTTTGATTTAAAAATTACTAAGGCATTTTTGATGCTCTGATTTTCAAGTAACATAAAAAAAGTTCGGATGTTATAATGATGAGATTATAACATTCAATAGTTTATATTTTTATGCTAAATGTCGATATTATACGCAGTAGATTTATCAGAATTATAGGAAATATAGTCAAACTGGTATCCAAGCTTTTTCATAAGATCTTCCCAAAAAAAAGATTTACTCTTCCAAGCTACAGCAAACCACTTATAAAAACAAACAAAGAGTCAAATGTTCCTAGAATTATTTGGCAAACAAATTTCACTAATAAGGTAACGCTACCGCTATATGTAAACTATCTGTTTAATCGTTTTATGGCTCCACGCTATGAGTATAGATTCATGGATAATGATGCTGCAGATAAGTATATTACCGAAAATCATCCAGAAGCTCTAAATGCATATAAAAAGCTAACAGTCGGAGCAGCTAAAGCAGACTTATGGAGACTATTGGCTATCTACAAAAATGGTGGTCTATATATAGATATGGATGGCTGTCTTGTTGCTAGACCTGAGAAGTTTTTGAAAGAAAATAACGAAATGTTTATAAAAGCTAAGCATAGAAAAGAAACAGATGAGTCTAAAAAGTACTACGCAACTAACTATTTTTTTGCAGCCGCTCCTAATAACTCAAAAATCAAAGAATATATTGATATTATTCTTAAAAATATCGAAGCTAACAGATCTGATTTAGGCGTTTGGTATTTAACAGGTCCTGGTGTGATGGAAGCAATCATGAATAATGAGAATACTACTTTTAGACATAGTAGAGAAACTTGTATACAGGGAGCTTTCACTAGTGATTACTTTCAATATATAGACAAACCAAATGCTCACTGGACAAAAACCGACAATAAAGATATTTTAGAATCTTAACTTACAGAATTTTATCTTAGATAACTAACAAGAGGTAATAATAATTTTGAGAAAAATAGAATTAACTTAGAAATTATTTATCTTCTTTCTTAACAGCTATACCAAGCTCATTTAATTGCTCAAGAGAAACATTAGATGGCGCTTCTGTCATCAAACAACTAGCTGTCTGAGTTTTAGGAAATGCGATAACATCACGAATGTTTGTAGTATTAGTAAGTAACATAATCAACCTATCAACACCAAATGCAATACCTCCATGAACAGGAGTACCATACGATAAAGCATCAAGCATAAAGCCAAATTTCTCACGAGCTTCTTCATCAGCGATACCTAGTAAACTAAATACTTTTGCTTGGATATCTTCTTTATGAATACGTATAGATCCCCCACCAACTTCATAACCATTAATAACCATATCATATGCTCTTGAGCTTAAGTCTTCTGGATTAATATTTGATAGCTCTTCTACAGACTCAACTTTGGGAGCTGTAAATGGATGATGCATAGCATATAAGCGATTATCGTCTTTTTCAAACATTGGGAAGTCAACAACCCATAATGGTGCCCACTCTTTATCAAACAAGCCAAGGTCTTCACCAATTTTAGCTCTCAAAGCACCCATTGAGTCATTCACAATCTTGGCTTTAGCTGCACCAAAGAATAATACATCACCAACTTGGGCACCAGTTTTTTCAATTACATTGAATAGTGTCTCTTCAGAAATATTTTTCACGATCGGAGACTGTAATCCCTCTTTACCTTCAGATAGTGAGTTAATCTTAATATAAGCAAGTCCTCTTGCTCCATAAATACCAACAAACTTAGTATACTCATCAATTTTCTTACGGCTAAGTTTATCGTTTCCACCTGGTATTCTCATTGCAATAACACGAGCTTCTGGATCATTTGCTGGGCCAGAGAATACTTTGAACTCTTCGTTCTTCATATCTTCTTTGATATTTACAAACTCAAGAGGGATTCTTAAATCTGGTTTATCTGAGCCATACTTATCTATAGCATCAGCAAAACTCATAACTTGGAAAGGAGTCTTAAACTCAACACCAATAGTTTCTTTGAATAATCCAGCAATCATTTTTTCCATAGTTGACATAATGAAAGCTTCATCTATAAATGAAGCCTCAATATCTATCTGTGTAAATTCTGGTTGTCTATCCGCTCTCAAATCTTCGTCGCGAAAGCACTTAACAATTTGATAGTATCTATCAAATCCAGAAACCATCAGTAGCTGCTTGAACAACTGAGGAGACTGAGGAAGAGCATAAAACTTACCATTAAAATTACGACTCGGTACAAGATAATCTCTAGCACCCTCTGGTGTAGCCTTTGTCAAAAATGGTGTCTCGATATCTAAGAAACCATTATCGTCTAAGAAATTGCGCACATATCTAATAGCTTTAGAACGTGTAATTAGTTTGTTTTGCATCTCTGGTCGGCGTAAATCAATATAGCGATACTTAAGCTTGACATCTTCACCTGTTGCTTGGAAATCATCTAACTGGAATGGAATTGTTTTAGACTTGTTTACTATCTCTAAGTCTTCACCAATGATTTCTACTTTACCACTAGCAAGATTTTTGTTCTCTTGACCTTCTGGACGTAGATTGACAGTACCAGTAGCTTTAATTACAAACTCGCCTCTCAAGCTATCCGCTATTTTAAAAGCCTTGCTTTCAGGATTAAAAACTAGCTGAACCAACCCAGTTCTATCTCTAATATCTAGAAAAATAACTCCACCATGATCGCGACGTCTATGCACCCAACCACAAATTGTTACTTTTTGATTTTGTAACTTCTCATTAACATCTGAAGTATAATGTGTTCTCATTTAAATCAACCCTTTAAAAGTTTTTAAAAAATAAATAGACAAAATTTAATCACGATATTATAGCAAGAAATAATAAAGAAGACTAAGTTGATACAAATAAAATGTCAGATAATTATACAAAATTACTAATCCAAGAATATAAAATTAAATTTTATTAAAGCTTTTACAGCATAAAGCATTATAGTATTATATTTTTTACTACTTTTTTTAATTTAAACAAATAAATATAAACATGATAAACGTAGAAAATATCAAACTTGACTACCTAAGCTCCGATGACTATCAAGAACTCAAAGAGGCCATGATAGAGGTTTACAATATTAGAAATCCTTATTGGGAAGACCACCAAGTCGATACTCTAATAAAGAAGTTCCCTGAAGGGCAGGTCGTCATAAAAGTTAATGATCAGCTAGCTGGCTGTGCTTTGTCGATCATAGTTGACTATAAAAAATTTGGTCATAAGCATACTTATAAAGAAATTACAGGTAATGATACTTTTAATACTCATAATGATGAGGGAGATGTTCTATATGGTATTGATCTATTTGTTAAACCTGAATTTAGGAGTATGCGTCTAGGCCGTAGGCTTTACGATTATAGAAAAGACCTGTGCGAGAGACTAAACTTAAAAAGCATTATTATTGGAGGCAGAATACCTGGATACCATGAGTATGCAGATAAGATGACTCCTCAGCAATACATCAACAAACTAAAAAGACAAGAGCTACACGATCCTGTTTTACGCTTTCAGATGAGTAATGACTTTCAACCTGTCAGAGTTGTTAAATCATATTTGGAAGGTGATATAGAGTCTAATGACTATGCAGTACTATTAAAATGGACAAATATCTACTATGAAGAGGAGGCAAAAGAAGCGGCTCCAATCAAAAAAGATGTACGTCTTGGACTAATTCAGTGGCAAATGCGATCTTACAAAAATCTAGATGAGCTAATGCAACATGCCGAATACTTTGTAAATGCCGTATCAAACTATAGATCCGATTTCGCACTGTTCCCTGAATTTTTCAATGCTCCGCTTATGGCTGAAAACAACCACTTATCAGAGCCTGAAGCTATCAGAGAATTAGCAAAACATACACAAACCATTACTGATAAATTTTCAGAATTTGCTGTAACTTATAATATCAACATTATCACAGGAAGCATGCCTGAGATGAAAGACGAGCGACTATACAACGTGGGCTATTTATGTCGAAGAGATGGTACTGTTGAGAAATATGAAAAATTGCATGTAACACCAGATGAAGCGATGGTTTGGGGTCTACAAGGTGGAGACAAGCTAGAGGTATTTGATACTGATTGTGGTAAAATCGGTATATTAATATGCTATGATTCAGAGTTCCCCGAATTAAGTAGAATACTCGCTGAAGATGGTATGGATATACTCTTTGTACCATTTTTGACAGATACTCAAAATGGCTTCTCAAGAGTCAGAAACTGTGCACAAGCAAGAGCTATTGAAAATGAGTGTTATGTTGCTATAGCAGGTAGCGTGGGTAACCTGCCTAATGTTCACAATATGGATATCCAATATGCTCAATCAATGGTATTTACACCTTGTGACTTTGCTTTCCCAGCTACAGGTATAAAAGCCGAAACCACGCCAAATACTGAGATGATCCTGATTGCAGATGTTGATATCAATCTACTTCGTGAGCTGAATCAGTTTGGTAGTGTCAAGAATCTAAGAGATAGACGTAAGGATCTATATACACTAAAGCGTCGAGGTTAATTTAAAAATCTAAACTATCAACTGCCTAAGTCTTCTATTTAGAAATGGTGATAAAATAAATAAAATAATTGCCGCACCACATCCTAACAAAGTAAAATAACCAAATGCTTTTGAATAAATATGAATTGTCTCTACAGGAGCAAGTGCAACTGATTTACCATCACCACTAATTAATATACCAAAACTTGCAGCTAGGAAGTTAGCAAAAGCTGAGCTTAAGACCCACACCCCCATAAAAAACCCTACCATTCTTTTAGGAGATACCACACTAACCATTGCCAAGCCTATTGGTCCTATAAATAATTCACCTAAAGCTTCAAAAAGATAGCTTAAACTTATCCACCATGATGAGATTACACCATTTTCAGCAGTCAAAGGAATCGCTACAACTAAAATGAAAAATGACAGTCCCATGATAAACAGTCCCTTAGCAAATTTAGTTGGGTATGTGTATGGATTTGCTTCATATTTACGGCTTAGATACGTATACAAAGGGCCAAAAAGAATTATGAAGAAAGGTTCTATAGACTGATAAGCACTAGCAGGAATATCGAATCCAAATATAACTCTATTAACATTCCTTTCTGTAAAAACATTCATCATACCACCACTTTGCTGAAGCAGAATCATAAATATCATATAGAAAATAGTTAGTGTAACTGTGATATATATCCTACTTCTATCGTTAGCTTCCGAAATTCTCACAAAATATAGGATTATTAGTAATGTAGTAATCCCTATTAGATATAAAACTCTACTTGCCCAGATAGGATAAGCAAGTAAGACAAAAATAAAACCAGTCAAGATACACAGACCGATAACTATCGTTACTGTAAACTTGTATCTTTCTACTAACAAATTTTTATTTTCTTTGACATCTCTATAGTATCTTGAACCTTTTATAAATATAAATAGACCTACTAACATTCCTATCCCAGCAATACCAAATGCTAGGTTCCAGCTAACTGTCACAGCTATATATGAACAAATAATAGGTGCGGTTATTGCTCCAATATTCATACCTATATAGAGTAAGGTGAAGCCTTCATTTCTTTTGTATTCAGTATCTGTAAACAATGCCCCTGTTATTGCGCCAATACTAGGCTTGAACAAACCTGTACCGACTATAACAAAACTCAAACCTAGGAAAAAATAAATATGCTGTGAATTAGGGACAATCATCACAAAATGTCCTAAAGCTATTAATGAAGCCCCAATAATTATAGATCTATATTGACCTATATATTTATCTGCGATAATCCCGCCAATAATTGGTGTACCATATACCATCGAAGCATATGCCCCATAAATAAGATAAGTTTTAGCATCAGAGATATCAAAAAACTTTAATAGATATAGAATTAGTAATGCTGTGATTCCATAGTAACTAAATCTTTCCCACAGGCCTGTTAAGAAAAGATAAGCCATTCCTTGGGGATATTTAGACTGCTTGGCTATAGTCAGTGACTTCATCTACACCCCTTTTCTTTGTAGTTGCTTTTATAAGCGCTTGTTCGATATCATTTTTAAGATCTTCTACATCTTCTATACCTATTGAGAGTCTAATTAAACCATCACTTAAACCTTGTTTAAGCCTAATCTCTCTAGGAATGGATGAGTGAGACATTAAAGCAGGAATTGATGATAAGCTTTCAACCCCACCAGCACTTACTGTTATCGCGAATAGCTCTAACTCTTCTAAAAATGTTTTTGCTAAGTTATCACTACCATTTAGCTCAAGACTTAAAACGCCTCCAAAACCATTCATTTGCGCTTTTGCAAGGTGATAGTCTGGACTACTTTCTAATCCTGGGTAATATACCCTTTTAACTAACCGATGTTGCTCAAGCCATTTCGCTAGAGTTAAAGCATTATAGTTATGCTGTCTTACTCTTAAAGCTAATGTTCTTAGCCCTCTAGTAGCTAAAAAGCTATCAAATGGACTTGATACTGCTCCACCGGCTAAATGAATAAGATCTAACTTCTTAATCAGCTTGTCATTATCGTTGACAACAACAATTCCACTAATTACATCTGAATGTCCACTTATATACTTTGATGCTGAATGTATAACGATATCTGCACCAAAAGATATAGGTTTTAAATTATAAGGGGTAGCAAAAGTATTATCGACGACAAATATCAAACCATGTTTCTTACAAAACTGACCTAATCTTTCTAAGTTGACCACTCTTAATAAAGGATTAGATGGTGTTTCAACCCATATCATCTTGGTATTTTCTCTAAGATTTTCTTCCAAGTTATCTAAGTCACTTAGATTCGTATATGTTGCTTGAAGTCCTGATGAATATTTCTTAACTTCTTCAAATAGTCTATAAGTACCACCATATAATGCATCAGTAGCTATTATATGACTATCTACACCTAAAATATCTAATACTGCATTAATTGCAGCAACTCCCGATGAAAAAGCATAGCCTTTTTTTGCTCCCTCTAACTCAGCTATAGCTTGCTCGTAACTAGATCTAGTAGGATTACCAACCCTACCATATTCAAAAACTTTTTCACCTCCTGGACTTTGTTGACGATAAACAGAGGATGTATAAATAGGCGTGGTTACTGCTCCTGTTGCTGAATCACCTGGATTACCTGCATGAACAGCTAGAGTATCGATTTTAGAATTTATAATGGTCATTCTTTGCTCCCATAATTTTTAGTTGCTAAAACGATGAGAACAATATTATTAACGTTTTCGCTTTAGCAGATTTTATCTAGCGCCCGCAATTTGAAATAAATCAGCGCTCTTTAGACTAGTTTGTCACTCTCTTATGCTTTATTGCCGTACTCTTGCATATGTTTTGCAATACGTTTATTAGTACCATACATAAAGTGGTTTTCCATTTTTTCTTTATATTTGCTACCTGGAACAGTTAAGCCAACAGCGTCTGCGACTTCTCTAATTAACATAGGGCTTGCTCCACAACAAACTCCTAAATAATTAACACCAAGTTCATAAGCTTCTTTGGCGAAATCTCTAATCTCATAGCGATTACAATACAAAGGATCTAGTGCTGTTGGAAAAGTTCTTCCATGAGGTGCTGGACAACCACAACCATTATTATCTGGCAAATTAAAAAATGTAGGATGACTATCTGTAGTTCTATATGGAATAGGAAGCCCAGCGACATGACACTTAACAGCCTCACGAATTTTCTTTAGATCAGGAAGCATTGTTTGCGGACCTCTAAAGCAGTTCAGACCAACAACATCAGCTCCTAACTGCTCCAACTCTTTACAAGTATCTACAACACTCCAACCATCACGCATAGTATTTTGAGCCATTGGTGCTATAGTTAATACCGTTGGGAGGTTTGCCTTTTTCATGATTTCTAGAGCTCTAAAAGCTTCTTCGGCATAGTAGAATGTTTCTCCAATCAGAATATCAGCACCTTCTTCGGCAGCCCAAGTAATCATCTCATCAAACATTCTAGTTACTTCTTTTTGAGACTCTTGATCACCTTGCTTCCAAATATTTGAGTTAGAGATATTACCTGCCAATAGATTCGGCTGAACTCCCTCAGGTGTTGTATCGGCAACTTTTTTGGCGATTCTAAGCGCCTCTCTATTTAGCTTCTCAAGCAAATGCTCTTTACCTATAACCCTGAGCTTCTCTCGATGACCATTGTATGTAAAAGCTTCTACTATATCTGATCCAGCATGCTGGAAATCTCTATGTAAATTTTCTAAAACCTCTGGATGTTCCAATGACACCATAGGTACAAACTCGCCTGATGACATATAGCCACGACGCTCAATCTCAAATAGGAAACCTTCTGCACAGATTACAGGACCTTTATCTAGCCTCTCAAGTAGATTTTCTTTTTTCATTTTTGGAAATCTCCATGTTTTTAGTTAATAAACAAACTTTTTGATTATTTGCAAAAAGTCTCCTACTAAAACGATGGGGTACAAAACTTAAAAGAAATGTTCGTTTTAGCAGGATTTATAAAGCGCTCGCAAGTTGAAATAAATCAGCGCTATGAAACTAAGTTACATGATTCTAAATACAAGAACAACATTTTACAGTAAAAAACATCCTAATTTGGTCTTTCTACTACGAAAAAATTAAACATTATAGATTATTACTTATCGAAAGCTTCATTATCATAATGTGGATCACTATAATCATCAACCTTATATCCTGCACCTAAGGCTTGATACAAGTTGACAACACTATTCAGAGTACTTAATTTCGCGTTATTAACCAGCATTTTTTCATATATCTCATTTAATGCTTTCTGAGTATACTCAGTTTCACTAATTATGCCTGCCATATATTGTTGCTGGTAAATACTATGTTGAATTTCAGCTGACTTAAGTGAAATTCTCATTTTCTTAAGATTTTCATAACTTGCTGACCTATCTACCAAAGTATCTTCAACATCTTGAAATGCTTGATGAAGTGTACTGATGTAATCATAGTAGGCTTCATAATACTGAACTTTTGCTTTATCGCTGTCAGCAAGAATACTCATGTTAAATACAGGCATTGCTGCTACAGCAGCAGCTGCCCAAGCCCACGCATTTAAAGTTGCTAACTCGCCAAGTGCTAATGTTGCATTTCCAAAATATCCTGTCAAATCAATATTAGGGAAAAATTGTGATCTTGCTAAACCAATATTTGCATTAGCTATTTTTAGCTTATCTTCGGCTATGGCAATGTCAGGACGACTTTCAAGCACTTTAGATGGTAGATTCACAGGAACTACAATATCTGCATTTATATCCTCAAATGTTCTTGATACGTCAATTTTTCCCGGAAGTCTACCTGTTAGAATACGTAGAGCATTTTCAAAATGAGTAATATCACCTTTTATAAGAGCTATTTTAGCTTTCGAAGATAAAAGTAGTTCATGCTTTTCCTCAGACTTGAGCTGCGAAGAAACACCTGATTCAATCTGTAATTGGGACTCTTCATATAAAGTCTCTAAAATCTTTATTTCTTGTTCTTGAAGCTCTAACTGCCTCTTAGCTGCTAATAAAGAAAAATAGCTAATACTAACGCGACTAATAATAGACAGTCGAGTCGCATCTTTAACCCAAGTATTAACATCTTTGCCAAGCCTTGTGATCTCTCCCATTTTAAACTCTCTAGCAATATTGATAGTATAGCTAGGTATCACTCCAGCAAAAGAGCCTCCTAACGTTTGCCCCTGAATACCTTTTGCTAAACCAGTTCCAGACATATCAAAAGGAAGAGCTATAAACCCTCCTCCTCCAACACTCGCTGTGGGTAACCATGCATAATTAGCCTTTTTTACTTCAGCTTCTGCCTGTAATATATTGCCTATAGATACCTGTAAACTTTGATTATCTTTTAGAGCCGTTGTTATAAGGCTATTAAGTACCGGATCATTAAAGTTTCTCCACCATGCTAATTGAGGAAGATTCCATTCTTTAGTTGATTCAATATTTTTATCTTGGCTTTTCCAAAGAGAAGGAACTTCAACTTTTGGCTTATGGTATTCTGGATTAAAAAAACTGCACCCTGAAACCAAAATAGTAACGACCATAGTTAATAATAAGAATTGAAATCTTTTATACATCGTTATACCTACTTATTACCCTTAACTTTTTGATGATATGATAATGACCGTAAGGCGAAATCTAAATTTCTATTGGAAATAGAGTCATCAGATATCCTATTATCATAAATACATAATATTTTTTTTGCTATTTTTGCTAAATATTCTTGATGAGACATCTTTAATCTACTAAATTTGCGAATATCTTTTCTCAAAGCCTTAGTTGCAATCATTTGTGTTAGCTTCTTCTGCGGATGTGGAATCAGCATAAATATTAAGCCTGTCGCAATTACACCAACTAAAAACGCTGCTCCAGTTCCTAATGTATCAGCGATATTAAAAGTCATCTGGTTACTTGGTGATATCGTCAAAAGTACACCCCCGGTAAATCCTAAACCAAGCAGTTGGTTATAATGTATAAGTAAAAAACCAAAGAAAAAAGGAATAAAACAAACCACTACTAGAAGTTCAAAATACCCCAAAGCCTGAGATAGTATATTCAATGCGATAATGGCACCTGGAACAGCTGCCACATATCCTACTATCGCAAATAATGCAGCATAATGGGCTTTAGGTGTAAATGCCGCCATCTGAGAAAGTATAGCAGCTATTATAATCATAAACACTGCTTTTGGACTTTCTGTATATATCCATAAAGAAGATAAAACTCCAAAAAGCAAGACTGATCTAAATACAGAAGTTACTATCAAGGGAATATTATAGTAGTTAGTAAGCACATAATACTTTTGGTTCGTTGTGTTTTTCTTACTCAAAATATCATCATACACCTTAATAACATCGTATAGACTTTCTATCAAATTGCTTAATGACTTGATATTTAAACTATTCTCTAACTCTTTTATCTCTTCCTTTAATGAGCAACTATATTTATCACGGAGCTGACTTACCTTAGTTAAAACTCTATTTATGGTCTCATCTCTACACCTATTATTTTCCATACTAGCAAAATCTAACTTAAAATTATTTGCAGCCTTAATAAGTTCCAAAGCCTTACTTGATAAACATAAATAGTTATTTGATTTTAATCCCTCATATTTAGCTCCAGTTAAATTATTATCGAAAGCAACAAGAGTAGACAGTATCTTTTGAATATGCTTATCGTACTCATCTCTTTCACTCTGATACTTTAATACCGCTTCTAATAAGTCAAAACTCTGATCAACTATAGTCTTACAATCCTTACTTAGAGTATCTATAATTTTTTTTGGGAAAAATAAGTAGTTAACAGCGGTTGCACAAGCAGCCCCAATAAGAATTTGTTCTAATCTAGAGTGTACTGTTAGGAATATACTATAACCAGAAATGTTTGGTGCGCCTACAACAGAATCTAACACCACTATTATACAAGTGACATTAGCCATAGTGAAAGCATAAATAAGGTTTATATTTGTAATTGTTGAGGATAAGGTAGCCATGAAAGCTAAATATAGTGCTAAACAACTTAATGCTAATGATGGGTATGGTAAAAATAAACCAAGTATAGAAAAACTAACAACTACAGCAATAGCAGTTATAAGAACTTTTATTGCTGCTTTTTGAGCAATGAAACCAGTTTCTGAACGAGTATGTAAAAATAAAGCCGTAAGAAAAGCCCACAGTGGTTGACCCAAATCAAAAGCCATGGATATGTATATAGCCAGAAAAGATGCTATAAAACCTTTCAATGCATATATTAATGCTTCTTTACTAAAAAAAAGCTCTACCTGTTTCCCAATAGCTACATAGTTCATACTCATTCTACTGTTACGGTAGCATTCATACCAGAACTTAATACAGTGTCTACTGGAACAGAAGTAAGCTTGATATTAACAGGAATCCTTGCTGACAACCTTACCCAGTTATACGTTGGTTGTACAGCTGGAAGAGCCTGTCTATTAGTATCAGTATTTCTATCAGCAACTCCTCGCCCTATACTTTCGACAACACCCGACAACTCTGTACCACTCATAAGGGTTATTCTTACTTTATTGCCAACTTTTATTCTAGGGATTTTTGTCTCTTCAAAATATCCGGTAATATAAAAAGAGTTTGTTTCAATTAACGATAAAATTGGAGCAGATGTTGTTACATAATTACCCTCTGTTAATGTAGTATTAGTAATATATCCATCAGCTGGTGCATAAATTTTTGTTCGATTATAGTTAATTTGTGCAATTTCTTCGGATGATTTAGCTTCATCAAAACTAGCTTTTTTCAAATCAACATTCATTTTTGCATTAGAATAATCCTCTCTACTTATGCCCTTATTAATGACTAAATTCTTTCTTCTATCAAATTGATCTTGAGCTTGATGTAACGCTATTTCTGCTTGAGCAACTCTAGCCTTAGCTCCATCTAACTGTGCTTTGTATCTAGAAGGATCTATTTCAAGAATCAAGTCACCTTTTTTTACAATTTGATTATCTTTAACATTTAATTTCACAATGAAACCTGACACATCTGGAGATATAGTAACAATTTTAGCTCTAACCCTACCATCTCTTGTCCATGGAGAATAAATATAATAGATCCAAACATAATAAAGAGAAAAAAGTGCTACTATAATTATCACTAATCCTAAGATTATTTTTTTTATCTTATCCATAAATTATACTTCCTAAAAATGTAGCTATTGCTAAACAGATAAAAAACAATGAAAAGTTAAACCAAGAGCGATTCAAAAAAACCTTTCCATAAAACGATTTTGGAATAAGTAGCTTTATTATTAACATTATTAACGCCGCGAACACCAATAATTCGACAAAAGGCGGAAAATTTAAACTTCCAAAAGCGACTACAGGCACAAAAAATTACTCAAGATATAACACATTTTTTGATTCTACAATAACTGTTGCCTAATTGTCAATTAACGAAAATAGAGATTAAATATGGAAGTATAATTAAATCTACTTAAAGTACCTTCTCTAGCTGTCAGCTAAAATCTAGTTTATAAAGTTTTGTAAGCTATATTTAGCTTCCAAAAACTCATAAATACCATCATCAGACCCTTCTCTACCAAGGCCTGATTGCTTAACCCCACCAAATGGTGCTTTCTCGTTTGAGATAGCTCCTGAATTTATACCTACCATTCCATAAGCTAAAGCATTTCTCACTCTTCTAATCTGGTTCATATCACTACTGAAGAAATAGCTTGCTAAACCATACTTGGTGTTATTAGCTCTTTGGACAACTTCATCTTCAGACTCAAAACTAAAAATAGCTATAACTGGTCCGAAGGTCTCTTCGCAACTGATGACCATACTATCTTGCATATTATCTAGAATAGTAGGCTCATAAAAGTTGCCTCCTAGCTCTGGATTTATCCTACCACCACAAACTAGCTTTGCTCCGCTATCTAAAGCATTATCAACATGAGACTGTACTTTATCGACAGCTGCGGCATTAATCAAAGGTCCTACTTTAATACCTTCATCTAACCCATTACCTTGTCTAAGATCAAGGACAGCTGACTTCAATCTAGCGATAAAATCTTCTTTTATAGACTGATGAACAAAAACACGATTTGGAGCTACACATACTTGACCAGCATTTCTTATTTTCGATGCTAGCAAACCTTCGATAGCTTTTTCGATATTAGCGCTTTTGAAGACTATAAATGGTGCATTACCTCCCAGCTCTAGAGAAACTTTCTTAACAGTATCCGCTGCTTGCTGCATTAGGAGTTTGCCAACTCTTGTTGATCCTGTGAAAGTGATTTTTCTGACTAAATTACTCTTCTGAAATTCATGACCGATGACCTTTGAATCCCCACAAACTATCTGTAGAAGATTCTCATCAGCTCCAGCCTCAACAAAAAGTTCGCGCGCAGCAAAAGCTGTCAAAGGCGTTAACTCAGCAGGTTTGACAATGACACTACAACCAGCAGCTATTGCAGGGGCTGCCTTACGAGTAATCATCGCAAGAGGAAAATTCCAAGGTGTAATTGCAGCAACCACACCAACAGGATAATAATCCACCCTTCCCTCAGAATTACTAATATTTGGATCAAAAATACGTGAATCTATTCTTTTTGCCTTTTCTGCATACCACTTGATAAAGCTAGCTCCATATCGAACTTCTATTTTTGCTTCAGCGAGAGGCTTACCGCTCTCTAGTGTGATAATCTCTGCTAAATCATCAGAATTTTCTATTATCAAATCAAACCATTTTTCTAATAACTTCGATTTTTCACTTGAAGGAATATTTTTAAATATATTTTGTGCATGTTTAGCTACTAGAATACTATCCTCAACATACTCTGAGGATTTCTCTTCTAAACGACAAATTGACTTATTTGTAGCAGGATTAACTACATTAAAACTTTTTGCACCAGAAAAAGAGTATTTATCTATCACTTTTTTTAGAAGCTTGTTAGACATATTTGCCTCCTAGGTTTATATTGCTTGAATAGCTGTTATCGCAATTGTATAAGTTATATCATCTACAGTTGCACCTCTAGATAGATCATTAACAGGCTTATTTATACCTTGTAGCACAGGACCAATACTTAATACATTTGCACTTCGTTGGACTGCTTTATAGACAGTGTTACCTGTGTTCAAATCAGGGAATATTAGTACAGTAGCTTTACCAGCAACTGGACTATTTGGAGCTTTTTTCTTCGCTACACTCTCGATCATAGCAGCATCATACTGAAGTGGTCCATCTACCAATAAATCAGGAGCACTTTGTTTAAGCAGCTCTGTTGCTTTACGCACCTTTTCAACTTGAACCCCAGAACCTGATGAACCTGTACTATAACTAATCATCGCAACACGAGGCTCAATGCCAAACTTCTTAGCGGATTCAGCACTTTGTATCGCGATGTCAACTAACTGCTCTGCTGTAGGATCTTGATTAACAGCGCAATCTCCGAATACTATCACCTCATCAGGCATACACATAAAAAATACTGATGATACTAGTGATGAATTTGGCTTAGTTTTGACTAATTGTAATGCTGGTCTAAGAACCGCTGCAGTAGTATGTTCAGCACCAGACACTAATCCATCAACCTCACCCAAATAAAGCATAAGTGTTGCTACAACTATTGGATCTTTTAGCGCATCTCTAGCCATACTTTCAGACAACCCTTTATGCTTTCTAAGCTCCACCAATGTTTTTAGGTATTTTGCCTCAGCTTCATCGACAACTGTTACAACTTCGATACTCTCAGGTAAGCTAAAACCATTCATCTCAGCGACTTTAAAGATTTCCTCTCTATCACCGATAAGTACACATTCAGCCAAGCCCTGTTCATGACAGTTTTTGGCTGCCTGCAAAGTTCTTGGCTCATAACTCTCTGGTAAAATGATTCTCTTTTTAGCTTTCCGCGCCATCTTCAAAAGATGATATCTAAATGCTGGAGGCGACATCACCTGATGCTCAGTGACATCTGAAGTAATACAATTAACTATCGCATCTCTATCTAGAGATGAAGATATTACTTCTTTAACTTTTTGAATACGCTCTTTATCATCAATAGGTATTCCCATTAGGTCTATATTTGCAAGTTTTAAAATTGTATTTACACTTTTATTTTTTGTTGTCAGAATTGCTAAACCTGATTTTTTAGCAGTTTCTACACATAACTCCCTGACTTTATCATTAAGATATTCTTCAGCTGTTAAGATAATTCCTGCTATTTTCATACCATTTTTCGCAGCTAAGCAAATTGTAACTAAAATATCAGATCTATCAGCAGCAGTTATAACCAGAGAATTTGGAGTCAAATCACTTATAAAATTATCAACTCCTCTCGAACACATCATTACCCTTTCAACTCGAGCCTCTAAGCCAACCTCTGATATGTGCTTCAGCTTAAGAATATTTTTGATGTCTAACACTCTTGGCGAAGTTCTTTCTTTATCCCACTCAACCACACCCAAAAGAGCTAACCCTTTTTGTTTAAATACTGATAACTCTTTGAGCTCCTCTATACTTACATGCTGTTGTTTGTCATAGCTAATATCTTCTTCAGTCAAACTAAAACTAACTCTTCCGTCATCATCATAAGGTGCGTTTAACTTTGTAATTACAGCACCCATAATGTTAACTTGCTTGGGCAGGCTTCGCATAACATAATCAAGCTCATCATTGATATCCTTTATAGGCTTATTACCATGGTATGAAGCTATTATCACTTCCAAACCAAGAGCTTTTATAATCTCTATATTCAACTCATCAACAACCACATTGATTGGATATAATCTATGGTAGTTATTACCTTGCCTAAATAGGCCCGATATTACAGCAAAATCCGAATCTTGACACTTCTCATAAAACTTACTTATGACTATTTCAACATAGTCTTTTACACGATTATTAAGCAAATACGATTCTATCTGTTCAATGCTCATACCCATATCGTAAATAGGGTGAAATGAGCCAACTTTTAATCCTTTCTGCTGTAGTGCATATAACACACTACTTGCCAAAATTCTAAGACCCGTATGTTTTGATGTTGGAAGGATAAATATTGATTTTTTCATAGCAAACTCTTATATCAAACTTTGTGTTTCTTGAGCTATCATAAGCTCTTCATTAGTTGCAATAACCATTATATTATGACTATTTCCTGTACTTATAAATGTTTCTGATCTCACATTTTTAGCATCATCTATCTCAAAACCTATATTCGCTAACTTAGAAGCTACATTTTTGCGAATATTAATGGCATTCTCACCAATCCCCCCTGTGAAAATCAAACCATCAAAGTCTTTAAAATAGATCATATAGCTACCAACAAATTTGGCAATCCTATGACAAAATATTTCAATAGCTAGCTTAGCTAGTTTATCACCTCTATCAGCAAGCTCAGAAACCTCTCGCATATCACTATGACCACAGATTCCTAATAGACCACTTTTTTTGTTTAGCATATTTGTGATATCTGCGATACTCCAGCCAAGATTATCTGCGATATATGCAAAAACACTAGGATCTATACAGCCAGAACGAGTTCCCATGACAAGCCCATCTAATGGAGTAAGCCCCATACTTGTATCAATGCTTTTACCATTAACAACAGCTGTAATACTGCAACCATTGCCTAAGTGAGCAACTATCACATTAGCAGCATCTTGATTTAATATTTTTGCAGCTTGTTGAGAAACGTATTTATGTGAAGTTCCATGGGCGCCATATTTACGTATATTATGCTCACACGTTAGCTCTCTAGGTATCGCATACTCTGCAACATACTCAGGCATAGTTTGGTGAAATGCTGTATCAAATACTGCTACTTGAGGTAGATTCGGGAAAATCTGCTGACAAAATGTGATACCTTCAATATGCGCTGGATTATGTAGAGGTGCTAAAGGTATACAATCTTTTATCTTCTGTAATGAATCTTTGTCTATAATTACAGATTTTGAAAAATACTGGCCCCCATGAACTACTCTATGACCAATCGCAGAAATTTTTTCTAAATAATTGTTCTCTACCAAAAAATCTTTTAAAAGCTCAAAAATATCTTTGTACTTACCATTTTCTATAAGCTTCTGAACTTTCTGCTGGGCTTTAAAAGTTATCTTACAATTACTAGCTCCGATATTCTCGGCAAGACCTGTAACAAGTGACTCTGATGTTTGGGGATTCATAAGCGCAAATTTGACTGATGAGCTCCCACAATTTAAGACTAATATGTATGACATAAACGAATTGAAGAATAAAATAAGAAGTAACTATATTATATAATAATCTTGTGAGTAGTGACAGTTAGTACACTATATTTCGATATGATTCTATATATGATTAAAATGGTATATCATCATCAAAGTTTGATGAATTAATCTCAGCAAAATCAGGCATTTTATCCTGTTTTGGTGCTGGTTGCTGATTATTTTGAGCAAAACTATTATTAGGCTGTTGGTTAAAGTTGGGATTAGGGTTGTTTTGGTAGTTTGAACTACCCTGAGAATTACCACCACCGACAAACTGGAAATTACTAACAACAACTTCTGTAGTATATTGCATATTACCGTTTTTATCTTGCCACTTGTTAGTACGAAGCCTACCTTCTATAAAAAGTTGTGTACCTTTATTTGCATATCTTTGGATAGCCTCTGCAGACTTACCAAACACAACAACTCTATGCCACTCAGTGGTTATATTCTCACCCATACCATCATTAGTTGCGATACTTAGTGTAGCTACTGTAGTACCGTTTTGAGTAGTTCTAACTTCTGGATCATTACCTAATCTACCTAACAAAATAACCTTATTTACTGTTCCTTTGGCCATCTTTAACTCCTATATTTTTTAATATTTCTAATAATAAAGCTTACAGTAAAAAAGCTTAAGAATAAAACTTATCTACTTAAATTTTCCCACTAATTACAAAATTTATCTCATCAAAATCAAAGCCATTATATAAGAGATAATTAATCGCTTTTTGCTTTAATTTCAAATCTTTTTGTAGCTTACTTAGATCTTTATATTTCTTATGCAAACACTGATGACAAATATCAATCCAGTCGACCTCAGCCTCTTGTAAAAAAACCTCTACTAATTCTTGTGACAAACCTTTTTGGTAAACAGCTGTATTTATAATTCTTCGTTTGCCTCGATACTTAGCAATTTCACTCATTATAAACACTCGCGCAAATCTCTCATCTGATAGCCACTTATTCTTTTCAAACTCATCTAATAGAGCTACTATTTGATCGCATGAAATATTATCACGAGTCGTAAGCTTATCAGAAAGTTGTTTGCGGGAATAATCTTGCTTAGCAAGTAGATATAAAAGATAATTTTTCTCTTTAGATAAGCTCATCTTGTGTAGCTTGTTTCGACTTAGATTGCTTTGCAGGTTTAGACTCTTCTTGAGGTTGTTCTTCTACAGCATATTTATGTGGCAATAAAAGTTCCAAAAGAGCTTTTTCTATCTCATCACGTTCTACTGTATTTTCTTTAAGGTAATCTTTTGATTTTTCTTTACCTTGACCAATCTTTTTACCTTTATAGCTATACCAAGCGCCAGACTTCTCTACAATTCCATGTTTAGCACCAAGGTCAATAAGCTCTGCTTCAAGCGAGATACCTTCTCCATAAATGAGCTCAAACTCAGCTTGCTTAAATGGAGGAGCAACCTTATTTTTAACAATCTTAACTTTTATTTCATTACCATTAACATCTACACCATCTTTAATAGCTCCACCCTTTCTAACTTCTAACCTAACAGAAGCATAAAATTTAAGGGCATTACCACCAGTGGTAGTTTCAGGATTGCCAAACATTACCCCGATTTTCATGCGTATTTGGTTAATGAACATTACCAAAGTATTTGAGCGTTTGATATTTGCTGTTAACTTTCTAAGCGCTTGAGACATTAGTCTTGCCTGAAGGCCCATGTGAGAGTCTCCCATATCACCTTCAATCTCTGCCTTAGGAGTGAGTGCTGCAACAGAGTCTATTACTACAATATCAACTCCCCCAGAACGAACTAACATATCTGCAATCTCTAATGCCTGCTCACCGGTATCTGGCTGAGAAACTATCAGATCATCTACATTTACACCCAAAAGCTTAGCATACTTAGGATCTAGAGCATGTTCTGCATCAACAAAGGCTGCTGTACCACCTTGTTTTTGGCACTGTGCAATTGCTAAGAGAGTAAGCGTAGTCTTACCAGATGATTCATGCCCATATATTTCAATAATACGCCCTTTAGGATATCCTCCTATGCCCAATGCAACATCAAGAGCAATAATACCTGAAGGGATAACATCTATATCATGAGCTGTCTCTTGATCACCCAATCTCATAATAGAGCCTTTACCAAACTGCTTCTCAATCTGTGAGAGCGCTGACTCTAGAGCTTTTTCTTTACTCATAACTAACTCAAACTCCTATTGTAATCTTAGTGTTGCTTATCATCGACAGGCTTTTCTAATGAATCCTGATACATAGCATCAAAATTCACAGCTGATAAACAAAGCTGAGGGAAACCGCCACTACTGACTAAATCAGAAATAGCTTCACGTGCATAATGGTACAAAATATTTGGGCAAAATGCTTTTTTTGCATGCTCAATTTGAGCCTCTTGCATATTTGATACTGTAAAAATACCTGCTTGCTTAACCTCTGCCTCAAAAGCAACCATACCTTCATTTTCAACCTTCACTTCAAGAGTTAAAACACTTTCATAAGTATTTTCTTCTGGTAGCTGTGTCGCTTCGATTTTCAGATCTGTATGCAACTCTGGCTTCCATGCTGTAGTCCAGATTTTATCAGAATTAGGAATAGAGAAAGACATATCCTTTACATAAACTTTTTGAATTTGAAACTGTGGTTGTGCTTGCTGATCCATTCTATGATCCTTAATATTTTTATTTTGATAATGATTTAACAGGGTAACTTGCCTGTAGCCATGCTGATAGACCACCTTTAAGTACAAAAACTTGTTCAAAGCCTTCCTTGCGTAACTCATGCATTGCTTTTTCGGCACCATCTCCATATATAACTATAGGCTTAGACTTGTACTTAGCTAACTTTTTATGCTTTTGAGCAATTTCTTCTAACTTGATATTATGAGCCCCAATTATATGAGCACTCGCAAAACTCTCTTGATCTCTTGTATCTAGATATACGCCTTTACCTCTATTTACAGTAATAACAGCATCCGCAACAGACAAAGTATATTGAGCTTTTTTAGTTTGAGTCAGCTCAAAAATTATATAAATTGCTAACAGAAGTATAAAAGACAAACAAAACAATAAGTTTTGCGATACAAAATAGCCTAAATTTTCCATAATTTGAATTTTCTTTTTTATTTAAATATTATTGACATCTAAGCTAAGATTATACATAGCTTTATAGTTAAAAAAAAGCGACTTTTAATTGTTATAAGTTTAAAAGAGATACTAGAAAAAATATATTAGAATTATATTACAGAGACTAAATTATTGCATTTTAGCAATAACATCTTTAGTCACATCAATACTATCAACATTATATAGGCTCATCTCAGCAGGTAAGATAGCATCTAATTGCTTATCTTTAGCAACTTGCGCAGAAGCTTTAGTCAAAGCATCTTTGAATGCATCAGCATCATCAGAAGCCATTTTTTGAACTTGATTCATTAGATCTTGGTACTCTCTCATTGCTTTCTCAAGATCAGCCTGAGCTTGTTGTTTATCTTGACCTTCTACCTTATCAGCTGCTTGAGCATCTTTAGTATCACCTTTAGAATCATCTGCTTGAACATCATCTTTTTCTTCAGTATAAGCATTTACTTTTTGTTGTAAAGATGTGATGTTTTGCTTAAGTTGATCCATTTGTGGTTTCAATTTCTTCTCATCAGCAGTAACTTTTGCTTTACCTAAAGGTGAAGTCTCAAAGATATCTTGAACATTAGCAAAACCTACTCCACCAGCCATAGCAGTAGTTGCAGATACCATTAGACCACCAGCGATCATTGCACCTAATATAGTCTTTTTCATAATTTCCATTCCTTAGTTATGTTTAGTTTTGAAAACTTAGTATAATATCGATTATAATCATGGTTATTATATGTTTCAACACTTAATGTATTTATTTTAGACTAAAGCTTGATTCTGAAAGCGCCTTATAATAAACACTATTTCCTAACTTATTTGACACTGCTGTCAAAAAGTCTAATGGCTGTGTATAGTCAACAATATCTATATTGTTAAACTTATCACGTTTAATTTGATTGACTGACGCAAAACCATCGATCAGCCCTATATTTTTTGCTTGAATACCACTAAAAGGCTCTCCTGAAAATGTTGTATTCATAGCTTTATCTTTCAATCTGTCACCTCTTGATTGCTCAACAGCCTCTATAAATACTTGATGCGTTTCATCCAAGAGCTTATTAAATTGTGCTGTTTGCTCTGGTCTTTTTGGAGAAAAAGGATCTAGAAAGTCCTTATTAGAGCCTGATGTGTATGTTCTACGTTCTATGCCTAGTTTATCCATAAGCCCAGTAAAGCCAAAACCACTACCTATAACACCTATTGAGCCAACAATTGTCATTTTATTAGCATAGATATCTTTTGCACCGGCAGCAATATAGTATCCTCCACTTGCACAAACATCTGTACATACAGCATACATAGGGATATTTGGGTATTTTTTCTGCAGATATCTCATATGAGAATATATCTCGTCAGATTGTACAGGTGAGCCTCCAGGACTATTTATTTCAACGATAACACCTTTAACCGCCTTACTAGCATAGGCATCATCTAAACTTTTATTAATCCTTTCTGCATTTGCCTCGGCATCTTCGGCTATTACACCATCAACTTTGACTAACCCTATGTGAGATGTAAGCTCTTTTGATGAGCTAAATAAGCCAGGTATAATCATAACTAAAACAACCAAAATAATTAGAGCTCTAGTAAAAAACTTCCAACGTCTCTTACTTTTGATATCTTTTAGATAAGCTTGAGCTAACTTTTCTAGCGTCTCTTTAGAAATGTTATTTTCCATTTTATCTCCATATTTGTTAATATTTTCTCAACAATTTTAAATCTATTTGTAATAAAATTATACTGTTTAAATTTAAGGGTAACTAAAATGTCAGTATCACTTGAAACCAAAGCAAAAAAACTAGGCTTAGACAATATTGAAAAACATATATTCCTATGTTGTGATCAAGAAAGACAAAAATGCTGTGCCGGCGATATTTCACTGAAATCTTGGGAATTCCTAAAGAAGAGGCTCCAAGAGCTAAAATTATCACAAAACGGTCATATTTATAGATCAAAGACATACTGCCTGAGAGTTTGTCAAAATGGCCCAATAGCAGTAGTACAACCTGATAATGTCTGGTATCACTCCTGTACTCCAGAGGTTCTAGAAAAAATCATTCAAAAACATCTAATTGGTGACAAAATAGTCAAAAAATACGCTTTTGCAAAAAGAGAGTCTTAAAGTACTAGGCTCGGTTTTTGACAACACATTGTACAAAAATCTCTCTAAAATGACTTTTTGGTTTAAATTATCTTTTTTAAAAAATATAGTTATCAAATTATTGCTATACATATAAGCAAAAGATATGCTGAAAGTAATTTCAAAATTTGTTTTAACTAAAAGAGGGGTTTATGAGTAAGAATATTAATGGTAAAAAAGTTTTCGATACTGCTAAAGATGCTACTAATGTGGCTGAATATGTAGTATCTAGATTAGTCGATTTGGGAATAGATCATTCATTCTCCGTACCTGGTGATTTTGCGTTTGCACTAGACCACGCACTTATCAATAATCCAAAACTTAATAATATCGTAAATGCTAACGAGCTTAATGCTAGCTATGCTGCAGATGGTTTTGCCAGAGTTAATGGAGCCGCTATCTTATGTACTACTTATGCTGTTGGTGAATTGAGCGCTCTAAATGGTGTCATGGGCTCAAAAGCAGAGAACTTAGTTGTTTTTCACTTAGTTGGTAGTCCAAATGATGCAGCGGTTGGAAAGAAAAAGCAAGTTCACCATACATTGGGAGATGGCGTTTTTGGAAACTTCTTTGACTTATCAGCTTCTGCAGCCTGTGTCTCAGCGGTCATCACCCCTGAAAACGCTCGCAGAGAAATGAATAGAATCATAGCAGAAGCATTCAAATACCGTAAACCAGCCTATATAAGTGTTTCATTAGATGGTGGCAATCGTCCTGTCACAGACATAACACCAGATAATATAGACTGCAGTTATCTAAAGACCAACCCTCAGCAGCTTGAGCTAGCTGTAAACCTAGTGTTAGAGCGCCTAAATAAGGCTAAAAAAGTTGTTGCTATCCCTGCTATTAAACTAGACAGATTTGGTGTAACCGAGAAAGCTATCAAACTCATAGAAAAGTTAAACATTCCTTTTGCTATTATGCCTCATGATAAGAGCGTGATATCTGAAACACATCCTAACTATATAGGATTCTATGCTGGTTTATTATCAGACACAAATACAGCAGAGATAGTTGAAGACGCTGATCTTGTAATTAATTTAGGCGACGCACTATGGTCTGACTTTAACACTGCTGGATTTACTAATAATTTGGACTTAGATAAGGTTCTGAATTTAGGACCTTTATTTGTCGAAGATAAAAAGACTTATCTAACTGATATCTATTTATCAGAGCTCCTTGATGCTTTATTAGAAAAAGCTGATAGCATAAACTATCGCCCTAAATACTCCAGAATGACAATACAGGATACCCCAACAACACAAGAAAACCTAACGCTTAGCGTGCTATACACTCAAGTTTTAAAATTCTTAAAAAACACAGATACTCTTGTGGTAGAAACGGGCTCATCTTCTCTTAATATGCCAAAATTACCTTTACCTGAAGGTGTAAAATATCATAATCAAACGTTATGGGGCTCTATTGGTTGGGCAACGCCAGCTACTCTTGGCGTAGCACTAGCTAATCCTGATTCTAAAACAGTATTAATTACAGGTGAGGGATCTCATCAACTAACACTTAATGAAATAGGAGTAATGGGAAGATATAAAATAAACCCTATTATATTATGCATAAACAATGATGGCTTTATGGTCGAAAGAGCATTAGAGTTAGACCCTAATCCAAGCTATGATGATCTCGCTCAATTAAACTATAAAGATTTACCTAAAGCTTTTGGCTGTAGTGATTGGCTAACAATCAAAGTGAAAACAGGTGAAGAGTTAGCGCAAGCACTGAAAAAAGCCAGAGAGCATAAGAGCGGTGTATATATAGAAGTCATTACAGGCAAATATGATTACTCAGATTCTTTAGAATTTTATAATAAACACCTTAAAGAAATGTACAGCTAAATCAACTACGATTATCTATTTCTTAGCATAAGCTTTCTCTAAAACTTTCCTGAAAGAAACTCCCTGTATAAATATTGATAACAATACTGCCACATAAATAATTGATGAGGTATGACTGTATCTATGCTCAAGAGGTATACTTAAAACCAATGCGATCGACACACCTCCTCTTAAACCAGCCCACGTCATCACAAGATTATTTCGCCAAAAATTATCTTGAGTTGTCTTATACACCATCAACATCGAAACAAAAATACTCAAATATCTAGCTACAAGTACAATAACGAACAAGATACAACCCGCGATCATAACCTCATTTGAGAAAGTCATCTTTAAGGCTTCTATACCTATCAAAACAAACAAAAATGTATTTAGAAGCTCATCAATAACTGCCCAGAAACTTGATAATACTTTTTTTGACTCCTCAGAAACTATACCTCTAGGTTTAGAGTTGCCAATAACTATGCCACAAACTACCATTGCCAAAGGCTCAGATACCTCAACTCTAGTTGCAATCCAAGATCCTACACTAACTATTGCTATTGATATAATTATAAGTGTATGTGGATCATCAGAGTTAGACATAAATTTAACTCCAATATAACCTAGCACCAGTCCCAAGCCAACACCTCCGACACCCTCTTGTAATAGCATCATCACAAAATTACTCAAGCTAATATCCTGATTACCACGAATTATTGATGATAGTAAAATCAAAAATAAAACTATCGAAAATACGTCATTGAATATAGCTTCTCCCGAAAGGATAGCTTTAACCTTCTCTGGAACATTTTTTGTAGTTTTAAATACAGCAAACACAGTCACCGGGTCTGTTGGCGATAAAATTGCTCCTACCATTAAACAATGAATATAACTAAGATTTACACCTATAATAACAGGAGCTAACAACCAGATTAAAGTACCGATAATAAAAGTTGAAATTACAACTCCTAAACTTGACAAAATACCTATATCAAGGGAGAAACCCCTAATCTTAGAAAAATCTAAGTGCATTGCTGATGCAAAAAGAAGGTAACCTAAAAGTATCTTTAAGACCAAAGTCTCGAAATTAACACTCTCCAGCATATCATATACAGGTGAAAAGAAATTTGGCTCTAATTTTATTAGCACCAATAATGATAATGATATAAAAGCACTAAGAGCTGTAAGACCTATGGCTTTAGGTAAGCCTAAAAACCTTAAATTAAAATAACTTGAATATGCTGCTATAACACAAAGTAAAACAAACAATGAATATAAACTCAAAATTAAATAACCTCTCCAATCAAACAGCTAAATTCCTAAGGCTTAATTATACTCACTTATAAGGTCTATATCTATATATACATAATCCCCAAACTATTCTCTAGCATAATATAACGGTACGTAAATTAATAAAACTTTACAAAAACATTGATTAAATAATACTTATCTAAAAACTTTCTTACTATATAAAGCTTAGAAGTGTTATAATTTCAAAATAATCTTCAGGGCAGGGCGAAATTCCCTACCGGCGGTAACTGTCTAACCACAGAAGCCCGCGAGCGCTTTTTAGATACTAAAAAGGTCAAGCAGATTTGGTGTAACTCCAAAGCCGACAGTATAGTCTGGATGAAAGAAGATTGAAGAAATTCATAAGTAGAACTTAGTAATAGCAACTGCTTTGTTGGCTGTTTGTGTATTATTTCGTTTTGCTATCCCTGCCCTAAGTGTAACTAACAATTTTAACTGGGCAAATGAAAAATATTGAAAACTATTATATGCAACAAGCTCTAACGCTAGCGAATAGAGGTAAGCTATCAGTATCTCCAAATCCTATGGTTGGATGCATAATAGTAAAAAATGGAGCCATTATTTCAGAAGGTTGGCACGAAGCTATAGGAGAGGCTCATGCAGAAATTCATGCACTGAAAAAAGCTGGAGACAAAGCAAAAGGTGCTACTGCATACGTAACCTTAGAGCCATGTTGCCATCACGGAAAAACTCCACCATGTACAGATGCCTTAATTAAAGCAGGCATACAAAAGGTAGTGGTCGCGACACTTGACCCTAACCCATTAGTTGCCGGCAAAGGCATACAAAAACTCAAAGATGCTGGAATAGAAGTCAAAGTTGGAGTCTTAGAAAAACAAGTTCAAGATCAAAATAAAATATTTTTCCACTATCAAAAAACTCAAAGACCTTTTGTATATGCAAAATGGGCAATGTCTCTTGATGGCAAAATAGCTGTAAATGGTAATGATTCAAAAAAAATCAGCTCTAACGAAGCATTTGTAGATACTCACCAGCTACGTAATATTTGTGATGCGATACTTATAGGAAAGCAAACTCTAATTGAAGACAACCCAAGTCTTGATGTAAGAATACAGCTAAACAAAAAGAAACACCCTACTAGATTTATTATATCCAACAACCTCTTAGAAATAGATAAGCGTTGGAAAGTTTTAGACCAAAATCATGTAAAAACTATTTTTGTTTGTTCAAAGATTTCTGCTCAAGTTGCCAGTGAACTAGATAATCTTGGTATTGAATACTGGCTACTGCCAACATTCCAGAATCAGGTTTGCTTAGACAGCCTTCTAAACAAAATGGGACAAACAGGGATAACAAGCCTTTTGGTTGAAGGTGGTAAAAAAACTCTAGAAAATTTTATAAATCAAAAACTAATTAATGAACTTGTAACATATTTATCGCCTGTTGTAATTGCAGGGTGCAATCCTAAAGAGAAGCTCATATTTCAAGATGTATCTTTTTTAGGCGAAGATTTACTAATAAATTCATATTTTAAGGAAACTACCAATGTTTAGTGGCATTGTCCAAGAACTAGGAACAATAGAAAGTATAATAGATAAAAGTAATATAAAAACCTTTTGTATAAAGTTTAATAATAGTACAAATTGCAATATTGGTGACAGCGTTGCTATCAATGGCACTTGTCTTACAGTAACTGAAATCGATAAACAAAATTTAACTGCGAATTTTGACGCAGTTCCAGAAACCCTACAAAGAACTAATCTAAATAGCCTAGTAGAAAATCAGTTAGTGAATACTGAGCTTGCTATGCGCTATGGCGATCATGTCGGTGGGCACATGGTACAAGGTCATATTGATGAAACTGGACAAATCATAAATATCACAGATGCCAGTGGAGCATGGCTAGTTGAGATTTCAGCATCCAAAGAATTACTTAAATATCTAGTCACAAAAGGATTTGTGACTATAGATGGCATGAGTATAACTGTAATCGATACTCTTGAAGACTCTTTTACAGTAACTTTGATACCGCATACTATTGAGGTCACTATTGCAAAGAACTATACTAAGGGCTCTATTGTAAATCTTGAAGCTGATGCAACAGGTAAGTATATCTACAAATATATACAAGGATTTAAAGAAAATGTTTAGACAAATAAAAGAAAATATTGAAAACGCAATACAAGCTCTCAAGCAAGGTACGCCTGTGGTTGTGCTCGATGATTATGATAGAGAAAATGAAGGAGACCTAATTCTACCAGGTGAGAAAGCCACAGAAGCAAATATTGCTTTTATGCTTGAATACACAAGTGGTATCGTTTGCTTAGCAATGGATTCAAAAAAAGCAAAGCAGTTAAATCTAACACCAATGGTAGCAGCTGATCAAAATAATAGTACATTTACAACCCCATTTACTATAACTATAGAAGCCAAAGAAGGTGTGACTACCGGAGTATCTGCAAAAGACAGAGCCCACACAATACAAGTAGCATCAAAAGCTGATGCAAAAGCCGAGGAGCTAGCTCGACCAGGACATATTTTCCCACTCATAGCAAACGATAAAGGTGTACTTGGTAGAAATGGTCATACTGAAGCAACCGTTGATCTTATGAAGCTAAGTGGCTTCAATAGTGCAGGTGTCCTATGTGAACTGATGAACAAAGATGGCACAATGATGAAAGCACCTGAATTAGAAGCATTTGCCAAAAAGTATAACTTACCTCTTTTAACTATTGCTGAACTTTATCAGTACCGTTTAGCAACTGAAATTTTTGTTAGTCGCTTAGTCGGAACAACTATACCTTTTAAGAATATAGGTGAGCTTGAGATGAGTGTTTATAGGGATAACTTTTCTAATGAAGAAGTTGTGGTCTTGTCAAAAGCCTATCAGGGTGAAACCCCTTTTGTTAGAATGCATTCCTCTTGTTTGACTGGTGATATCTTTGGATCACTACGCTGTGACTGCCAAGATCAACTTCAAAAAGGTATTGAGATGATTGCTCAAGAAGGTGGCTTCTTTATTTACCTTAATCAAGAAGGTAGAGGCATTGGCCTAACAAACAAGCTCAAAGCATATAACTTACAAATGCATGAAAATATGGATACTATAGAAGCCAATTTAGCTCTAGGTTTGCCAAGTGATGCAAGAAAATATGACTTAGCTATACAAGTCCTAAAGTATAATAAAGTAAATAAGTGTAAGCTTATCTCAAATAACCCTGAGAAATTAGCAGCCCTTAGAAATGTTGATATAGATGCAGAGCCTGTATATTGTGAAGCATTTGTAAATTCACATAACAGAAACTACTTAATAACCAAGAAAAATAAAGCAAAACATACAATCAAAGGAATATAGAGCATGAGAAAACTAGCTATTGTCGTAAGTGAATTTAACTCATTGATAACGGATAAGATGCTTGAAGGAGCCCTAGAAGAAGCATATGCTCAAGGTCTAAAAGATAGTCAAATATATATCAAAAAAGTTCCTGGTGCAGTAGAGTTGCCTTATGCTGCTAAACTTTTAGCAGAGACTAACCAAGTTGATGCGATTGTACTTCTTGGTTGTGTAATTAGGGGCGAGACAGATCACTATGATTATGTTTGTGATCAAGTAAGCTATGGTACGCAAAGAGTTATGCATGAGTATAACCTTCCAGTAATCTTTGGTATATTGACTACACACAATAAAGAACAAGCATTAGAAAGAGTTGGTGGCAAAAAAGGACACAAAGGCAAATACTGTGTTCAAACAGCCCTAACTATGACAAAAATGAAAAAAGATATATTAGAACAAGGAGTATAAAATATGTCTTTAGAGATCCTAAAGTATCCTCACCCAATACTCAAAGAGGTGGCACAAGAAGTTACACCAGAAGAAATCAATGATGATTTCCGAGCAACAATAGCAGAGATGCGCGATTTAATGATAGAAGCAAATGGTGTTGGCTTAGCTGCAGTACAAGTTGGTATCAAAAAAAGATTCTTTATCATGTATGATAACTTAGAGAGTGAGACTCCCGAAACAATTACAATCATCAATCCTGAGATAATCGACCAGAGTGGTAAGATAATTGATGAAGAAGGTTGTTTATCATTTCCTGGAGTTTCTGCTAAGGTTAATAGAGCAACAAGAGTTAGGATAAAAGCACTTAATGAGTTTGGGGAGGAGATTGAAATTGAAAAAGATGATTTCCTAGCAAGATGTATCCAACATGAAATAGATCATCTAAATGGTGTTACCTTTTTTGACCATCTTGGTTCACTTAAACGTAAAATGATAGAGAAAAAATATAAAAAACTGATGCAAGAAAATGCCAAAACTTAATTTTTAGTATTTTCCTGTAATCAAAGCTTTACTTTTTAGCGTCACTAAGCAAAAATTATGTCTTGAAATTGTTGTTAAATTATGGAATTTGAAATATGCGCAAGATATTAAGCAAAATATCACTATTACTACTAATTTTAACTGTTACTTCATGCGGAATGCTATCAAATGACCAGTTTGTTTATCTTGGTCATGGTGATAATACTCCTGATTACCAACTATACTACGATAAAACCAGAAAACTTTTTGTACTAATTGACAAAAGAAATGGTTGTTTCCAAAAAGATGATACTGGAACTTGTCTTGCATTTACTTTAAAGCAAACTAGAGAGTTTAGAGAGAAAGTACTTGCTAAGATGATTGAGATTGATCTTAAGTTAGCTAAAGACAATTATGGTAATCGTGCTATGGCAGAACTTCAAAAAGCCGGAATAACAACTGTTAACAAGCCTATAAAGACTGAAAGTGTATACGCAACTCCTGTCAGACAAATAGTACTAGATAGAAAACAACAGTATCACCTAGTTAGAAAACAGTATCCTATAGATTCAGATCTTGTTGCAATGTTAATAACTGATAGGGATGGTACAAAGCGCATAAAAGTAGCTTATACTGTTGATTTCCCTGAGCTAGAAAAAGAGTACAACACGTCCCTCAGACCATATATTATTGATCCAGAGTTTTTATATACTCATATGACTATTGATACAGTGCATGAAGCGCAATTTATGCAAAGAGACGTTTTGAAAAGCCAAAAAGATGTCAAAAAAGAAGTCGGTGTCTACTTGAATGATGTGGTTGATACATCTACTAAGAAGTCTAGTTATACTCGTCAAGAAATATCTAGTGATGCGGCAACCCTAGATCATGAGTTAATTACAAAAGCTGATCAAGATAATGATGATATTATTGCAAATAGCGGTAGTGCTATAGAAATAGCTACAAACGGTAGCTCTAATACTAGCCCATCCCAAGAAAAACAGACTGACTCAACAGATAATCAGAAAACCACATTAGCAAGTGATAATAATTAACATATAAATATTAACAAAAATCTAAATAATTATCCCTCCTCCTAAACAAATCTCACCATCATAAAAGACTACAGATTGTCCTGGAGTTATTGCTCTTTGTGACTCATCAAAAACCACATTAACTGAACCATCTTCATTTATTTGCACATTACAAGACTGATCTTTTTGCCTATAGCGAACTTTTGCACTACATCTAAAACTATCTGCTGGAGCAGATCCAGCTACCCAACTAAGGTCTATAGCTTGTAATGTATCTTTGAATAGCATTGGATGATCATGACCTTGAACAGCAACTAAAACATTATTTTCTAAATCCTTTTGGGCTGCGAACCATGGTATTTCAGGGCGATTTTTTACACCACCTATACCTAAACCTTGCCTTTGACCAATTGTGTAATACATAAGCCCATCATGCATACCAATTTTGATACCGTTTTCATCATGTATCTCGCCTCTTTGAGCTGGCAAAAACTTCGATAAAAAGTCTTTGAACTTACGCTCACCTATGAAACATATCCCTGTACTATCTTTCTTATCAAATGTTACTAGTTTATTCTCTTTAGCAACCTCACGTACTTTAGATTTTTCAATATCACCAATAGGAAACATTGTCTGCTTTAACTGCTCCTGACCAAGTGTGTATAAGAAATATGTTTGATCTTTACTATCATCAAGACCTTTGACTAACTGCACTGAACCATCTTCAGCCACTTTAGTACGAGCATAGTGTCCTGTAGCAATATAGTCACCTCCTAACAAATGCACATAGCTCAAAAAAGCTTTAAACTTGATTTCCTTGTTGCATAAAATATCTGGATTAGGTGTCCTACCAGCCTTATACTCTGTTAGAAAGTGCTCGAATACATTATCCCAATATTCAGCTGCGAAATTAATCTTTTTGAAAGGTATCCCAATAGAGTCACATACTGCTTGAGCATCAGCAATATCTTGTTCTGCTGAGCAAAAATCATCAGTATCATCTTCTTCCCAGTTTTTCATAAATACACCGGTTACATCATAGCCTTGCTGTTTTAACAACAAAGCAGAAACAGATGAATCAACTCCTCCTGATATACCTACTATTATTTTTTTATTTTGCATATTTAAATATTTTATACCCTTTTGTAGTGACAGCACAGTGTGCTGTCTTATGATAGATTAATATAGGCTAACAGATCAATGATCTGTCACTACAAATAGTAATAACTATAGAGACTATTTCTTCAAAACTGACAAGAAAGCTTCTTGAGGAATTTCAACAGAACCAATATTTTTCATTCTCTTTTTACCCTCTTTTTGCTTTTCTAGTAATTTTTTCTTACGCGAAACATCACCACCGTAGCATTTTGCCAGTACATTCTTACGCAGAGCTTTAACGGTACTTCTAGCTACAATAGTCCCACCTATAGCTGCTTGAATTGCTACTTCAAACATTTGTCTTGGAATTAGTTCTTTAAGGCGCTCAACAAGTTCTCTACCTTTGTACTTTGCTTGATCTTTATGAACTATACTTGCTAATGCGTCAACTTTATCTCCATTTATAAGCACATCTAGTCTAACCATATTTGCTGCTTCATAGCGAATTAGCTCGTAGTCTAATGAACCATAACCCTTCGTAACAGATTTGAGAGTATCAAAGAAGTCTGATACCACTTCAATCATTGGTAAATCGTAAGTTATAGACACTTGGTTACCAACATAGTTAAGATCGACTTGCACTCCTCTTTTTTCAACACATATTGTAATTACGCTACCAACATAGTCTTTTGGCACAAGAATATTCGCTCTTACAATTGGCTCATGTATTTCTGCTATAGCACCTGGTTCAGGGAGTTTTGATGGATTATCTACTTCTATAGTTTCACCATCTTTCTTGATTGCCTTATAGACAACTGTTGGTGCTGAAGTAATTAAATCAAGATTATATTCTCTTTCAAGCCTTTCTTGAATAATTTCCATATGTAGCATTCCTAGGAAGCCACATCTAAAGCCAAATCCTAATGCTTGTGAAACTTCTGGCTCGAAAAACAGTGAAGCGTCATTTAAACTTAGCTTATCCAAAGCTTCTCTAAAATCAGGATAATCATCAGAGCTTATAGTAAACATCCCTGCATAAACTTGTGGCTGGACTTTTTTAAATCCTGGAACAGGCTTATCAGTTGGATTATGCGTATGAGTTAGAGTATCACCTACAGGAGCTCCATGAATATCTTTAATACCTGCGATAATAAAACCAACCTCACCAGCTTTCAAGTGATCTAGATCTTTCATCTTTGGAGTAAATACCCCAACTCTATCAGCTTGATAAGAAACTCCCGTTGACATAACTTTAAATCTCTCACCTTTCTTGAGAGTTCCGTTTTTAATCCTCACAAGAGAAACAACACCTAGATAATTATCAAACCATGAATCTATTATTAAAGCTTGTAGTTTTGCATTAACATCGCCCTCTGGTGCTGGGACTTTAGCAACAATTGTCTCTAAAACATCTTCAACACCTATACCTGTTTTAGCACTACATGTAGTTGCTCCAGTAGCATCGATACCTATTATTTCTTCAATCTCTTCTGCGACTCTATCAGGCTCTGCAGATGGTAAATCAATTTTATTTAAAATTGGTATAACCTCTAAATCCTGATCAATAGCTGTGTAACAGTTAGCTACTGTCTGAGCTTCAACACCTTGTGCTGCATCCACCACCAGCAAGGCACCTTCACAGGCAGCTAATGAACGCGATACCTCATAAGAGAAATCAACATGTCCAGGAGTATCAATAAAGTTAAGCTGATATGTTTGACCATCTCTAGCTACATAATCTAAAGTTACAGATTGTGCCTTGATAGTGATTCCACGCTCTCTTTCTATATCCATAGAGTCTAGGACTTGCTCTTTCATTTCACGCTCAGTCAAACCATTACACACCTGTATAAATCTATCTGAAAGAGTAGACTTACCATGATCAATATGTGCAATTATCGAAAAGTTTCTGATATTTTTCATAATATTTAAGCTCTGTTGCTACTAAGAAGTAATTTTTTATTTAATAAATCTAGATACCTATTATGCTATAAAATAACTTTAAAATGTAGTGATTGCCATATTTAAATAACGAAATAATCATTAATAATATTACAAATTCTGTTGACAAAAATGTACAATGTATGCAAAATACTTTAGCTATTAAATTTATATATTTGTGTTTCTCACGTATCCCCCTAGAGAAGCCTAAGGTTATAAAAGTTAAAAAATTAAAACTGGAGAATTAAATTGGCTAACTCAAAACAAGCAAAAAAGAGAATTATTCAAGCTGAAAGAAATCGTCAACACAACGTTGCACGTCGTTCTATGATGAGAACTTTCTTAAAGAAAGCTGCTTATGCGATCGAGAAAGGTGATGTTGAAGCTGCTAAAGAGAACTTCGCAAAAGTAGTTCCTATTTTAGATAAATACGCTTCTAAAGGTCTAATCCATAAGAACAAAGCTGCTAGACATAAGTCTCGTCTAAGTGCTAAGATCAAAGCTCTTTCTACAGCTGCTTAATTATCTCTTTTTATCAAGTTTCTTCTATAAACATATTCCTTTCATTTATGTTACTATTTTCTGTATTAGCAGAAGATTGGTTATTTTGTGCCTACAATTAAAATTCACTATACAGATAATATTAAAATCTCGAATAAATTAGATGGCTTTTGTAGAAACCTACACTCTACACTTGTTGAAGTGATTAAAACAGACATTGATACATGTAGAACTCTTATCTACCCATGCAAAAGTTATGTAGTTGGCGACAGTTCGAGTAACTTTGATGGCTTTATTCAACTTGAGATTAACATTCTACCAGGTAGAAGTCCTAAACTAAGGAAATTATTAGGAAATATTTTATTGACTGACTTGAAATCCTTGTGTAATGACTCTGATATCTCTATAGATTATCGTGTAATCGTAAATGAAACAGATACTGAGTTTTATTTTGGTTTATAACTTATCTCTTTAATACAACACTATCAAAACCATAGTAATTAGCAAAGCCCTTATTTCTCCAATCATTTTTATTAAAAGTAATATCATCAAAGTAGACAAATCTATAATTTTTATCTAAATAGAGCCTATAATCTACCGGAAAAGATGCAGATTTGACATCATGCTCATGATAATAGTGTATTAGTTGCTGTCTTTGCGATTCATAATCATGTAACGAATCGTAAACTGAGAAAAGCATCCATAACTGAAATAAAAGTAAAATCAACAGCAGCCAGGATAACCTACAAAGAATTTCAATAAACCTTATAATAAAAACATTTTTAGAATTATATAATAATCCAAAAATAATCATAAAAAATAGTACATAATAAATCATTAAAACTCTTTGGTTTAATCCTCCATACTGGCCAACAATCGGAGTCAAAACGAACAAAGAACTAATCAATGCAGCAAAATAAATAAACTTTGTTTTAAACCTAATATCCTTATCTAGCATTAAAAGCAGCCCTATAAAAGCCAACATATAATGCAAAAGCTTCGCATAAGGATGATAAATCAATAGTTGCCACATAAACTTTATATTCTGTAACAAATCAATATTTCTCGAACCTGCTAAAACATCTAGTCTTTTATAATTACCAGGAGCTACTGCCAATACAATACCTCCTATTATAAGGGCGATAAAAAAGTAAACTACATTTCTATTGATACTCTTATTGTCCAACTTACAGTCAAGGAAATATGCTAATAAAAGGATAGTTAAAACTCCTACATATATTTCATTATATAAACCTATAAAAATTCCTACAAGAATACTAAAAGTTATAGAGTTTTTTTGCCTTATAAAAATAAAATAGTAATACCCTACCAACAATACAATTCCCCAGAAGTACTGAATTGCCGCTGTTTTCCATAAAGCATTACCTATCACCCCAGAGTATAAAAAAATAAAACTCAAGAAAAAGAAAAAAATCACAAAGCGTTTGGAGCTAAGTTCATATTGATCCTTACTTACAATTTTAAAACTGAGAATGATAAATATACTAAAAAGTATAGAGTTTGATATATCTATAATAAAGAGGCTTATAACAAGGTGATCTTTATTGAAAAGCAAGTAAGCCAAATACTCTGCAGATACCCTGCCTGTCCAGTTCAAATATTGGTTATATACTATACTTATCAAATTGCCTTTGGTTAAAGCTGAAGCAGATAATCTACCAAAATCATCTGCAAAGATAGGTTGACAAAAGTTGAAGAATAAAAATCCTACAGCAATAGCACTAATAATTAGGATATTAAATATATTTTGTTTTTTCATATTTTTATTAATTTAGAAAACTGGTTCATCAGTTGGTGGAGCATAATTACCTGATATACCTATCAATCTATCTTGATTATTAAAAGTTAGTATTAGTTTTGACTCACTATAATCAGTATCAGTCATATGTTTTTTATATGTATTTATATAAATATACTGGTTTGGATTAAATGTATCGATAATATCCGGCGAGCCTAATATATAAACAACCTCTCCTTTAGTCATATTAGGCTTGATATCAAAAAGTTTTTTATTCTTAATCTCTTTACCTTGAGGAACAGGAGCCGTATAAGGCTCAATAACTCCACAAGCTGATAAGCTTAAAAAGAACAAAACAATACATACACTCTTTAATATAGTTTTAAATGTCATTATATTAATCTTCTAAGCCTACAAATAATTTCTGGTCTATAATATCACACAAACAATGAATTATAAGAAAATGGTTCTCTTGAATATTTGCCATATTGTCAGAAGGAACCCTTAATTCGATATCATCTGCATTGTACATATCTTGTAATCTACCACCGCTTGCACCAGTCAATGCAACAACTTTCATATCTAAGTCATGTGCTTCTTCAACAGCATTGATAATATTTTGTGAGTCACCATTTGCAGATACAACTAATAAAATATCGTCTTCATTGCCTAATGCTGCTACTTGCTTAGAGAAAATATGGGCAAATCCATAGTGATCTCCAACAGCTGTAATTGTTGCAACATCCGCTGTTAAGGCTACTGCTGGTAAAGGAGGTCTCTCCATATCAAAATGATTTAGAAGCTTAGAGGTGAAATGCTGCGCTATAGCTGCTGATCCGCCATTACCACATACTAGAATTTTACCACCATTTTCTAAACAAGACACCATCGCTTTTGCAGCCTGTGCAATAGCTGGAGGTAAAATATTTGCTGTCTCAATCTTTGCTTGAATACTTGCTTCAAAAAAACCATTTACCCTTTCTAAAGATGACATATTAACGCAAAAAAGTAATTAATTGATATGGCTATGATTTTACTATATATAAAAACCTATAGCTAGGATATTACCAAGATTATTCCTTAGCAAAACCTTTTAGAAACAAAAAGAAAAATGCAGTAACTGACACCACTAAACAAATAACAACAAAACTATATATATAATCTAAGCTTATATAGCCCATGATGCTTACCGATAAAACTGCAACTGCCATGTTTATAAAATTCATCATTGCAGAAGCACTCGCTTTGTCATCAGCTAAAGCATTGGATGCTATATGTGATGCCGCCGGATATATAAAACTTGTAATAAAATACATCAGCGTAATAATACCAAAAAATATAATCGGCGTAATAATATCAAAATATGCCATAGAAGCTATAATCATAAAACTAACCAACAAAGTAGCAATTGCAATTTTCAAAACTAGAACATTATCATAACTATTGATAATTTTTGCTGCGCCAAATGAGCCCGCTATGATACCTACTATAGTCATAGCATTATAAGTACCTAATTCAGCACTATTAAAATCAAAAAGTTGCTGAGTAATAAATGGCGCAGCTGTCGTATAGCAATAACTAAATGTTGACATTACACCAATTATAAAAGCAAAAATCAAAAGTTTTGGACTTGATAATGCATTTATATACCCTGAAAAAATATTGCCAACATTAATCTTTGAAATACTAGGTGTTTCATTTTGATATAAATAAGTAAATAAATACATCGCAACCCCATGAGCTAATAGAACATAAAAGCAGTAGTTCCAATGTGAATAGTAATTAACAAAGCCACCTATCATGATAGCTAAAGTTACAGACAATGCAAAAGATATACTAGCAAATGACAGTGCTGTCTTTGCTCTAGATGGCTCTACAGAGTGATTCAAAATAATAAACGTACAAACCAATCCAACAGATGATCCTAAAGCCGTAATCAATCTACCTAAAAGCAATAACTCAAAAGATAAGTGAACCCCACCAAATATACAAACTATAATACCTATCAAATTAATAACTAAGCCTATTCGTAATGTACTTACACTACCAAACCTACGGGCAATTGGGCCATATATAAGTTGTCCAACAACATACCCTACCAGAAAAATACTCACAATCCACTCTACTTGCCCATTTGCAAGATTTAATTCACTACTGATGTGAGGTAAAGCCGGATTTAGTATCACAGCTGATGCGCTCGCTATACTTATATAACTAAGTAAGAGTATGATTTTATAATTTTTCATAGCCATTCCTTTTTTATCAAAAAATTTAACTATTGCTATAGTAAATTAAAAAATATATTTTACAATATCATCATTAATAAACTTATGTTTAGTAAAATTTGACAATTAAAAATAAAAAAAATATACCTATTAATTTTTTTGAAATTTTTTATAAATTAGTAACTTATGGAAGCTTTACAAATACTGCAGATGCTCTTGGTATAACAAAAGCTGCTGTAAGTCACACTATTAAGCAATTAGAAAAGGAACTCAAAGTTGACTTGCTAATTAGGACAACACGTAGACTTTCATTGACGCATGAAGGCAAGCTTTTATTTGAGTATTGTAAAACATTACAAAATGAAATTGAAAACATTCGTGATCTAGCAGAATCTTTTCATAGCGAACCATCAGGCATCCTAAAAGTAAATATTTCCTCATTTTTTGCCAAGAGTGTTCTGATAGGTCTGATCAAAGAATACTCCAAGAAATTTAGCAAGGTTAAAATTGAAGTAAATATTGAAGAGAGAATGCCTAATTTTAAAACTCAAGAAACAGATATAATTCTAGGAGTTAACTGGACTCCTCCTGAAGATATTATTGCTCGTAAAATAGCTACAACAAGATACATATTATGTGCAAGCCCTGTATATCTAGAACTTTATGGCATCCCCTCTAGCCTATCTGATCTAGTAAACCATAAGTATATTCGTCATAGTTCTAGAGCTACTGCTCTTGTAAATATTAGAGAAAGCAAAGTAAACGCTCAAATGCCTCCTTCTGATTTATCTGCGAATAACATGGAGTTTATGAAAGAATGTGTCTTAAATGATCTTGGAATTGCTCAGTTTCATGAATATATTGTAAAAGATGAAATACAGAGTGGTAAACTTGTAGAATTGCTTAAAGACGAGTTTTTAGATCATCAAGATATTTATATTTACTATCCTAAAAATAAATTTGTTCAACCCAAAGTTAAAGAGTTTGTAAAACTTGTTATGAATAGTCAAATTTTCACTTGATACAAGAAATGTGTATTTATATATTTTGTTATATCAATTATCCTTATCGTACTTTTCTAACGAAATAATAACCATGAAATCACATACAACATTAAAGCTAATAGTGCGTGAAAAAATAATTATAGAGTCTTTTTTATTGACAATACTGTTAGGTTTAGTTGCCCTCATAAGCTATCTTCTTCTACCTAAGGCCTTTGTTAATAGCCTAGTAGGTATTACAGCCTTGTGTACTGCTTCAATCCATGGAGTATATAGGAAAAGTTATCTATATATCATTATCACTGTTATCTCTATAAGTGCCGCTATGATTATTGGAACCGTTGCATCACAACTACCTATAGTTGTACCTTTTTGTACACTCATAATGGGTGGCTTGACTTTTTATCTACCAACAAAGTTTAGGATAATGCCAGAGATACTTACGAAGTTTTGTTTTATTGGATATGTCTCAAGTGCTTTCGGATATAGCCATGTAAGTATAGGTATAACTCTAGCTTGTGTAATAGTAGTAATGGTATTGCTTGTATTCTATTATGCTTTGATAAATATACTGCTATATAGAGATCAGCCATACTCTAACCGCGAGAGGATTCAAGACAAGTATCATCATGTGATGATTATTGCTCTTGCGTCACTTGCTATAGGATACTTGGTAACGAAATTTATGACTATATACCTACCAAATACTAATCCATGGTGGATTATGATGACTATAGTTTTGGTTCTTGGCTACTCTTATGAAAAAGTAAAGATAACTGCTCTTAAAAGAGGTTTTGCCAATATACTAGGTCCTCTCATAATCGCGATACTAATGATTCCATTAGAAAATCATTACTATTTACAAATAGCTCTACTACTGGCTCTTTTTTTCTTAGTTAACTGCTCTATATCATATTATCTACTACTGAATCTTTTTGTGTCATGTATGATTATTAGTTGGGATATAATTACCTTATCGTCAGCGACATCATACACAATAGCACTAGACAGAGCCTTTGAAACATTTGTAGCTGTATTTATAGTTTTAATAATTAATGAGATATATAAAAAACTACTTTCTAAATATATAAAGAAAATAATAGGCTAAGCCTCTCTAGTACCAAAAAGGCTACTTCCTATCCTAACATCTGTACTGCCATACTGTATAGCTAATTTATAATCAGCGCTCATCCCCATTGACAGTCTCGATAATTTTAACTCATTAGCTAAACTAGCATTAATAGTGTCAAAAAACATCTTCATTTTTGCAAAGCTTCTTTCTGGAGAGTTTGTTTTTGCAGGTATGCACATTAGTCCAACCACTTCTAGATTACTGAAGTTTTTCGCTTTATTTACAGCTTCAACAACACCCTCTAATTGAGTTGATTTAAAACCAGATTTATTAATATCATCATCTATATTTATTTGTAAAAAAACATCTATATGCTTATTTTCATTAATAGCGGCTTTATTTATTTTCTCAAGATGCTCTATTTTCTCTACACTTTGAATTGAATCAGCATACTTAACAATATGCTTTATTTTACGAGATTGCAGTGAACCAATAAAGTGCCATTTCAGATCTGGTAACTGCTTAGCTTTTTCTTCCAATTCTTGAAAATAATTCTCACCAAAATCTAACTGTCCAAGACTTGCTAAATATTCTATTTTGTCGATAGACTGATACTTACTGACAGCCAGAAGCCTAGCCTTTGAGTTTATATTTTTGATGATACTAGTATATGAGCTTTGAATAAATTCTTTATCAATCATTATTTTTTCTCATTACAATAAGGTTTCTCTCAGCATTCAAGAAAGGAACTTTTATGCTATGCTTTTCAATATCCAATGGCAAAGATGCTAAGTTCTGCTCCTCAAGATCTGGACCTTTCATGGCTAGCATTTGATTATCTTTAGTTAAGAAATGCTTACATAATTCATAAAACGTATCAACTGAGCTAAATGCACGCGAGATAATATTATCAAAGCTACCACCTAAGTTTTCAATGCGTATATTTAATGGATTAATGTTATCCAAGCCCAAGCTTTTTTTAACATTTTTGAGAAACATGATTTTTTTGCCAACACTATCAACCAGAGTAAACTGATGTTGCGGATATAGTATCGCCAAAACCACTCCTGGCAAACCTCCTCCAGTACCAACATCGACAGTTGAGCTACCTTTGATATACTTAGCTACAGCGAGACTATCAAATAAGTGCTTGACTAGCATATCATCAATCTTCTTAATAGCAGTCATATTATAAACTTTATTCCATTTCTCAAGAAGTTTTAAATACTCTAGCCATTGTTCAACCTGCTCTTCTGTTGCTAGAATATCAAGCTCAACCAAAGCTTGCCTAATTTTATCCTTCATACTATCCATTTTGTAGAAATAACAATCTTATCGGCTATAATAAATATATTATAAGCTTTAAATGGTAGAGTTGGGATTTAAAATTCCAGTTTTTTATACAATCTAATATGTTTTTATCAAGAAAATTTGGCGCAGCAATGATTATATCTGGCACATGTATTGGTGCTGGGATGTTAGCAATTCCTGCAACTGTAGCGAGCTGTGGCTTTTTTATAGGTTCTATTTTAATTATCAGTATATGGGCTTTGATGACATTTACAGCTCTGATATTAGCAGAAGTTAACCTAAAAATGGAAGATGGCGCTAATTTTGTAGAAATGACAAAACAGACCTTAGGTCCTGTTGGTGTTGGTATAGTTTGGATTTGTTATGTTCTTTTACTCTACTCTTTAGTAGCCGCATATACTGTCGGTGGTGGATACTTAATTTCAACAACACTAGGAAGTCTTGGTTTTAATATCTCAGAAAAACTCACAGGCATTATTTTTATACTGATACTAGGGGTTTTTATATATATCAGTACAAGGCTAGTTGATCATGTTAACAAAATTATGTTTACAGGCAAACTTTTAGCATTTCTACTACTAGTTGCTGTTCTTATCCCACACATTTCTACTGATCATCTAAATTATCAAATCAAGAATCCTAATTTTATTTGGGCAGCATTTCCCATACTTCTAACCTCATTTGGATTTCATCATATAATCCCCACATTAAGAACCTATGTGGGATCGAATAGAAAATCTCTACGCCAAGCTATTGTAATTGGTAGCACAATACCGCTGATAGTTTATATATTATGGATTTTTGCAACTCTTGGTTCACTTCCAGTTGCAACACCCACTGGCATCTTAGGTAAGCAATCTGGTGAAATCACATCAGTGATTATTGATCACTTCAGTACTAGCTCTGGATATATCTCGACAATATCTTTTCTATTTGGCTTCTTTGCCTTAGCAACATCTTTTCTTGGTGTTGCACTAGGGCTTTTTGATTTTAATAGGAATACTTATAAAATAGCTAAGAACTTACACAAACATAAAACGCTTGCTTTTGTAATAACATTCTTGCCGGCTTATATTTATGCGATTGCCTACCCAGATGGCTTTAAAACAGCTCTTGGCTATGCAAGTATTTTTGTAGCGATACTTCAGGTTGCTTTACCTGTTATGATGCTATGGGTTATAAACTACCGTAAACAAAAAGCTCTAGCTAGCTCTTCTCTAATAACTATGCTAATTGTGGTTATTGCAATTATTATTATTGCTCTCCAGATTCTAAACTCTTTTGGCTTACTACCGACTTTAAACTAGAGACTATGATTTTTAACCTTCATATTATAGGTTAGTAGAATCACGATACCAACAAAAATTGGTAATATGACTGATGGGAATAACATCAGGGTGAAGTAATCTCCCGTAATCTCAACCCAAATCACACCTACAGCATTACCAACGACAAACATTGTCATACATACAGCAAAAAATGGTATTTTCCATAAATTATCTGTTTTGCCTCGTAAGGCTCTACCAATTTCTATTCCCAGATCAGTAGTTGTACCCGTCATATGAGTTGTTCGGGCAAAACCTCCAAAAAATAGTGTAGTAAAACTATTTTGCATACCCATTGCCATAGCTAAAAATAAATCATCAATAACACGATGATTACTAAAGATATCTATCAATAAAGTACCTGTAAGCATTACAGCACTTTGTAGGACTAGTGTCTTAGTATGATCCTCTGAGATAACATAGGCATCTGTTTTCATAATGACCCCATTGACAGCAGCACCTACAACAAAGCCAAAAACAAGCACAGCTACTTTATACATAAATACCCAGTCACCACCAGCAATACTGTGTCCTAAAATCCTCAAGTTACCAGACATAACTGCCACACTGGCACCAAAAGAATTATATAAGACTATACTATCAATCCAGCCAGAATTAAAAATCAATATAACTGTAATAAAATAGGTGAAAGCCATTTTTTTAGTAAACACTTTCTTATCTCCTTTTCTAGTGTTTAGAAACTATTATATAGCTTTGATAGTAAAAATCATTTTTTAATTTTCTTTTCTTCAGCATTCTTTGTACTAGCTTGAAAACCTTGTGGTTTCGAGCTAAGAGTTTTCGCTAGAGAAACTTTTTTTGTAAATACTCGCGCTAACTTCATACTTACCCTCCTTTTTATATACATTCATTGCCTTTTTCAGATTTGAAAATAGGGAACCAATCAATATATCAAATAATAATTTCTTTTGTCAAGTGTTTACAATAGTATCCTGCCTAACAACATTTGACTTTTTAGGTATTAAAAAATAAAGTATCATCAATGCTTATGGTCTAAATTATAGATATAACAATTAATAGGTAAAACTTATGCAAATATCTGAAGCTATAAAGAATCGTAAGTGCGTTAGAGAGTTTCTTGATAAGCCTATAGACAAGAAAATACTAGAAAATCTTTTTGATACCACAAGGTGGACACCATCAAGTAAAAACACTCAACCATGGAAAATTGCTATAGTAAGCGGTGAAAAGAAGATTGCCCTGATGAGTAAGATACTATCTGCATGTGATAATCGCGAACCTCCAAGAATGGAGTATGATTATGATAGCGATATTCCATTAGATGGAGAACTTAAAGAACGTGCTGTTAAGTGTGGTCATGACTTATATAATGCGTTAAATATAGCGAGAGAAGATAAAGAAAGACGTATTGAGCAATGGAAAAAAAACTATTTATCGTTTAACTCACCTTCAGCCATATTCATATTTAAGCACACCAATACAGGAATTAGTGGCTATATGGACTGTGGTATGCTTATCCAATCAATAATGCTAGCTGCTCTAGACTTAGGACTTGCAACATGTCCTCAAGCCTCTCTAGGACACTATCCAGATATAGTCAAAAAAGAGCTACAAGGATTTGACGACTATACTTTGCTATGTGGTATAGCAATTGGTTATGAAGATACTAACGCTGCTGTAAATAACTATCGTACCGAAAGAGAGTCTATAGATAGTTTTGTTACATTCTTTTAGTGCTTTTGTAATACTTCTCATAATGATATTATAAATAGTAGGATTGACAAGTTTTTCTAATAAGATGAGTGGTATTAACAAAGATATTATTGAGGCTACACGCTACTTTCTAAAGTTAGTGGAATTAGGGTCTTATAGCTCAGTTAAAAAGTGCTACTCTGTAGAACTGAATACTATAAAAAATAAGATAGATGTACTAGAAAAATACTTAGATCTAAAACTTATTAGAAATGTACAAAATCGTATATCTCCAACTAGTGATGGCATGAAATATTTTCACTCTTGCAATAAAATTGTGACAGATCTGGAAAATACTATCCAAAATGTAAAACAAAGTGGCTTTAGGCAACGCCAGTCTATAAAAGTACTTGGTACTCCCCTATTTATCAAAATCATTATTGATTTAGCCTTACCACAGATACAACAGATTAATAATGATGCATTTAACTTCTCTCTAGATAGCTATCTAGCCGATAATATTAATGGTAGTCAGTTCCAGTTTGATTCATACAATGTCATACAAATATTTAACAAGCATCTTGAGTTTCTTGATTTAGATGATTGGATAGTTTGTACATCTGTAGATGCCGTTAAGCTTCCTGCACACTTATACGGAAACAAAGAGTTTGTAAAAGATCTACATAATAACCCTGAAAAAGTTCTTGAAGCTCCTCTAGTATTTAACAGATATGACTTTTCTCAAGGCACAAATGAGTTTAAACACGATAATAAAAGCTACAAATTTAATCTTGATAAAATTAAATTTACGGTTGATAACGAGATTCAAAAAGCTAACTTATTGATGAGTGAAAATACTATAGGATTTATGCCAAAATTTTATTATGATGCTGTCCTCAAGGAGTGTGAGGATGTTGTCAAAATAGAAGGCTTTGAAATAGATTTTCCATTAGAGTCTCACTTAATACTTATATACAAGCACTCTAAATATAAAGACGAGCTTCTAAAAATTGTTAGAGAAGGTATCAAAAAAATACAAGTCCAATATCAGTAGCTTTTAAGCTCTTCTACTACGAATGATATAATACTCAGTAATTGCTACTATTGCATGTATAAATATTACAGCTAGTCCAACATATGCAAAAACTTCATGGATTTCTTTGAGTCTGACGATACTAGCTCTTGAGAGCACATCCGTAATAGCTGGTAAACCAAAAGGAATAACATAAGTTCCTTTTGCACTTATCAAGCACCAACCTAATATTGGCATAGTAATTAACCAAAAATATAAAAATATGTGTACCAAATTAGCGACCATAGTCCTAAATTTATTATACTCAAGTCGTTGCCCTATAAATGGAAAACTTACAAACTTTCTTATAGCCAACCTTAGAATAGTAATAAACAGAATCAAAAAACCAATATATAAATGAGATGTTTTCATTACATCGTGAAATAATGAATGTTTACCAAATATACTTCTAAACTCTATTGATATAAAAGCTAGAAATATCAAGATAACCGTGGCCCAATGAAGATAAACCATAAACTTATTGATCTTTGTTTGCATTTAAGTATTAGGTAGTAAATTTAATTGCTTTGAATTATAGGCTTTTTATTTATTAAAAAAAGAGATTTATAGTAATTAACTTTTAGAAAGTACCAAAAATTTTGAAAAGAATAGTATATATAACACTAGTAACAACGATACATGCTGGAATTGTCAAAACCCATGCTGTTACCATTTTCTTAACAACTTTCCAGTTTACACCGGAATCGGCATAACCTGCCCCCATAATAGAACCCGATGCGACTTGAGTAGTACTAACGGGCAAACCTATGTGTGAAGCTCCTAAAACCAATATACCTGAACTTAATTCTGCAGAAACAGCATTAACCGGCTCTAGTTTTGATAGCTTTGCACTTAAAGTTTTAATTATCTTTTTACCTCCTGATAATGTCCCTAGCCCCATTGCAACACCACATAAAACGATAACCCAATCAGGAACCTGAGTAGTTTGCACAACTCCTGCACTTAGTAGCGCAAGTGTTATTATTGACATTGTTTTTTGAGCATCATTAGAACCGTGAGAAAAAGACAATAAGCTAGTAGATAGCACCTGCATTTCTCTTATGTATTTATTTGTAGTTCTAACCATAAAGAACCTCATAAAAATATTAAGCAGAATAATACATATTATAAGTGCTAAGAAGAATGCCATAATAGGTGAGCTTATCATTGGTATAATGACCTTATGAATTACGGTCACATAGTTAACATCTTGGTAACTAGAGCTAATAATCACAGCACCAACTAATGATCCGATCAGAGCATGTGATGAGCTCGACGGTATTCCAAAACTCCAAGTAAAAAAGTTCCAGCTAATAGCTCCTAATAAAGCAGATATTAGAACAATATCGGTAACAACACTTGTATCTACTAAGCCTTTTGATATTGTTGCAGCAACAGCTGTTCCAAAGAAAGCACCCAAAAAGTTAAAAAATGCTGCCAGACCAATAGCTTGATATGGTGTTAGAGATTTGGTTGCGATAGGTGTTGCAACTACATTTGCAGCATCGTGGAAACCATTTGTAAACTCAAAAAACAACGCTACTACAATGATGGCTATAAGCACTGATGTAATCATCTTTATTTACCTTGTTCGTTAAACTTCTTTTACATACAATCTCATAATTGATTCTGCTACAGATGTACACGTAGAGATAGCACTCTCTATAGCCTTATAAATATCTTTAACTTTCATGATAAATACTACATCCCCCTCATCATAGTGAGAGAATTTCTTAAGCGCATGACCTAGTTCTTCAAGTACATTCTCATCTAACGCTGTAATTCTAATATAGAAATTTTTAAGTTCTTTATTATCCCCTTTGACAAATGCTTTCATCATATCATCAAGTACTTTTGTCATTTTACGTAAAGTCTCGACACTAGTTGCTAGATATATATTTACGTTGCCACGCTCTTCTTCCATCAGTATCTGCATATATCTGTGGATTTTAACGATTCTTCTATTTAACTTTAGAAGTAAAGTAGTAATGTTATGTAACTCTACCCTATCAACAGGGGTTACAAAATAGCGAGCTAACTCATGATCCATTTTATTAGCTACTTCAACTGTTACAGTTCTTGTTAATCTTAGCTCTTCTGATAGCTCAGATATCGTTAGGTTATCTTCCTCTTTAACAAGTTTGTCAAGAATTCTAGCCGAATCTTCTACCGACTCAGTTGCTTCTATCATTAAATCAAAAAAAATTTTATCCTGACTTGGTATTAAAGTTTTAACCAGTTTACGTAGCATTTATGTGATCTCCCTAACTACAATGTTTCAACATCTATTTTAACATCACAAAGTCTACAATAAAAAAACAAAGAATAGCAATAAGAAATCACTTTAAAAAATATATCTAAATAAACATTGCTTTTATAATTAACTACATATATATTATCGTGCCTTTAATTACAAAACCCGCTATTTTGAGAAAAATAGCGAATACTATATAACAAGAGCTCTTAAAAATAAACATTTTTTTACAAAAAAAAATAACTGACTTTTTTATTAATTATTTTTTTTAGTTTTTATTATTATTGCTACTGAATTACACAACTCAAACAGATGGAGCAATAATGAAACGGAATAAGATTACCCTAGGAATTTTAAGCATAAGTATAATAACGACAGCTTTTGCATCAGGGGTAAATAATAGCAAACCAAATGATTATGGAAATCTTGTAAAAGTAGAACAAAAGTTATTCAACAACGCAAATACTCTAAAAACTACTACTCCAATAAAGCACTTAGTAATAATATTTCAAGAGAACAACTCCTTTGATAGATATTTTGGTATGTATCCTAATGCCAAGAATCCAGAGGGTGAACCAAAATTCATAGCTAAAGAAGACACTCCTAGTGTTAACGGTTTGACAAAACAACTATTAGAGAATAATCCAAATACAAAAAATCCTTATCGTTTAGATAGAAACTTCCAACCTTGTTCACAAAACCATGAGTACCATGAAGAGATCTCTTCTTTTAATGGTGGCTTAATGAACAAATTTGTTGAACATGGCGGTCATGATAATGATACCTATAAACAAAATTGCGATGGTCAAGTTATGGGATATTATGATGGTAATACTGTCACAGCATTATGGAATTACGCACAAAATTTCGCCCTAAATGATAATACATTTGGTACAACTTTTGGTCCATCAACACCTGGAGCACTTAACCTTGTAGCTGGTGCAAATGGTCCAGCAATGAGCCCAAGTGGTAATTTAGAAAATATTGAAAACAGCTATATCATTGATGATCCTAACCCATACTACGATGATTGCTCTTATGGCACAAGTAAATCTGGAGACACAAATACAGCTGTAGCAAAAATCACAGATGGTAAAAATATAGGGCACTATCTAACTCAAAAAGGTATTACTTGGGGCTGGTTCCAAGGTGGATTCAAACCAACAAGCTACTCCGGTAAAACAGCAATATGTGATGCCATGAGTACTAATAAATTCGGTGTAAAATCAAGAGACTATATACCTCACCATGAGCCTTTTAACTACTGGAAAGAGACATCAAATCCTCATCATCTAGCACCAAGTGATGAAAAATATATAGGTAGTAATGACCAGGCTAACCACCAATATGATATAAGTGAATTCTGGAAGGCTCTTGATCAAAGCAATATGCCAGCTGTAAGTTATTTAAAAGCCCCTGGATACCAAGATGGTCATGGAGGTTATTCAAATCCTCTAGATGAACAGGAGTGGTTAGTGAATACTATCAATAGAATTGAACAATCAAAAGACTGGGATAGTACAGCAATTATAATCATTTATGATGACTCTGATGGTGATTATGATCATGTTTATAGTCCAAAGTCACAGTTTAATGATATCAAAGGAAGGCAGGGTTATGGTCCAAGATTACCAATGCTTGTTATTTCTCCTTATGCTAAAGCAAACTATGTTGATCATTCACTACTTAATCAAGCATCTGTACTTAAGTTTGTAGAGTATAACTGGGGCATTGGCTCAGTTAGCAAGTATAGTAACGATAAATACTCAAACAATATCCTAAGCATGTTTGATTTTGGTAAAAAACAAAAAACTCCTAAACTGATATTAGACCCAAAAACAGGTACAGAAATTAAGTAGTTTTTTATATCAACATTAATTCTTGAGAAATTTTTATGAAAAAGTTTTTATTTGCTACTGCTATTGCTAGTTTTTTTTATAGCAGTATCGTTATAGCTGCATCAACTACAAATCAGACACCATCAGATGATGATAGATATGCGGCAATGCAACGTCAGATAGATATGCTAAGCAAAGAATTAAAAAACCTAAAAAAAAGTAACAACTCTAACACCGATGATACTACCGATGATTTCGCTACTTATAGCTCAAAAGTTGCTAGAACTAACAATATAACTTTTGATACTAAAAGTGCTAGCGTATTATCTTCTGATGAGATTGCAAATTTCTCATCAAGCAATCTTGATGGAGATATAACTAGCATCGGTGGAATAATAGATAGCCACGGAGGTATTGATATTGGAAATGCTGCTCCCATCACAACACAAGGTCAAATAACCTATATAGGAGGATACTCTGGTAACAACACCATACCTATAGCGCAGATATCATCAAACCTTTTTGCTTCAACACTTATGGGCCAAAGAGCTAAGTTCGATGATTATTCTGTATTTTTCGGTGGGTTTATTGAAGCTGATGCTCAGGCATGGTTAGGTACTAGAATAACTAATGCTGATAAAACAATTAGAGCAAATGGTGGTCAAAACATATATCTAACTAATGCTAAACTATACTTTCTATCAAACTTAGGGCACTATGTTACAGCCCAGTTTGACTTTGATACAGATGAGACTAATGGATTCAAACTAGGTAATGCCTTTGCAATCTTCGGTAATATGGACATATCTCCATTTTTTATGACAGTTGGTAGAAACAAACTATCTGTAGGTGCATTTGGTGGAGGTGGTCCTTGGACTCCTGGTGTTACTAAAGCACTATTTTCTCCAGGAAGTGTAACAAATGTATCTGTAAATTATAAGGATGCTACTTCAAACTTCAATATAGCTGTTTTTGGTGCTAATAATGAGAACGCAAGTTTTTCAACGGCCTACTTTTATGCTGCTCCAATTAATGATAGTACATCCCTTGGTTTTAATGTCGGCTATATATTCGATGCTAAGGGTGCAAACAAGAACTTTGCAACAATAACTGCCCTAAATCGAGTTGGCATGATTAACGCAGATGCAAACTTATCTTTCACCAATATCCTCCCAGGAATATGGCAAGTTGGAGCTGGCTGGGGTCAAACAACCAACAAAAGTAGTCAATATAGTGGAATATCAAATAATTATGCTGGTGCATTTACAATTCAGACATCTTATGGAGATGTTATTGCGGGTCGTAAAACGAACTTTAACTTTAGTTATGGCTCGTCGTATAATGCTAATAAAATCCCTATGGCGTTATCATCACCTGCAATTGGACCTAAAGCAGCAGCAGGAATTTCAAATCAATTCATAGCTTCTGCTCAACGAGCATATTTTGATAGCAACGTACTATTTGGTCCTGAATACTCATATCAAAAACTTTATGATAATCAGCACATGAATACTTTTACGCTCGATATGGTTGTTTATGTATAATTTATGGAGAATTTTATGTTAAGAATATACAGTTATTTAATACTTATAATTATATCTTTAGGCTTATGCTCTTGTCGCTCATTATCTGATGATAAATTTGTTTACTTAGGTCACGGTCCTGAATTCCCTAAGTATCAACTATATTATGATAACACTAGAGAATTATTTATCCTGGTAGACAAACAAAATGGATGCTACGCTAAAGATAATTCTGGGACATGTATGGCATTTACCACAGAAGAGGCTGAAAAATTTAGAAAAAATGTATTAGAAAAAATGATTGAAATTCAATCTAAAGTAGCTGATGATCATCATGGACAGGATAAAGTCAATAGTATAACCAAAACTGGAACTTCAGTAATTAATAAACAGATGCAAATAGAAGAAACAAAAGTCACTCCAGTAAAACAAGTATTTTCAGATCATAAACAACAATATTTGCTAGTAAACCAAGAATACAAAATCTCTGCAAATATAATAGCAAAAGTAGTAAATGATAATAAAAATCATATAAAACTTTATTTCACAGTTAATATACCTTCTATGGATAAAATGTCGATTACAAAGCCTTTTATAATTGAACCCGAATTTCTATACAATGCAATGAGACCTGAAAACAAAACATTTGCTCTAGAAACTCAAAAAAACATACAAAAAAATAATGAGGAAATGAATAAAGAAATTTCTGACTACCTTGATAAAATTAAGTACTAATAATTACCAATCAAAAAATTCAAATAAATAATCATAATCCAAACAATTAGCTCTATTACAAAAGATACAAAAACCAAAGCAGAACCTGCATCTTTAGCTTGCTTTGCTAATATATGATAGTCAGTTGTCACTAAATCAACTACCCTTTCAATAGCACTATTTATAATCTCTGCATAAATTGGCAACATTGATACAATCTGTAAAACAAACTTTGAAACTATACTAAAAGGCAGTACCCAAATAGTCACTGTCAAAATTATAAAAAGGAGTAACTGAAGACGAAAAGATTTTTCATTTTTAAAAATATCTACTAAGCCATTTAGTGCATATGAAGTATTTTTAAAAAGCGTATATTTAGGCTTATTTAACATCTAATCTACCCAGCGTTTCGACAATTTGCAAAAATATCTAGTTTTGGACTATATGCAGCTGTCTTGATATTCATAAGTCCTAAGAATGAGTCAAAAACATTGTCTTGAGAGAAAGTGTCTTCCCTCTTAGCTTCTTTAACTAAACAAGCTTTATTAAGCTTATTATCTTTTAAAAAATCTTTAGAGAACCACATAATCCACGGCACTCTTTTTTGATATAGTGGAGCTATACCATAAGGTGCAGCATGAAGGTATAAGCCGTCCTCTCCTAAAGACTCTCCATGATCAGATATGTAGACCATTGCACTGTCATATTTAGTAGTTACTTCTTTGCTATCTAAAGTATCAATAACTTTTGATAATATATAGTCAGTATAACGTATAGTATTGTCATAAGTATTTACTAGTTTTTCTCTGCTACATGCATTTATATCACCCTGGTCACATGTTGGAGTAAATTTCTTGAACTCTGCAGGATAACGCTGATAATAAGTTGGTCCATGACTTCCAACTAGATGTAAAACAATTACCTTACTTTTACCATCATCATTTTTTGCAAGATTCTCTTTTAGCTCTTTTAGTAACACTGAGTCATGACAAAATCCACCTGCACTATTACCCTTACAGTCACTAGTATTTATATAGATATTTTCTATTCGCTTACATACCCCAGTATATCTACAATCATAACCATTATTATTATACCAAGTGACATCTAAACCTGCTTTTTTCATAATATCTAAGACATTATCTCTAGCAGCAGCTTGCCTTGCATTGTAGTCAACTCTTGGCATATTAGATAGCATACAAGGTACTGACAATGCCGTATAAGTACCACATGATGCTACATCTTGTAACGCAATAACTCCAAGATTTTTAGTATAAGGATTTGTGTCTCTATCATATCCATTATACTGATAATTCTGCATTCTCGCTGTCTCGCCTAAGACAAATACCATTAGATTTGGCTTATCAGTATTTCTAACTTCTTTTGCACCATCACCAATTGGCTGGTACGGTAAAGGTGGAATAAACTTCTCTGCAATAATTGCTGAAGTGATACCTACGTAAATTATTGGATTAGGATAATCTCCTAATTCATTATGATTTCTAAAGAATGGGAAAATAGTTTTTACATTTGTAATTAAAATCATTACAACTAATATTAAAGTCCCTATGATATTAGCGATTCTAATCAAAGCGCTTTTACTAAATTTTGGATATACTATTTTAACTCTGAGAAGTATAACAATTGGTAAAACACCAAAAAATATAAAACTAGCAACACTCCCAATAGATAAATAGGATAGTGCCTCATGTGTATTTGTATCAAAAATACTCTCTACCACACCATAGGTAAAAGTAATTCCCAAGAACATCTCCGAGTAAAAAACAATTGCTCCAATTGCAATCAAAACAATCATTAATGGCTTAAATATATAACGAAAATTAATCAGATTAAAAATCAGAAAAAAAGCTAAGAAACAAACTGCAAAACAGCTAATTACAAACCACAAACTAAATGTACTATCTTGAGCAACATCTTGGAAAAATTTTATAATAAGTGGGATATTATATACATAGCCAAAAAGAATACTTAGTATAATTGTTGCTTTATAGACACCCACTTGTTTCGGGAATATTTTTTTTATCACGAGCACAGTACCTTACATTTTTTGATTTCTCTAAGAATAATATACTTAAATATAGAGTCTTTAAAGGTTACTATATCAGTTTATACCTTACTAATAAGGTCTTTGAGAATATTATTTACTTCACAAGCCTCTTCTAAACTAACCAACTTAAACCTTACCTTAGATCCAGGAGCATACTGTGATAATTTATTAATATCTGCTTCAATAACAGTTGCAATCCGCGGATATCCCCCCACTGTTTGTCGGTGTCGTAACAATACTATCGGACCACTTGGGGCTAGCTGTATTGTACCATCTGTTACAGGCTGGGATATCATTTCAATTTTTTGTGTATCAAGAAAAACTCCATCTAAAGGTAGCCCCATCTGACTTGAGTTTGTTGAAATAGTCCAACTACTCTCAAAAAAAGCACAATCTTTTAAAATATCACACTCAGGTCCCTTGATTACCCTTATGAAGCTATGACGATAATTTTGACTTATATAATCTTCTAATTCTAACGATCTCTGTTTGCGAACTAACCCAATAGTTTGAGATTGTTTTTTTACGGCAAAAACTATTGTGCGAAAGCCTTTTTTTGAACCTTTAAACTCTAACTTTTGACCTCTATTAAGCTCAAAAACTTGATTATAGTTTGCACAGGTATTTTCATCAATAAAAGTATTTGGATAGCTAGCCCCACATAAATAAACCAATATATCATCAGTAGCTACAATCTCGCTGGGATAAATCATTTCAATAGCTTGAAAATCTGTAGGTTGGTTAAAGATATTATAAGCTGTCATAAAGCTTAATTGATCTTGAGCCCCTTTAGGAGATACTCCTTTATCTTGCTTACCATATTCCCGCAATGAAATTGGAAAAAGTAACCCTCCTTTAGTCGAAAAGATATTCTCCATAATTTTAGCCTCTAATATCGTACATCTGTTGTGCTAACTCTAAAGCTATCTTACTATCAGAATGTATACATACAGTTTGTGACTCAAATAAGATATCTTGATCATCTATCTTAATAAATCCTTGTTTAAGCTGATTATATTGACCAACTGCCTCCATTACATTATGTATTTCAGCATTTGGTTGGCCTCGTGGTATTAGCATAGGGTTATTAACGCTATCAAGCATGTAGCCTCTCTCTGCAAAACTCTCTTTAACAATTTTTATACCATTTTCTTTGGCATACTCAGCAACTATACCAAAAGGGCTAACAACCAACTCTTGAATATCATTTTTAATACACCAGTCTATAAAAACTTTTGCTAGCTCTTGATTAACATTTAGCTCATTATATAAGGCTCCATGCGGTTTAACAGCCTTGATATCTTTATCAAAAAGTGCAAACTGCTCATCAAAAGATGAACATAAAATATCATTATCAATGCTTATTACCTTTCTACCAAAGTTTTCTTTATCTGGGTAGGAAATATGTGCTGTAATTTTGACATTGTGATCTCGACATAGATTCACATAGTAATCAACGCTTTCTTTATTACCTGCATGACCACCACAAGCAATATTAGCAATATCTATATATTCAACTAACTTATCATCAATAGGATGAGCAACACCCCTCTCTCCTAAATCACAGTTTATCAAAAGCATCACTTCTCCCTAAAAATTATCTTATCACCAGCACTAAAGTTAGAGAAATCTCTAAAATTAGATACTCCTATAATATTCCAACCACTCGGTGACTGCTCAGGAAAAATAGTTGTTTGAGAACCTCCAATTGCAACAGATCCAGCAGGTATTCTATTTCGTGGTGTTGCTAAGCGAGGTGCACTTAAACTTTTGTCTAAACCAAGTAGATATGGAAAATATGGCTTAAAACCTAACATCGCAATATGGTATTCAACCTGAGTATGTCTTTTTATAATCTCAGATATTTCTATTCCTAAAATCTCAGATATTTTGGGTAAATCCTCACCACTGTAGTCAACCGCTATATAATGTGTTTTTGAATCAATAATGGCACTAAAATCTATAGATTCCGTTTTGGCTAGAATAGCTTCCTGCAAGCAATCAAAATCTTTATAATCAAAATGAAACGCTATTGAATTATAAGATGGAACAATATCATAAATACCAAACTTTTGACAAAATGCTCTATCTCTAATAAAAGACTTATAGATATTTAAAATTTTGAGATTATAATCTAAAGATAATTTATTACTGATATTGTAAATAAAGCAGTTTTCACTCAAAAAATAATAACTCATTAGCAACTACCTTAAAGAAACTCTTTGAGTACTAGTTATCGTTTATTATAGACTTTTCAAGATTTTCTGGCTCGAATTTATATAGCGTTATCAAACCAACAAGCGCACTTATACAAATCATGCCCACAGCCATATAATCAGATATAGAGTAAGCTAAGAAGAAACATAAGAATGGCAATAAACCACCAAACACACCAAAACCAATATTATAAGCTAAAGCAAATCCAGTGTAACGAATCTCTCTAGGCAAGCACTCTGTAAACAACACCATGATATTACCATAGAATATTCCAAATATTGCTCCCATAGTCACAAAGAAGACTATCAATAAGTCACTATTAGCCTTATATAGCGCATACATTGGTAATGACAATATAAGCATCAAAACAAGACCAAATGCAGTAATCGTTTTTATTTTAAAATACTTAGTAAGTCTAGCAGCAATATTACATGTAACGATAAACATAATAATACTAATAGTTGTCAATACTGCGACATTAACATCTGCATGACCTAATATTTTCTTAATGATATTAGGCAGAATTGTAATCTGGAAATATGCAACAACTGCACCAGGAAAGCATAATAAAATCATATATATTAAGCTTTTATAATTTTTGAGTATCACTTTAGTTAGACTCACATTTGATTTTTCAGGCTCTTTTTCATCACCACTATGCTTAATGAAAAACGACAGAACAACCAATATAATTGCTATACCAAAAAGTATCCGCCAACCACCATTTGCCATAGTCTCATCTGGAATTAGATATCTAATAACTTGGAAAGTTACAATCGCTAACAATATCCCTCCAAAAGCACTAGTTATAACATTTACACCAGCTTTAGCTTTACCAAATAGAGTTGACTCAGCTTCGACAAGAATAACAACTGAACCGCTATACTGACCACCTATGGCTATACCTTGTAAAATTCTAAAAGCAACTAAAAGTAAAGGAGCCAAAATACCTATAGTTGCATACGGTGGTAATAGTGCCATCCCAACAGTAGGTACCCCCATAAAAAATGCCGCTAATGCTAAAGCTGTAGAGCGACTTTTTTTGTCCCCAATATAGCCAAATATTATTCCTCCTAGAGGTCTCGCTAAAAATCCTGCAGCAAATGCCCCGAAGGCAGCTAAAAATTTTATAAAATGATCACCTGGGAAAAATGCTGCACCAATATATCCCGCACAGAATGAATATACAGTAAACTCATACCACTCTGCTGAGCTTGCTAAAAGTACTAATAATTTTTTCATAAAAAGTATTTATTTTTTTGTCCGATTCTTTTATTTAAATATATTTTTCAAAACAAATACACTTTTTTGAGTCTTTTTATGAGTTTTTTTAGAATTTAATTATTATGAAAAAAGAGAAAAACGGTAATTACTTAAGTCTTACAACTAAGACATCAACATTAGCTTCATGTAAGATACTATTTGCTGTAGAGCCTAAGAAAAATCTACCAATAGCACTTCTTCTGTGACTTCCCACAACTATCAAATCATTTTTATTTTCAGCTGCTTTTTCTAATAAACTGTTAGCGATACCACCAATCATCACAGACTTCTCTCCAGTGATACCATTTTTATCTGCAAACTTCTCTATTGCATGCTCAACCTTCTCTGTTTCATATGTCATCAAAGAGATACTATCATTTGGTATAACAAACGCAGTATCAATTTTTGAACCATACAGCTTTGCAACATCTTTTGCCTTTTCAACAACGGAACATGAGTCATTTTCAAGATCAGTAGGTACAAGAAGTCTTTGATAGTTATGCGCTTTACTTGCTTCTTTTTCATTCTCACTAACTCTTACAGTTAGCACGTCACATTTTGCTTTATGTAGAACAGCATTCGCTACTGAACCTAGAAGTAAATTTATACCATGAGTTGCATGAGAACCTAAAACTATCACATCACAGCTGCTCTCTTCAGCATAATCAACGATTTCAACTGCAGGGTTACCAACAAGTACTTCATGCTCAACCTTGATACCTGAAATCTTAGCTACAAGCTTATCTAAAGCTTCTTTTGCTTCTTGCTCTATAGAGTGTTGAAAATCAACTATAGATGGTGCAAATGGAGCTACACAATCAATAACTGTAACAACCTTTAAAACTTCTGTATTATTCTTTTTAGCGAAGTCTACTGCAGAGTTAATAACGATGTCTGCATTTTCATAAACATTCACAGCTAATAAAACTTTTTTGTATGCCATTAGGATTCTCCAAATTTGTTCTTCCTTCAATTTCCATTATAACAAACAAAAATAAAAAATCATTTAATTAAGCATCAAATCTTGGTTTTATAAACAGCCTTAAAATACTGCCAGATTTCTTTTGTTAAAGGCTTTTCTAATTCAAAGATATATTCAACAAACTTTTTTTCAGCCATTATTTCTTTAGCAACTAGACACTTGGCAACTATACCAAGATAAATATAACTATTATCTTTGTTTACTCGTGCAAAAACATAGCTTTCATATCGATTTTGGCTAAGAGCACTTTCTAAACGATCACCAAGAGTCTTACCTTTTTTTGAGTAATATGAAAAGGTCTGTTTTGAGAGAAACTTATTATCATATGTATCAATTTTTTTATTCTCATCAAATGTCATAAACAGTAGTACTTTATCTTCAAAAGATCTATATCCAGCAAGATTAACTCCTCCATTGGCATAATCTTGATTAAATAGATGGGCAATTTCTTTTTTAGAGTATTTTGCATATAACGATAATCCATGAGACTTATTGAGACTATATTTTTCAAAAAAAACTTTTTTATTATAGTCTATTAAATCTTTAACTTGCTCATACAAGAATCCGCTTTCATCAATAATATCTGATATCAGTAGCCTAATCTCTTGTCCATCCACAGATATTAGAGGCTCATAATCTGCTCTACCGGCATTTACTGTAAATATTTTTAGAGACAAATGCTCTAGTGCATTTGCAAAACTTATAATATCAAAATCATCTAAACTATCACGTAACACTGCTTCTAAATAAGCTTTATTAATAGTTTTGGATTTCAAAAGCTCCTCTAAAATTAAAATTTCATAAAGCCTTTTTGCAGGAGTAAACTCCTTAGAAATAAACTTTATAATATTGTATTGTCGTTGATTTAAACTCACTACACTTTCTTTAAAAGCTTGCAAAATATCATAGTAAGTATCTTTAGTCGATAGAATAACCTCTGGTGAGATAAAGTTATATTCCTGAAAGTCTACTAATCTAGGAATTCTACCTAGTTCTTTCTTTAACTGAACATAATCTTTTTTTATATTTTTTAGTTGCGAGAAGTTTGTCCTTTGAATATTTTTATAGATTATTTCCTTAGCAATATTACTAAAGGTAACTGTGCTTTCACCAGCTAAATAATTATTTGGTGAGACTACAAACTTTTTAAGCTCGTCCTTGTCATAACTATTATCTCCACTTAATGCCACAGGAATGAGAAAATTGTTATTATAATTTGCGATAAAGTCCAAAATCACAACAAAGTCTTTAGACTTATACTTACGCAGTCCACGCCCTAATTGCTGTATATAGACTATAGCGCTTTGAGTAGGCCTTAGAAGGATAACCTGATTAACACATGGAATATCAATACCCTCATTAAAAATATCTACTGTAACAATAATCTCAAGTAACCCACTCTCAAGTTCACCAATAGTTTCTTGTCTTATACGCTCTGAGTCTTGACTTGATAAAGCTTTAGCTTTGATACCTCTTTGACTGAGCTTAGTCGCAAGCTGTACTGCCTCATCAACATTACTAACAAACATTAAAGCTGATCGCGATTTGCCACTATAACCATAAAAATTAGCCTTATCAATAATATGCTCAACCCGTTGGTCACTAATTAATTTAGAAAAATCTTTCGCAAAAACCTGTTCTGATTCTAAATAAAAATCCTCTATAGCAAAATAGTGAAATGGACAAAGAAAATTATATTCTAATGCCTTATGAAGCCTAATTTCATAAGCAATGTTATAATCAAAAAGCTTAAAGATATCAGCATTATCACTCCGCTCTGGAGTAGCAGTCATCCCAAGTAAAAATTTTGGCTTAAAGTGTGATAAAACTTTTTTATAACTTTGTGCTTCTGCATGATGAACTTCATCAACTATAATATAGTCAAACTCATTTGTCTCAAAGCTTGCTAATGTTTTAGGATTTTTTAGCGTTTGTACCGTAGCAAATAGATAATCTGCAGGATCTTTAACTTCTCCTGTATACAAACCAAGTGTTTTATCTTTTACTACTTTTTCAAAAGTCTCTTTTGACTTTATTGCGATATTTGTACGATGTACTATAAACAAACACCTTTTCGGCTTTACTTTTGCTACATCAAAGGCACTCAAAAAAGTTTTTCCAGTCCCAGTGGCACTAATTATTAATGCTTTATTTTTGCTTTGCTGTCTTAATCGATCTAAATTCTGAAGTGCATCTTGTTGAACCTTATTGGGAGATATTTTAGTGTCGATAAACCTATAGCTAGCAATATCACTACTTATTTGTTGATATATTTGACTATATTCCTGAATGATATCTCTAGCATACTCTGCTTTAGCAAAAAGATAATCAAATTCTGCTAAAATTTGCTTCGTTGTTGAGTCATTATTAGAAGTTTCAAAAAGCAGATTCCATTCATTATTTACTGTAAGTGCTGACTGAGTAAGGTTTGAGCTACCAAGAATTATTCGCCAACTATCCTTATTACGAAAAAAGAAACCTTTGGCATGGAAGTTATCATCACTAAGAACTTTTAGCTCGATGTTATCAAACTCCATGAGCTTCTCAAGAGCTTTAGGTTCTGTAAAATTCAGATAACATCCTGTTAAGACTTTGCCCTTTACCCCTTGAGTGTTTAATTGACGCAAAGTCTCTAAAATACAAATAACCCCACCTAAAGTCACAAAAGCAACACTTATAACAAACTCTTCACAATCTTCAAGTTGATTAATAATTTCAGTAAGTATCTTAGAACTTTTAGAATTTGTAAGAAATCGCTTTGTATCGTGAGGCATTTGTGGCTACATTTTTACAGGTACAGTTGAATCAAGATTTTTTTGACCATTTTGACTTTTACCCCAACAATATAGATCATTTGTATCTTTTTCAATACCACAGGTATAAGTAGTCGCCATGCTTAATCTGCTAAATTCGATATCTGTCTGGACTTTCTGTGGTTTATCAAAAAGACCTTTTTTACCATTACCAACCTCACCATTACTTCCATCACCCCAACAATATGCATGACCCTCTTCATCTAAAGCGCACGCATAGTGAGCTTTTGTATACACCTTCTTGAAGTTAATACTATTATCTATGTCTACTCTTAGAGGCTTTTTAACTTTTTTCGCACCAGTATCACTTCCTAGCTGTCCTCTCTTATTATCACCCCAACAGTAAACATCGTTATTATCATCAAGGGCACAGTTAAAGTCATCACCCTTACTCACACCTTTGACATCCTGAAGTTTTTTATAATGTCGAGATATCTTTTTAGCCATATCTTTGTCTTTAAGTTTAGGAGTTTTAATCTGATAATCTCCGCACCTTACTTCTCCAGAGCTGGTAAAAGCACAATTATAATTTTCTGAATCATCCTTACTAAAATCATGATTATATATTTTTATTTTCGCATCATTTCGATAGCCATGATTCTTGACCGCAAAGTTTCCTTCAGTCGAGTAATCATGGTCATCAAAAAAAGTTTGAGTAAAGGTAGGATTAGAAAACCCAACACCCCAAAAGAGCATTGAAGCCAACCAGAAAATTCTTTTTGTCATAAGTAAATTTTAATTTAAAGCTACTAATATAATATTAAGTAATAATCAAACAAAATACTAGTGATTACGGTTTAGGTGGAAATATTTTTTGCTCGCAATAGCGAAGAAAACCAAAGAATCTCTCTTCTTTTGTGTAATTATCTCTATCAACATAGGGAGTAGTTACCAGTATCGGATAACAACCTGCTATCAAGCAAGCAAGACATCCTGTTAACAACCTATCATCAACAAGCGCTAACTCACCAGGCTGGCAACCAACCAATTCTAGTATTTTATTAAGTCCATCTGGATAAGGTTTTTTTGCAACACCAGATATAAATCTTATCTGAGGAAAATGTTTGTCAAAATATTTTAGTCGTTCTTGAGTAGGCTTATTAGAAAGAATAAAAACTCTATCTTCTGAAAATTTAGCAACAAATTTCGTAAGCCAACCCATAACTTCAGGATGCATTTCAGGCTTACCGTGACTTGCTAAAACTCCATCAAAATCTAAAGCAAGATATTTTACTTGATTCTTAACTAGCATCTCAGGAGTTAAATTTATTATAGTCTCCAAATGATTAGTATCTGATAGCCTAAGAGCTTTTCGCCATTTAAACATCTGACCTAAAGTATAAAACACGCGCTGTAGCATAATATTTTATTTTTATAGTTTTATATTTATAGTATAGCAACAAAACAATCTATTAGCACAAATGTGTTTTTGAATTTATGCTAACCAAAATTCTTAAAAATTTATATATATATCTAATTTGTATACTAAGCGTCTCCTTAGGTATCAGCTCACAAATAGAAAATACAAGCTCTCAAAATTATTTCAATAACGCTGTCAGTCTTGCAAAAGAGCTCAAAGATAAAAACATCTGTGGTACGTATAAAAAATACTCTTTAGAGGAGTTCTATAAAGGTCTAAGAGATAAAATAAATAATCAAGATAGTATTTACTTAAAAGATTATGATACAGAAGAAGTTAGTTTCTCGATGGGGTATAGAACTGGTGAAAGTAGCCTTAAAAAAGGCTTCCTGTTTACTCCCAAACCGAAAAGTGATCTATACAATCCACAAGCAGTTATAGCTGGAATATCTGATCATTATAATAGCGCTAAACCAAAATTTAAGCTTATAGAAAACACAAAACTCAGAGAAATACTGAAAAGCAATACTCAAGCTCTTCCTAAAGATATCAGCAAAGATCAATTTAGCTATAGCTTAGGTTTTAATTTGTTTAAAATACCCAAAAACCATAATCCATCAACTCTAGATGAAAAATCATTTATTAGTGGCATGAAAGCAGGTTTAAATAACAAAAAATATACCCTTTCAAAACAACAAGTCGCTGAGTTTAGTTATATCATGGGCGCATTCTATAGCGCTAATCTAGAAAACCAGCAAGATAAAGACTCTTTTTTAAAAGGCTTTGAAAGCCAGCTCCCTAAGAATATTCAGAGTCAATATGCTAAGAGTACAAATACAGAGATTCAAAACTAGTAAATAAACTAACCAGTTACTTCTTTTTTTATGACTAATGCCCTTTCGTATATATCGTTCTTTTTTGCACCAGTTAGTTTAACTACCAGCTTCACTGCTTTTTTGACAGGAATATATTCAAGCAAATCTTTTAATAGGTCATCGATATCAACTTTTAAATTGTTTTGCTCGTCAACTTCGCCATTATTACAATCAATAATAACGACAAACTCACCTCTTACGACATCTTGATTATCCTTAAAAAACTTATGCACCTCTTCTACTGAACCACCAACAAATTTTTCAAACTGCTTAGTAAGTTCCTTAGCAACAACGATATTATTATGAGGCATTATCTCCAACAAATCATTCAAAAGATATGTAATTCTATGTACAGACTCATATATTACTACTGTTGTATTTGCTTGTTGGAAGTCACGGATTTGCTGCTGCCTTTTAGCTTGTTTTGCTGACAAAAATCCTTTAAACATAAAACTATCAGACGGTATGCCTGCAGCAGATAGTGCTGTGATAACAGCACTAACACCTGGTATTGGAATTACTTTATAACCGTCCTTGCGTAAGCTCGCAACTATTTTATAACCAGGATCTGAAATTAATGGTGTACCTGCATCACTTACCAAAGCTATGCTATTATCATTACCTAAAAGCTCTTTGACATACTCAACTCGTGACCCTTCATTAAAATCATGGCAAGAAATTAACTTCTGATTACCACGAATATTAAGGCTAGCCAATAGTTTAGCTGTCATTCGTGTATCTTCTGCTAGAATCACATCAACATCACTCAGAATGTTCATAGCTCTGTAAGTTATATCTTGTAAATTACCAATAGGCGTTGATACAACATAAAGAGTTCCTTTTTCTATACTATTCACCTATCATACCCACCAAATTTGTAATATCTCCCGCTCCTTGAATTAGCACAACCGTATTATCATCCACAAGCTTCTCTAAGAGAGAAAGCACATGATCAAAACTATCAGCCATAAGCGCTTTGGGGATATTTCTGATAAGATCTTGGCTCTCAGCTCCCTGTATAACCTGCTCTCCCGCTGAATATGTTGGAAGTATTATTAGCTGATCGGCTAAAGATAAGGCTTTTGACCAGTCCGTTAACAAATCCCTATTACGCGTATATCTATGTGGCTGAAAGACATGTATTATTTTTTTATCCGGATACCTATCTCTCACAGCTCCAATGCTACTTACAACTTCTACAGGATGGTGTCCATAATCATCAACAACAGGAGTCTCATAACCCAATATTCGCTTAGTATATATATCAAATCTTCTCACAACACCTTTCACAGTAATTAATGCTTTATAAATATCCTCATATCTAAACCCCAAGTCTAGACATGTTATTACACATGCTGCAGCATTTTGAACATTATATTTGCCAGGCAACTCTAATTTAAAATCATATTTGCTAGACTTATATTTAATAGAGAACGAGGTTAAGCTTCCATTTACCCTGTAGTCATATATTTGAGCGCTTGCGTTTGTAGCAAACCCATAAGATACAATATTTCCTATTACTTGCGAACGATACTTCTCTAGCAAATCATTGCAGCCACAATCATCAACACACAAATATATATTTTCGATACTTTCTTTCATCAAAAAATTTGCAAAGTTCTCAAGTAAGTTGTCATAGCTATTTTTATATGTCGACATATGATCAAGATCAATATTCGTAACTATTGCGACATTTGGGTTTAGATATAAAAATGAAGCATCACTTTCATCTGCTTCTATAACTAATCTGTCGGTACCATTAACCTGAATATTAGAGTCAGCATATTTAACTACACCACCAACAACAAAACTACTAGTTATATCAAGCTTACATAGCAATGTAGCTAAAATACTTGATGTTGTAGTCTTACCATGAGTTCCTGTGACTGCGATACTATACCTAAAATCTTTCATTAATAACGCTAAAAACATGGCTCTTTGTAAACACTGCACCCCTAAAGCACGTGCCTTTGACAACAATGGATGGCTATCAAGAATTGCACTTGAGTATACTACAGTATCATAGACTGAAACATCAATACTAGTGGGACTTGAAAATATTGAAATACCTGAAGATTCTAACTTAGCAGTTAGCTTATTCGGTACACTATCATAACCAGCAACATCTGCACCTAACCTTTTAGCTGCAATAGCCAGCGCTGAAACTCCAATACCACCGACTCCAAGGAATAATATCTTTTTTTTCAACTTAACCTTCAGAAGCAGTTATGCTAGTAGATACTACATAGAAATATTTTAGCACAATGACTACATTAGTCATAATCCTCGCCAATACTTAAATACTGCAAGACTAAGCTCTTTTAACATTCCTTTACCATCTGCAGCCTTAATACCGTTATCTTCGCACCATTTTGTAAAAATAGTCCCACCATCTGAACTATACATCAAATCATAAGCAAATGCGTTTCTATTAAAATTTGTTTTCTGTAAAGGAAGCAATTCACCATAAATACTTGATGATGTTGAATTAATCACGATATCAAATGATTCTTTGATATCATCAAAATCAATCACATCTATTTTATCATCTAGCCCGAATAGACCTTTTACTGCATCTGCCTTTACTTTGGTTCTATTAGTAATACTCACAGATAATGGGAACTCTTTGATAACTGCTGCAATAACTGCTTTGGCAGCTCCTCCAGCACCTACAACAAGAACCTTTTTACCTACAAAACCTATTTTGTAGTTATTCTTAATATCATTAACTATACCCAAACCATCATAGTTTAGAGCTATCATTTTACGATCTTTGGTAAAAACAACATTACTAGCAGCTTTAACAGCCTTAGCAGTATCATCTGCATCATCTGCCAGATCGTATACTTTTTCCTTATGTGGTACAGTTACACTTAACCCTTTAATTTGAGAATTATCACGGAACTCTTGAATCTTTGTTTCTAGATTCTCTGGCTTAATTTCAACAGCTGTAAAAAGTATATCTTGATGATATTGCTCAGCCAATTCCATCTGAATTTTGGGAGATAAACTATGTTTAACCGGATAACCAATTACATGATACAAATCTTGCATAAAATAAAAAACCTTGTAAATTTTGTACGAATTATATCATAGCAAGAATCATTAACTTGAATACTGGAAAGAAAATAAATATTATATGGGTTATATAAATTGACATACTTGTTATAAGAAAATGAAAAAAATATGTACTTTCTTTGTGGCTGCGCTGTATGTTTCTATTGGTTTTTCTGCAAATGCCACAATAGACAACAGCTTAGCTAGTAGTGGCTCCAATGTTAACGTTAATCCTGCCCTAACGGAAGCTAACTCAGTCAAACCCAATGATCATGCAACACCTATGGCAATGAATGCTACACCATCTCCTTTAAGTAAGGAAGCTAAAGAGGGTAACATACCAGCCATAGACCAACCTAAGCAACAAGAACAACTAGTTGGCTCAAACTCCGCAACTTGGACACCTGCATACCTCAGCGTCAAAAAGTTCAAAAAATGTTTAGAGGTTGAAAACTATAGAGGGTGGCAAGGTTACTGCTTCCCCTCTGAAAAACCTAAAAACTGTCCTGATAAATCTTGGAAACAATTATCAGAGATGAATCTAATACCATGCTCCAACTCTAGCAATTAGTATTTGACTAACTAAGGTTTTTTCTATAGAATACCGAAACTATTTCTGTAATGTATTAAATAAAGATTAGAATTTTAAAGAGGAAATTAAAATGAAAAGAACATTCCAACCTTCAAACTTAAAAAGAAAAAGAACTCATGGCTTCCGTGCTCGCATGAAAACATTAAGCGGAAGAAAAGTTATTAGAAACAGAAGAGCTAAAGGTAGAGCAAAGCTTGCAGCGTAACTTTTGCCTAACAAAGCAAAATATACTCGATAAAAGTGAGATTAAACAAGCCTTTGGTAATGTAGATAAAAAACTCAGCACACTACATTTCACATTCCTTTTAAGTCACAGAACTCATAAAGAGCCAGGTATTTGTGCAATCTTACCAAAAAAAAGCATCAAAAAGGCTACTAAAAGAAATCTTTGTAGAAGACTTATTAAAGAATCTTTTCGTTTACACAAAGATATCTTAGAACACAAATGCTTGATAGTTTTAAGTAAAAAACCAGCTGCTCAAGCGACTAAGGAAGAATTGTGGCACTCGATAAAAAATTTCGAAAATTTTTTAAAAGAATTACACTAGTTCCTTTTATAGCTCTAATCAATTTATACCGCTATTGTATAAGCCCCTTTATACCTGCTAGATGCAGATATTATCCTACTTGTTCAGAATATGCTCTAGAAGCTCTAAAAACTCATGGTATACTAAAGGGATTATATTTAAGTACCCGTAGGCTCTTAAGATGTCACCCGTTTGCAAAAAGAGACTACTACGATCCGGTTCCTTGTAAAAATAAAAAGGTTAATAATAAACAATGAAAGCTAATCATATAAGAATACTACTATTAGTCACGATAGCTATAATGCTTATCTCATTGATGGGTAGATGGGAGCAAACTTTCCCATCAAAAAGCAGTCAATCACAAACGACTCAAACTCAACAAGACAATAGTCACTATAATAGTGATACTCCTGCCACAACGAACGTGTCAACATCTGATGCAAAAGCATCATTAACGAAAACTACAAGTTTCTCAAAATATGATGATGCTAAAAGCGTAACTATTAACACAGATGTATTCAAAAATCTTAAGGTCAGCTTACTTGATGGTGCTATTATTTCAGCATCATTAGAAGATTATAGCATTAGTCTTGATGATAAAACCCCAATGTCTCTGCTTACAAATAAGCAAGGTTCAGAATATATTGCCAAAAGTACTATTGTTATCAACAAAAAGCCTACTGATGTCAATTTTGAAAGCCAGGGAATCAAAAAAGAAAATGGAAAACAGGTACTAACTCTTACTGGAAATGTTGATGGGTTAGAAATAACTAGAACATATACTTTTGATGATGCTAAATACAATATATCTGTATCTCAGAATATTAAAAATACAACTTCAGCACCTGTAAATGTTATTATTGATGACTCATTAGCTAGAGACTTTAATCCAGCGGGCGATAGCTTTAGCCTATTAAATGCTCACAGCTATACTTTTACTGGTGTCGCTTACTCAACAGCTAATGACTCTTTCAGAAAAGAATCTTTCAAAGACATTTCAAAAACTAACGGTCAGCCAACGGTTATAAGTAGTCAAGGTCTAGGTTGGGTTGCTTTCATACAACATTACTTTATGAGCGCTTGGATTCCACAATCAAATGACTCAAAAATTTACTATAAAAACCTAAATAATGATGTATTTGAAGCAGGTGCTTACACTGGACTTTCGATCGCACCTGGTCAATCAGAAAATATAGACTCAGTACTATATAGTGGACCAATTATTAAAGCCAACTTAGTGGATTTAGCTCCTAACCTAGAAAAAACTCTAGATTACGGAATGTTATCATTCTTCTCAGAAATAATTTTCTGGGTGATGAATCACATACATTCACTAGTAGGTAACTGGGGCTTAGCTATTATCCTTGTAACCTGCCTGATTAAGCTCATATTCTATCCTCTTTCTGCTAAGAGTTATCGCTCTATGGCAAAAATGAGAATGTTACAACCTAGAATCAAACGCTTACAAGAAACATATAAAGATGATCGTCAGGCTCTAGGTAAGAAAATGATGGAAATGTATAAAGAAGAGAAGGTAAACCCTCTAAGTGGTTGTTTACCAATGCTTATACAAATCCCAATATTCATTTCACTGTACTGGGTATTGCTAGAATCCGTAGAGTTAAGACAAGCTCCTTTTATCTTCTGGATTCATGACTTATCAATGAAAGATCCTTACTTTGTATTACCTATACTTATGGGTATATCAATGTTCTTACAGCAAAAACTATCACCAGCTCCTGCAGATCCTATGCAAGCTAAGATAATGATGTTCTTACCTGTGATATTTACATTCTTATTTGCTTCATTCCCATCTGGTCTAGTACTATACTGGTTAACTAACAACGTAATTAGTATCTTACAACAGTGGATTATTACAAGACATTACCAAGCTACTCATAAAAAGTAATATGGATAAATCTCTACTTAAACCAAAATATTGGGGTTTATGGATTATAATCTGGATTGCTAAGGTTTTAGTAAACACACTTCCTTACAGTGTGTTAATGCGAATTGCGTTAGGTATAGGTTTTTTGGCAAAACCTCTATTAAAAAAACGTCAACAGATTGCTATAACAAATCTTAAAATCGCATTCCCCGACAAATCGGATCAAGAGATAGAGAAGCTGGCTAATGAGAGTTACAAATCTGCAAGTATGGCAGGGTTTGAAAGTCTAATATCCTGGTTTATGTCTAAAAAAAACTTTAACAAAATTCCTTTTGACAATGACCTAAAAACATTTGATCAAATTCATTATGATAAAGATAAAACATTGCTAGTACTGGGTTTTCACTTCCATTGTCTTGAAATAGCTGGTAGATATATTGGTGAACACTATAGTCCATTTACCGTAATGTACCAATATCACAAAAATCCCCTAATGGAACACATAATCACCTCTTCCCGAAAGAGATATGTAACTGAATGCTTCCAAAGGAAAAATATTATTTCTGTCATAAAGAGTTTGAAGAGAAAAGTATCAATGTGGTATGCACCAGATCAAGACTTTAAGGAGCATGTGGTTTTTGCTCCATTTTTTGGTAAACTTTGCACCACTCTAACTGTAACACCGTGGTTAGCAAAAAAGACTGGCTCAACAGTAATCCCTGCATACTATATCAGAAAGCCAAATTTCTCTGGCTACAGTATTATAACAGGTGACCCAATCACATTTACTGGTGATGACTTTGAAGATGCAAAGCTGACAAATAAAATTCTTGAAGATATCATAAAAAAACATCCTGAGCAGTATCTATGGCAACATCGTCGCTATAAGACAAGACCTCCAGGAGAAGAAAAGATTTATTAATGTTTATGATTAAAAAAGTGTATGTTAAAATAGGTTTAAGATATTAATTTAAAGATACTGATGAATAGTAACAAGCTTAAACCGAAGAACTGGGGTATTTGGGTTATTGTAGGTATAATGAACTTTGGCTCCAAGTTACCTCTTTTCACTCATAAATATATAGTGCTTGCTATTGGTATTGTTATTAAACCATTCTTAAAAGGTAGGAATGAAATTGCAAGAGAGAATCTCAAGATTGCGTTCCCAGAAAAGTCTTTGAAAGAAATAAATAAACTAGTTAATAAAAGTTATTACTCAATGGTTTTATCAGGAGCTGAAACTACTGCTGCTTGGTTTTTATCAAAAAAAAGGTTCAGTAAAATAGAGTTTGAATGGGAAGAAAACTCATTAGAGATTTTTAAAAGATATCATGAAAACCCGAATACAAATGTTATATTCCTAGGTTTTCACTTTCACTGTATAGAAATAGTTGGACGTCATGTAGCAGAAAATCATCCCCCTCTTACAGTTATGTACCAAAAGAACACCAATGATCTTCTTGAAGAGCTAATCAAAAAATACCGTGAAAAAAATATCTATAGATGTCTAGATAGTAAAAACTTAATAAGTGTCATTAAAAGCTTAAAAAGAGGCTACTCTATGTGGTACGCTCCAGATCAAGACTTTGGCTTAGAAAGCACTGGACTTGAAAACTCTATTTTTGCTCCATTTTTTGGAACTTTATGTTCAACTTTGACAGTAACTCCATGGTTAGCTGAAAAAACAGACTCTGTAGTGTTACCTGTATATTATGTTAGGGAAAAGTGCCTAAAAAAATATAAAATTGTTACAGGTGAACCTCTAGAGTTCACAGGAGATGCGTATAAAGATGCTGAAATAACAAATAAGTTTTTAGAGGATGCTATAAGAAAATATCCAGAGCAATACTTATGGCAACATCGTCGCTATAGAACTAGACCAAATGGCGAACCTCAAATATATTAGAGTAGTGTTGATATGCCAATAAATAATAAAAAAAAAGGATTTTCATTAGTTGAGTTGATGGTTGTAATCGCGATAATAGCAATTCTCGCATCAATTGGCATACCAATGTATAACAACTATATACTGAGAAATCACCGAACTGAAGCAACCTCTGAGCTGCTTTCAGCAGCTAGTGCGGCTGATAATTTTGAAATCCGTTTTGGGTCTTTTCCTTCTGGTAGTACGATAAGTAGCTTTTATCATGAAAATACTCAAAATAATTACTATCGCCTTACATACTGCTCTGGTGAGCCGGAGTGCCCAGAAGTTAGCTATGTATTAACGGCAATTGCTCAGAATTCACAAACAGCTGATACTCCATGCAGAAATATAGAACTTGAAGTTGATGGGGGTATTGTAAATAAGACTCCTCAAGAATGTTGGAATTAGAATCTTACTAAACTAAATAAGGATTTAAAAATGGCTAGTTATAGTACTAATGAGTTTAAGGGTGGCCTGAAAGTTTTAATCGATGGCAACCCAATGGTTATTATTGAAAATGAATTTGTAAAACCGGGTAAAGGACAGGCATTTAATAGGGTTAAACTAAAAAACCTATTAAATGACAGAGTAGTTGAAAAAACTTTTAAATCTGGCGAATCTGTTGAGGCTGCAGATGTTGAAGAATTATCTGCTGTTTACTCATACTTTGATGGTGAGTGCTATGTCTTTATGCATCCAGAAACTTTTGAGCAATATATGGTTTCTCAAGATGCTCTTGGTGAAACAAAAAAATGGCTCAAGGATCAAGATGAATATCAAGTAATTCTTTTTAATGGCCAACCCATCTCCATCATCCCTCCGAACTTTGTTAACTTAGAAATTATTGAGACAGATCCTGGTCTTAAAGGTGATACTGCAGGCACAGGTGGCAAACCAGCAACACTATCTACTGGTGCGGTAGTTAGAGTGCCTCTTTTTGTACAAACTGGTGAAATCATAAAAGTTGACACTAGAACTTCGACCTATGTATCAAGAGTAAAGGATTAAGTAAATGCAATCTACAGATAACTTGATCTGGATTGACCTTGAAATGACGGGGTTAGATGTTGATAGTTGCGCAATTATTGAAATAGCTACAATTATTACAGATAAAGACCTAAATATCATTGCAGAAGCAGAGCCAATAGCAATCCATCAATCAGATGAAATTCTAAATACAATGAATGAGTGGTGTATAAAGGTTCATGGAGAAACAGGTCTAACTCAGAGAGTAAGAGATAGTAAGACTTCATTAAAAGAAGCTGAGCGAAAAACCTTAGATTTTATAAAGCAATATGTCCCTTATCAAAGTTCTCCTCTATGTGGTAATTCAATATGGCAGGATAGAAGATTCTTAGCAAAATATATGCCTGATATAGATGACTATTGCCATTATAGAATGCTTGATGTTACAAGCTTAAAGCTTCTCAATGAATATTGGGGGGATGGCGAGAGCTTCTATAAAAAATCTACACACCAAGCTCTAGATGACATTAGAGAGTCTATTTCTGAGTTAAAGTTCTATAGACAAAAACTTTTATCTGTTTAATAGTCCATTACTGAATTTCTAAAAGTTTTTTAAATACATCACAAAAAATCTTTAACCTAGCTCAGCAAATGTGCTATGATGAAGATTAGGTATACTTGAGAGTATGCTTAGTTTCAAATTAATTTTATGAAAAACTTGAGAGGAGTTTTTATGTCGAAATTTGTCTATGCCTTTAGCGAAGGTAATAAGTCTATGCGTGATTTGTTAGGTGGTAAAGGAGCTAATCTTAGTGAGATGCTTAATAGTGGATTGCCTGTACCAGATGGCTTTACAGTAACTACAGAAGCATGCCTAAAATACTATGATGACCGTCAAAAACTAAATGATCAGGTTAAAGAACAAATTTTTGCAAATGTTGCAGATTTAGAAAAAAGAACAGGCAAAACTTTTGGTGGAGGAAGTAATCCACTACTTGTATCCGTGCGTTCTGGTGCTAGAGTTTCTATGCCAGGTATGATGGACACAGTTCTAAACCTTGGTCTAAATGATGAAGTTGCAAGAGCTATGGTAGCAAAGACAAATAACGAGCAGTTTGTTTATGACAGCTACAGAAGATTCATAATGATGTTTGCAGATGTTGTTATGGACTGTGAGAAAAAACCTTTCGATAAAATACTTGATGATAAAAAAGAAAAGAGAAATGTCAAAAATGACTGCGATCTAAGTGCTCAAGACTATAAAGATATTGTTGCAGAATATAAGAAAGTCTACAAAGATCTAGTTGGTAAAGAATTCCCGACAGATCCTGTTGAACAACTTCTAGCAGCTGTAGAGGCTGTATTTAGATCTTGGAATGCTGAAAGAGCCATCATATACAGAGAAATCAATAATATCTCGAATAACTGGGGTACGGCTGTTAATGTCCAAGAAATGGTCTATGGTAACTCTGGAAATAACTCTGGTACAGGTGTTGCTTTTACAAGAAACCCTTCCACTGGAGAGAATGAACTTTTTGGTGAATATTTGATCAATGCTCAAGGTGAAGATGTAGTTGCAGGTACCAGAACTCCTGCACATATTTCAACTTTGAAAGACAAAATGCCAGAAGTATTTAATGACTTTGTAAAAATTGCTAAAAATTTAGAAAATGTCTACAAAGATATGCAGGATATGGAGTTCACTATCGAAGATGGTAAGCTTTTCATGCTGCAAACAAGAAACGGTAAAAGAACTGCAAAAGCAGCTTTGAAAATAGCTGTTGATATGGCTAAAGAAGGCCTAATCACAAACGAAGAGGCTGTGATGATGGTTGAACCTCACTTGCTAGAGCAACTACTACATCCTAAATTTGATGAAAAAGCTCTTGCTTCTAAGCGCCCTCTTGGTTCTGCACTAGGTGCTTCACCAGGTGCTGCAAGTGGTAGAATATATTTTGATGTTGAATCTTTGCTAGCAGCTAAAGCTCGTGGTGAGGAAAAAACTATCCTAGTTAGAGTTGAAACTTCTCCTGAAGATATAGCAGGTATGAATGCTTGTAATGGTATCTTAACTCTACGTGGTGGTATGACATCTCACGCTGCTGTAGTAGCTCGTGGAATGGGTAAATGTTGCGTATCTGGATTAGAAGCAGCTAGAATCGATGAAGATAAAAAAACTATTACTTTTGAGAGAGGTCAAGTTTTCTCTGAGGGTGATTATTTATCTCTTGACGGTACAAAAGGTACTGTATACAGAGGTATTATCAAAACTGTTGATCCTGAAGTTACTCAAGACTTTGAAGAGTTTATGAAATTTGTTGACAATGTTCGTAAGCTTCGTGTTAGATGTAATGCTGATACATTCAAAGATGCTTCTGTTGCTAGAGCGTATGGTGCTGAAGGTATCGGACTATGCCGTACAGAACACATGTTTTTTGAAGAGGATCGCATATCTTATGTTAGACAAATGATCTTAGCTAAAGATAAAAAAGAAAGACAAAAGGCTTTGGATAAGTTGCTTCCAGTACAGCAACAAGACTTTGAAGAGCTTTTTGAAGCTATGGATAATCTAGCTGTAACTATCAGATTTATAGATCCTCCTCTACATGAATTTTTACCTCATGAAGTTGATGAGATTGATGACCTAGCCCGCGAATTTAATATTAGCTACAGTGAGTTAGAAGCTCGTATAGAAGCTTTAAATGAAATGAATCCTATGATGGGTCATAGAGGCTGTAGACTCGCTGTGACATATCCAGAAATCATCGAGATGCAAACTAAAGCTATCATCTATGCGGCAATATCAAGCAAACGTATGGGAATTGAAGTTAAACCTGAGCTTATGATTCCATTAGTTAGCACTCTTGGAGAGTTCAAATTACTAAGCGGTATAGTTAGAGAAGTTGCTAACACAATTCTTAAACGTGAAAAAATAGATATCGACTATAAAGTTGGGGTAATGCTAGAAACTCCTCGTGGAGCTATTGGTGCAGGCCTGCTTGCTGAAGCTGGCAGTGAGTTCTTCTCATTCGGTACAAATGATTTAACTCAGATGACTTTTGGCTTTAGTAGAGACGATGCTAATAAATTCATTAAAGACTACCTTGAAAAGGGTATTTTAAGCTTCGATCCATTTGCTAGACTAGATCCCAAAGGTGTAGGTAAACTAATGGAAATAGCTAAAGAAGGTGTCAAAGCTGTTAACCCAAATGCTAAAATGGGTATATGTGGCGAGCATGGTGGTGAACCATACTCTGTTGGTTTCTGTCATGATTTGGATCTTGACTATGTATCTTGCTCTCCTTTTAGAGTTCCTATAGCAAGATTATCAGCTGCTCAAGCAAAAATTTATGCTGATCGCAGATAATTAACAATCTTTTAAATTCTTCCCTTTCAAAAAATTTCACTAGTTAAGCTAAATCAAGGTTTACTCTAAAATATTATATGGCTACAATAACTATATTGAGTTTTATATAGTGGTATTTTAAATAAAATATCCTTTAATCAAAAGCTAAGGGAAAATGCATAAAAAAGTAGATTCATGTATGCAGATACGAAGACAAAAAGGGAGTAATTTCTCTATAGTCGAAGCAATTGGTAGTGGTAAAACAGCCACTGCTATGTTTTCTCAAAAAATCAAATCTCAAAGTAACTCTTCTCAAGCACTCCTCTCCCTCAGCACAAAACTCCTCTGTCTATAATTTTAGACATTGTTGCATAAAAATATATTTTAAATAATTACAAAATATCGAGGGTCAATATGATAGATAAAATTTGGAAAAATGGCGAGATAATCTCCTATGAAAAAGCAAAAGTTGGTATAGATACTCACTCTTTGCATTACGGGTCATCTGTATTTGAAGGTATAAGAGCCTATGATACTCCTAATGGTGTAGGTGTTTTAAAACTAAAAGAGCATATGCAAAGATTTATGTACTCGATGAGTGTCCTAGGCATGACGTGTAAATATACCCTTGATGAACTATGCCAAGCTGTATTAGATACTATCAGAGCTAGTGGCAAAAAATCTTGCTATATAAGACCGTTGGCATATTTTGCTGAAGGAGGGGTTAGTGTTCTACCAGCGAAAGATCACCCTGTTGATATCACTATCTATTGCATAGATATGGGTAAATATATGGCTGCTGATAAAGTAGATATCAAAGTTAGTAAATATATAAGAATTCACCCTCGCTCTACTGTCTGTGATGCGAAAATTGGTGGTCACTATGTCAACAGTATATTAGCTTCTAGAGAGACTCTTGGTACGCATTACCATGAATCTCTGCTTCTAGATGTTGATGGCAATGTGGCTGAAGGTGCTGCTATGAATGTATTTTTTGTCAAAGATAATGAAGTTATAACAACTCCATTAGGAACTATACTAGATGGGATAACTCGTAAGCTTATAATCCAAATTGCTAAAGATTTGGGCTATAAAGTTACAGAGCGCTTGTTTAAAGTTGATGAGCTAATAAATGCAGATGAGGCTTTCTTCTGTGGAACTGCTGCTGAAATCACTCCTGTGGCAAGTATAGATGATAATAAGTTAAAAAGTAATGACCACACAATAACCAATCAAATAAAAGAAGTCTTTGAAAAACTTAAAAAAGGCGAAGCTTATAAAGATGCTTTAACTTATGTATAGGAGCCAGTGAAATGGATAAAAAGAAAATTTATATTTTTGATACAACTCTTAGAGATGGGCAACAGTCTCCTGGAGCTGGAATGTCTTTTGAAGATAATATTGCGTATGCAGATCTTGCAGATAAGCTAAATATCGATGTCCTAGAAGCAGGCTTCCCTTCAGCAAGTAATACAGATTTTGAAATAGTAAATACTATCTCAAAAAGAATGGCTGAGAAAAACTCTAATATGGTTATTGCTGGACTATGTCAGTTAAGAAAAAACCAAGTAGAGATCACAATGGATGCATTACGTCCATCATTAGCAATAGGTAAAGCTAGAGTTCATATGTATTTGCCTGTAGATCCAAATCTAGCTCAAGCTAGTCTTGGTAGCAAAAATGATAACGAGCAGAATATCAAAAATGTTTATGAGTTGATTAAGCTAGCTAGTGATCAAGGCTTTGAAGTCGAGTTTAGCGCAGAAGGATATTCAAGACTAGGTGATACTTTTGACTATGTTACTGATGTTTTTAGGGCTGCAGTATCTGCTGGTGTTACAGTTATCAACTGTCCTGACACTATTGGTGGAGCTTGTGAGCGTGAAAATGATAACTACTTTGTCAAAAATATGACTAAACATGCTGAAATCATCAAAAAAGAATTCCCTGATAAAAATATAATCTGGTCAGCACATTGTCATAATGATTTGGGATTAGCATTAGAGAACTCTATGAACGCTGTATTTGATGGTCCTGCAACACAAGTAGAGGGCTGTATCAATGGTGTTGGTGAAAGAGCTGGTAACGCATCATTAGAACAATGTGTGATGTTTATAAACCTTTTTGGTGAACAAAAAGATTGTCATTATTATAATGATATTAATATTGCTAATTTTAAAACTATTTCAGATTTTATTGGCAAAAGAATGTTATCAAGACAACCTCACCACCCTATCACAGGTCTAAACTCAGCACGACACACTTCTGGTGGGCACACCAATGCGATACTAAAAAACCCTCTAGCATATCAGCCATTCCACCCAGAATCTGTCGGTAATGAAATTAGCTTTATTTTTGGTCCATTATCAGGTGGTAACCATGCTAAGAAAATTATCGAAGAAAATGGTTATATTTGTGATGATAAAGAAAAAGCAGCTATAGCTCAGCAAATAAAAGATATTTATCATGAGCGTAGAAAAGGTATCACAGATGAAGAACTAATACAGGCTTATAAACAGATTAAATCTCCTATTAATGTATCAGCTATAGACTACGGTAAATCTAATGGTGAAACCTATGTTGAGCTTAAAGGAAAATTCTTTGGTAATACAGATTATAGAATTACTGATAATGGCGATAACTCAGCTCTTTCAGCACTATTAAAAGGTATACAGGAGCATATACCAGAGATAAATATTTCAGATTACTTCTCTAGGTCATTAAAAGATGCTGGGATTAACTCCAAATCTGAAACCACCATTATAATCAAAACTGGTGAAAATAGTCCGGTCGTTGAAGGGATTGCTGTAGATCAAGATATTGAGATATCCTCACTTAAAGCATTAATAACAGCGACTAATAAGCTATATATAGAAACAAACTATAGGAAATAAAATGGCAAAAAATATTATTGATAAAATCTGGGATGCTCACGTTGTAAAACATATACCTGACTTTCCTGATATTTTATATATAGATAGAATGCTAATGCATGAAGTAACATCTGCTCAAGCTTTTGATAAAATTAGAGAGTTAAATATACCTATCAATAACCCGAAATCGATTATTGCGACTGTAGATCATAGTATATCAACATCACCAATCAATAGATTAGAGATGAAAGATAAAACTGCTCAAGCTCAAGTTGAGAAATTACGAAGCAATGTTAAAGAATTTGGTATTGATTTTTATGATTTTGAAAGCCAACACCAAGGGATTGTCCATGTCATAGGTCCAGAGCTTGGCTTTACATTACCAGGTATAACTCTTGTATGTGGTGACTCTCATACTTCAACTCATGGTGCATTTGGAGCTTTAGCATTTGGTGTTGGAACATCTGAAGTTGGACATGTACTTGCTACTAACTGTATTTTGCAATATAGACCAAAGACAATGAAAGTAGAGTTTGTTGGTAAGCCGTCAAAGTCAGCTACTGCTAAAGATATTATCATGAAGCTAATCGCTAATATTGGTATTGGTGGTGCTGGTGGTTATGTCATCGAGTATGTTGGCCAAGCAATCAAAGATATGACTATGGAAGAGCGTATGACGTTATGTAATATGTCGATAGAATGTGGTGCAAGAGCGGGTTTGGTTTCTCCTGATGAGAAAACTTTTAGTTATCTAAAAGGTAAAAAATATGCGCCTCAAGGTAAGGATTTTGACAAATCTGTAGAATATTGGAATAGCTTTATCAGTGATGAAAACGCTCACTATGACAAAACTATCAAAGTCGATATTGAAGGACTTGAGCCAATGGTTACATGGGGAATAAACCCTCAACATGCTATCAGTATCTCAGCTAAGATTCCAAGCTTGAAGGATATACCTACTCATCAACACAAACTGGCTCAACAAGCTTATGACTATACTAAATTTAATGCCGATGAAGATATCTTTGGTAAAGAAATACAGTGGGCATTTGTTGGTAGCTGTACTAATGGTCGTATAGAAGATATGCGCGCTGTGGCTAATGTTTTAAAAGGCAAACAGGTTGCTAAAAATGTAACTATGTATATAGTTCCTGGGTCAGAGCAAGTACGAAATATTGCAATAGCAGAAGGTTTAGATAAGATCTTTGCGGATGCTGGTGCTGAATTTAGAATGCCTGGTTGCTCAATGTGTTTAGCAATGAATGATGATAAGGTTCCAGAAGGTCAAAGATGTATTAGTACCTCAAATAGAAACTTTATAGGCCGTCAAGGTAAAGGAAGTATAACTCATCTTGCTTCACCACAAACAGTTGCTGCTAGTGCTGTTATGGGTAAGATTTGTAGTGTTGATAAATTAGATAAGGAGCTATAAGAATGCAAGCTTTTAAAAAACTAACATCTAGCGCAATTCCTTTATGGCTAAGTGATATTGATACAGATATGATTATTCCTGCAAACTTTCTAACTCAAACAACAAAAGATGGTTATGGTAAAAGTTTATTTCATAACTTAAAGGAAAAAGATAGTGGTTTTGTTTTTAATAACCCTGACTACTCTAATTCTGAAATATTGATTGCTGGAGATAATTTTGGCTGTGGTTCATCAAGAGAGCATGCTGTTTGGGCATTAACTCAAGCAGGTATCAAAGTTATAATTGCACCATCATTTTCTGACATATTCTTCAATAATGCTGCTAAAAATGGCTTATTGTTAATCTCATTAGACAAAGATACTGTCAAAGAATTATGTGATAAGGCTGAAGATCCAAAATTTAGTATAACTATTGACTTACAAGAGCAAACGGTTAGTGCAGATGGTGATACTTATAATTTTGATTATGACCCTTTCCGTAAAGATTGCCTGATTAGAGGACTTGATGACATGACTTATCTTATTGAACATCTAGATATAATCAAACAATTTGAACAATCACAAAGAGGCTAAAATGGAAAAAAATATTGCTATATTAGCAGGTGATGGAATCGGACCTGAAGTAATGGAATCAGCAATCAAAGTTCTTGATTCTATTGCTAAAAAATATAATCATAAATTTAACTATATAGAAGCTCTTGTTGGTGGTGCTGCTTATGATAAATATAGAAGCCACTGTCCAGAAGAAACATTAGAGATATGTAAAAACTCTGATGCAATACTTTTTGGCTCTGTTGGCGGACCTGTTGAAGCTCAAAATGAAGAAAAATGGCAAGGCTGTGAGGCTAATAGTATCCTAGCTCTTAGAAAACACTTTGGTTTTAATATAAACATCCGTCCTAGCCAGATTTTTCCAGCACTCAAAGAAGCTTGTCCACTAAAGGATAGTTGTATTGCAAATGGTGCAGATATTGAAATCTTTAGAGAACTATCTAGAGATATCTACTTTGGTGAGCATAGAACTTTTACAGATGAACATGGTGTAAGATGTGCAACTGATATTGCTGAGTATGATGAACATACGATTAGAAATATTGTCGTACAAGCATTTGAAAGAGCCACTCAACGCTCAAATAGACTTACATCTGTAGATAAGGCTAATGTCTTAGATACATCAAGGCTGTGGAGAAATATTGTCAATGAAGTGGCTAAAAATTATCCAAATGTAAATGTTAATCATATGTATGTTGATAATTGTGCAATGCAAATGGTACTTAATCCTAGTCAATTTGATGTAATGGTTACTGGTAACCTTTTTGGTGATATTATTTCTGATTTAGCATCTGTATTACCTGGTTCTATTGGCTTAGTACCATCTATAAGCTTAAATAAAGATGGTTTTGGACTATATGAGCCTTCTGGTGGTTCTGCTTATGATATCAAAGGTCAGGGCAAAGCAAACCCAATTGCGCAGATTTTATCTGCATCATTAATGCTTTCTTATTCATTTGGCTTAGTAACAGAGGCAGAAGCCATTGCAAGTGCTATCAATAAGACTCTTGAAGATGGCTTTAGAACTTCAGATATATACACTCAAGGAACTAAACTAGCCTCAACAATAGAGTTTACCGATGAGATTATAAATAGACTATAAAACTCTTATTATATTATCCTAAAGAAATGTTATTCTTCTTGGCTATACTAGTAGCTAGTCTAGCTACCAAAGCATATACGATACCTAAAATGATAGTTATTACACCTAGCCATAAAAAGTAATTTTGATAGATATTTAAACTCATAATAGGATCAATCTTACCTTCTGGCATAGCTACAAGCTGACCTAGTTTACCAGATAATGCGCCGCCAAAAGCTAATGCAAGCATAAAAAAGCCCATGCCTAGCGTAACTATCTCTTTTCTAAAATAAATCGCTATCAAAGAAAAACCTAAAGCAGCAACCAACAATTCTGCTAATGCTCCAAAGAAGAAATAGATAATCATCCAATTACCATCAATAAAGCCATTTTTCTGCGTTAGCATAATCACTAAGTATAATGTTAATGGAGCTATCCCAGCTATCACTGTACCTATAGAATATTTATAAGGAATTGATAAATGACTCACACTCTTCTTATACAGTATTGCCAAAATAGGACTTAGAACCACTAACCAAAAAGAGTCTAGTGCCGCATAAGTTGCTGGAGAAACGTTGAACCCAATCAAATTAAGATTTACATTATGATCAGCAAATAAAACTAGTGTAGAAAACATCTGGTTATAAATAATAAAATAGATAACTGCTTCAATTACTAAAATCACACCTATTATCTGTAGTATTTTTTCTTTTTTACTCGAAGTATTTTTTGCGTCATTCAGCATGTACAAAAAAGTTAATAAACAGACAACTATTATCAAATACAGAGATATATCTGTCATCTGAAATAAAGCATAACAAATGACTATTTGTAATAAACATACCAATGAGACTAGAGCTTTAGTTTTATTGGTTATTTTTTTATTTTCAGGTTCAATATCTTTTAATAATCTTGCACGCCAAGCATAATTTGATAGTGCTAAAATCATACCTATAACACAAATTATAAAAGCATATGAATAACTAGTATATTTTGCAATAATAGGAGTAAATGCTATTGCTAAAAAGCTCCCTATATTTACACCCATATAATAAAGTGTAAATGCTGAATGTGACTGTGCAGGATTGTCATTAAAAATCTTTGAAATTAACGCTGTTGGAGCAGGCTTAAATAAACCATTACCAACAATAATTAATGATAACGCCCAGCTAATATGCTTAAGATCATTAGACATTGCTAATACAACATAGCCTAATAACAGTAGAATTGCACCAGTAACTAAAGCATTTTTTATACCGATAACTTTATCAGATATATATCCACCTATGGTTGGCGTAATATAAATTAATGAAGCAAATATCCCAAAAATTAGATATCCTTGTGACTCACTAATATGACTAGCTGTTATAAAAAGCATAAATAAAGCTTGGAAGCTATAAAAAGCATATCTCTCCCATAACTCTATAAACCACAATACCGAAAACTGCCTTACCTTTATATCTTTTATCAAAATCAATTCTCTTTACTAAATTTATAACAATATAATCTATAACACATTATGCAAAATAGTAAGCCTAATTTTGTTTTAATGATTATAAATTGACTATAGATATTTAGTCACTTAAACTTTTCTTATATACTTCTTTATTGTTTTGAAAATGCTTATAACAAAACTCAATGAAAATTCTTTTAGCCTAAGTGTCAAAACTAACTGTGTAATATCTTTTGACTATAATACCAATCAGCATGGGCAATTTAAGCTCTATCACAATGATATAGTTGTAGAATGTCACCCAATCCAAACAACTACATTAAAAACTAAGTATTATCATATTGAGTGGTTACTAGAAGCTAATAAGGAATATATCCTAAAAATTGTTTGTGATACCCAAAATGTAAGTATAGAGAACGGTTGGCTGTATGATGATTCTTTGCTTGAACAGGGAGGTATCTGCTTTAGCCTAAAACATGGTAAATGGCAGTCATGTCATTCTCATGATAATTCAAATATAAGAAATACTGAACGTCTACAATATCACTTCACTGCAAAAGAAGCTTGGTTAAATGATCCAAATGGCTTAGTTTACTTCAAGGGTAAATATCACATGTTTTACCAGCATTATCCTTATGGCAAGCATACACCAATGCTACACTGGGGACATGCTGTATCTGAAGATATGGTACACTGGCAACATCTACCTATTGCTATTTACCCACAAAACGATCTTGATGATAGATATATTGGTGGCGCCTTCTCAGGAAGTGCTACAGTTGTCAATAATGAGCTTTTTCTAACTTATACAGAGCATTTTGAAGATTTAGACAATACTCCAAATATCTTTATAGAAAAACAAAATCTCATCAAAAGCAAAGATGGTATTCACTTCTCAAAACCCAAAACCGTAATAAATCGTAAGCCAGATTTTTGTTCTTATGATTTTAGAGATACTAAAGTATGGTTTGATGAAAAATTTGGCTGTTACTACCTAATTATTGGCACCTATGCAAATGGATACCCAAGCGTTGTACTGTATAGATCTGATGATGCTGAGAGCTGGATTTATCATAGTATCTTATTTCAAGAAAAAACTCTCTCAGGTAGAACATTAGAGTGTCCAGATCTATTTTACCTTGATGGTAAATATGTTCTTATTTTGTCAATATTTGAAACTAAAGATAAAAAAGATTTTAATTATCAATCGTATTACTATATTGGTGATTTTGATGGTAAACATTTTATACCTAAGACTCCCCTTAGATACATAGATTCAGCGAAGGAATTTTATGCTCCACAAACTTTCGAAGCTAATGGTAATAGGTATGCTATAGGCTGGATGAACTGTTGGGAAGATTTTAAAAATCGCGCAAAAGAAGATTCTGCAGGTGCTATGAGCTTAATGAGACAGCTTAGAATGAACGAAGATAAACTTTTATCTTATCCTGTAGATAATTATAAAAACCTTAGAAATAAAACTATAGAACTCAGAAGCTTCGATCAAGATATTGCTCTGCTTTCAAATCTAATAGAACTAAATTTAGATTTTAGCTCTAAAGAGCAATGGCAACTAAATCTTCTTAAAACTAATCAAAATCATATCTTTAATATTAGCTATCAAAATAATCAGTTAATTGTAAAAAATAACTTCTCGGAAGTCATGACAGAGGCTTCTATAGTAGATATATCATCTCAAAATGTAAGTGTAGATATTTTCTTAGATACAACTAGTATAGAGCTTTTTGTTAATAAAGGTGAAGAGTCTATTACGATGCGATTTGATCCTTCTAATATAATAGAAAATACATTACAGATAAATGTAGCTAATAAAAATGATATAACTGTCAAGCTACATGAGCTTAGTTTAATATGGAAATGATTTAATCCTATAATGTTTAAGAGTATCTACCTCTTTTCATTGCAGTGAAGTTCGATTGATATTTTAATTAAATATTATTAGAATCATAAGTGTATATTAAAAAACTTAGGATGAAAGTTATGAAAAAATTTTTGATTCTTGGTGTACTTATCGCATCATATAGTGTCGCAAATGCTGAGAGTTTTCATATAAATGCTGCAAAGGAAAAGATTAATAGTATTTGTATTATCAATAATCCTAAAGTGACAGTCGATGGATTTGTTGATGAGACAACCTCTGTTCTAGAGAAACAAGGTGTAAAAGTTTACAATGGAGAAAGCAAAGATTGTCAAGCAAATTTAGAGTATGTTGCAGATATGCATTGGATGGGTGTTAAACACTTATCAAAAGTTGATTATAAACTTTCTGATGCTAAAACAAAAGAAATCCTCGCTACTGCTGAGTATGACTGTGGTAACTTTAGTTTAGATAAATATCACGCTAAAGTTGATGTTGTTGTACCTGAACTAATAGCAAAATTACTACCACAAAATAAGTAGTTTAATAAAAGACTCTATCATCTAATCTTACATTTGGTGTTTTTTGTTTGAAACTCATCTAGCAAAGATTAATAAATTTAATAAACAACTATAGAGACTCAAAATGGCATCAATTAATACAAGTAATCAATTATCAACTTTTATAGTCCCAGAAAACTTAAAAATAAAAGCCGTAAGTATTTGTTTCATAGCTGCTTTTATTACAGGTGGTTTTGGAGCTATATTAGGACTAGTATCACCTCAAATTTCTAGTCATTATCATGTAAATGTATCACATATTGTCTATATTGATGTGTTGAATATATTAGGTCTCTTGATAGGTAACGCCTTAAGCTCAAAAACAATGAGCTCTTTAGGTTGCAGAAATACCTTATTAATTGCCTTGATAATAGGCCTTATCGCTCAATTTACTATAGCAGCAGGATTTCCTTTATATATCTACGCTTTGTGTGCTCTTTTAAATGGTACTTGTGTAGGCTTTTTAGTTCCTGCTGTTAGTCAGACTATTCATGCAGCATACGCTAAAAGTGGCAAAAGTGAATCACGCCTAAATGTTCTAAATTTCTTCTTTGGCGCAGGATCTGCATTTGTACCCTTTATTGGTGGTCATATAGTTGAACACTTCTCATGGCGTGCAGTATTTATAGGCATGGGATGCTTATACTTAGTGTTATTAGTAATTATATTTTTGACTAAATTTGAAGATAAAAGTTCAATCAAAATTGATAACGTAGATAACAAGCTCGAATCATCTAAACCAAAACTTCTAAATCTTAGTGTAGTGCTGATTGCATTAGCGATAATGATTTATGTATATATCGAATATATTGTTTCATATTGGTTCTCACCATATTTACAAGAAGCTAAGCACCTAAAAGTCACCGATGTCGGTCTTATTATCGGCTTATTTTGGGGTATTATTGCTATTTCAAGATTGATTGTAGGACTATTCGTACTTACAAGAATTAAGCCTGCTGTTTATATTATGATAAGTTCATTTATTACTTTGATAGGATTTATAATATTCTTGATTGCTGAGAGTCTTTATGGATTTATATTAGGTGGTGTAGTATTAGGATTTGGATGTGCGGCGATGTTTCCTACACTTCTAGGCTATGGTATAAATAATGCTAATTACTCAAGTCCTAAAGTGTCTTCTTTCTTGATAATGTCTGGCTCAATCGGCGCTTCAATCTGCTTATTTATTTCTGGATTCTTAGGTCAACATATAGACAAACAGGTTCCCATTATACTTGGACCAGTTTTATGTGTAATTATTATAGTTATAATTTTTATGGCACATATAAGAAAGTCTACTTCTCAACAAAATAGAATGTAAAAGGTTTCTCTTGAGGTTTTATTTTATCTGTTAATTGTACATTTTGGCAAGTCTTATAAATAACCTTATAGCCGAGTGTTTTGATATCATTATCTATATAACCATATTCACCACCACAGCCAGGGAAAACCATAACCATAGTAGAGCCTTTAGAGCTTAACTTGTACCACTCTCTTACAAAGTTAGGGTGTTTACTCATAAATGCTGTCAGATAAAGTCCATAATCCCAGCTTCCTGATGCATACTCTGGGTAAGCTAAGTGATTATCTTTAATTAAATTATCGGCTACTACGGCAATACCATTGCCAATGTTATTATGCTCTATTCTATTATTTGTGAAAGTATTTATATTAAACACAATAAAATAAACCAGATTCACAATCAAACCGAACATCACTATTTTATATATAGAAATATTAGAAACTTTCAGCTTTAATAACACATATATAGCAGGAATAAATAATGCTGTAGCACACACTAACCACTCTGTTGGTAATGCTCCATTAAACACTTCTAATAAACAAAAAATTATATATGGAACAACTCCTATATAAACTATAGCCTTTTGGTTATTGACTAATTTAGAGTCACTTCTCACTAAATTCTTTCTAAAAGCTAAATATACAAGAATAACTATAGCAACAGCAAAATTAAGTAGCTGAAATATACTATCAAATAAACCATTAAATATATTAAAAAGCATACTAGAATTAGGCTCAGCAACTCTAGCTGCGGCATAATGTATAGTGATAAAGTTAAGCTCATACAAAGAAACCATACCTGGTATTAGTAATACAAAACCAAATATAGCTGATAACAAAATATTCTTAGTGTAACAAGCTTTATAATTAAATATTAAATACGCCAGCATTGCTACTGCTACTATAGCTATTTGAAACTTAGCATACACTGCTAAAGCAACTATTAAAGCAGTTAAAAGCCAATAGATAGTTCTATTAGAATCTATAGCTTTTATAAAAAAATAAGCACTTGCTGTCCAAAATGGTAGCAGTATTATATTTTGATTATATTGAAGAAAAAATTCTCCCATATAAAAAAAGCTTAATAATGATAGTAAGGTAACAAAAATAGCTTCTTTATGCTCAAAATATAGCCTCATTATCTTGTATACATAGAGCCATGTAACAACTATACAAATAGATGTTGCCAGTAGATTCGCTAATAATGGTGAAAAAAGTAATACAAATGACTTAAGGAATAGTGCTCCTAAACCAGGATGCTTATCATACATTAAACTTGGATGCATGCCCCACATAATATTTTCTGCAGTATCAGGAGAAATACTATAAGGCGAATGAATCAAGAGAGTTAGCCCATCCCATATCAAAAGATACAAAATGACAAAAAGAACCAAGGGAAATATTTTTTTCATTTAGAGATTTTATTTAGCAAATATTTTTGTAAGAGTATACAGATGTTTTTGATACAATTTAAGGATTGATTTAACAAAAACAATATATTGATATGCTTAGTATCATACAAAGAGTAAACTGCGCAAATGTAGTAGTTGATGGTCAAAAAGTTGCTGATATAGATAAAGGTATCTTAGCACTAGTCTGTGTTGAGAAAGAAGACACCCACCAAAACTTCGAAAAAATGACTGATAAAATCATCAAGTATCGTATATTTGAAGATGATGTAGGCAAGATGAACTTATCACTAGCAGATATTGATGGAGGGATAATTCTTGTACCACAATTTACACTTGCTGCTGATACAAAGAAAGGTAATAGGCCAAGCTTTAGTAGTGGTTGTCCTCCGGAAATTGCAAAAGAAAAATTCAAAGAGTTTGTAGATATATTCAAGAATAAATATGATAAAGTCCAAACAGGAATATTTGGTGCTGATATGAAAGTGTCTTTGACAAATGATGGTCCTGTAACTTTTACTTTTAAGGTATAAACATGCAAAAAAGAATTTGTATAGTTGGTGGTAATGGTGAAATGGGTCAAATGACTCAAAATATCTTTAGTAAATTCCTACCTGAGTATGCACTAACTATTTTTGATGAAAGTGATTGGGAAACGCCCGAGCAAAAACTTGCTAATCAAGACATTGTTATATTATCTGTACCAATATATTTAACTGATGAAATTATCAAAAAAACAATACCCTATCTTTCTGAAGGCACTATATTAGCTGACTATACTAGTATCAAAAAAGAACCTTTAGATAGTATGTTAGCTAATTATGATGGTCCTGTAGTGGGTCTACATCCCATATTTGGTCCAACTATTAGCTCTCCAGATAATCAGGTAATTGTAGTCTGTGCTGGTAAACAGCAAGATAAGTATCAATACTTTATCGATGATCTAGCGAGAATTGGCTTTAGTATCGAAAAGATGACTGCCGAAGAGCATGATGAAGCTATGACTTTTATCCAAGGTATTGAGCATTTTAGTGTCTACTGTCTAGGTCTATTTCTTAAACATAAGAATGTTGATATCCAAAAAATGCTAAAGCTAGCAAGCCCTGTATATAAAATGGAACTCAATATTGTTGGTAGACTTTTTAGCCAAGGTCCAGGCTTATATGCTGATATTATTATGTCAGATAAGCAAAGACAACAAACTATCGCCGAATTTGCTGAATTTGTAAACTCTAATGCTGAGAAAGTATCAGATGGCGATAAACAAACATTTATCGAGAACTTCAAAGCAGTTAAAGAATGGATGGGAGATTTTGCCCCTCAGTCTTATAAAAATACAGATAAGCTACTACTTAAAAAGAAAGGCTACTAACTTCTTACATAAGACTAATACTAGATAATTTAAGGCGCACATTAGCGATTAGTAGTGCTAGGCAGTTTTGCATACTTTTTTTGCCATGAAAAAAATAAGTAGCTAAATCAAATAATAAAGGCTTTTAAAAATTAATCTAACCAAAATTTTTAACAATCTCTTTAACTAATTTTTTACCCTTAATAGGATTAAACATTATAGAGCTTAGCGATAAATGATCCGCTCCAGTCTCGATATATTTCTTGGCATCATCTAGCGTGTAAATGCCACCACCGCCAATAATAGTGATACAATCGCCGAACTCTTCTCTAGCTTTTTTGATAGCAGGCAAACTATATTCATGTAAAGGATAACCTGAGATACCACCCTTAGCTGTAGGTATAGTATTACATAAATGAAAAGTTGTAATACCTACTGCAAGATACTCTCTAATCTTAGCATTATGATCTACAGTTGGTGGCATTTTGATACTGATATTTCTATCAGCAAATATCGAAGCTAATTCAGCTGGAAAATCAACAATACTAGCATTAGGACAACCTATATTTATCTCAATATTCTTATGATTGGCAAACTTTGGTAACTTTAAAGTCTCTGCAAAACTATTCCAGTCTGACATCTCTAATGCAGCCAAAGATATAATATCTTGCGACCTTTTCGGTGGCTTTGCATTTGCCAACCCTGGGTTACGCAAACCAATCTTATTACGCCAAGCATTTTTATCTATTTTACGGATAGTTTTAAGAGCTTGTTTGATAAGCCCCCAGCGTCTATTAACTGTAAAAGAACCATAAACATTAGAGGTTTCGGTAAATTTAAGATATTTGCCAAACGGTGGCGAGATTATTATTCTTTTAAGATCTTGATTTTGCATCTTAACACTCAAATTCTTTTAGCTTCTCAACAATATCATCTGCACGTAGAAGAGGTCTACCTACGATAATGTAGTCAACACCTAGCTCTTTAGCTTTTTTAGGTGTCAAAGCATTAAAGTGATCATCACTTAAGTCACTTTCAAGTCGTACACCGGGTACATACAATTTAATTTTATCCCCAAATTTTGCTCTAACATCTGCAACTAAATGTGGATGACATATAAAGTTTTCCACACCTAAATCCACACATCTCTGAAATTTTGCTAGACTATCTGCCTTATCAAAATTAGCATCACTACTAAGAGTAATCACAGCTAATGGTATTGCTTGAGTATCTGCTGTAAGTGCTGCTTTGACCATTTCATCACTAGCAGTACCGTGAAATGTGAAGTATTTAAAATTTGGGATAGCTTTTGAGTAGTTTTCTATTGCAGTTTTAACTGTATTAGGAATATCGTGTAATTTAAAATCCAAAAAAATATCTTTATCGCCAACTAATTGATGAATTTCTTTAAATGATAGAGTTGAACATAAAATATGACCAATTTTAACACAGTCAACATACTTTGAAACAGAGGCTGTTTTCTCTAAATCTGATTTAGAGATACCATCTGCTGAGAACATTATTTTCATTAAATTTCTCAAATGATTAATCGATGTTGAAACTATATATTAGTTTAATTTACGGTGATAGTAAACCATATTTTTACTTTGTTATTTCGACATATATCCAATCATGACAATTGAATATGAAAGCTTATAGTAAATTAGGTTTTCATATTTTTTATTTTGATACTATCTATTTTTTTTTATCTCTAGAAATCAACTTACTTTTCATAAAATCCTTAAAATTATGTATTATTAGATTATATAGATGATTATTTTTATCTATGTATCTCATTACAGAAGCATAAAAGGTAGGTTTATTATGGCTTTAAAAGTAGTTATTTCTCATAAAACTCAATATAAGTACGATAAGAAAATTTCATTATCTCCTCATATAATAAGATTAAGACCAGCTCCGCATAGCAGAACACCGATAGAATCTTACTCGCTTAAAATTAAGCCAAATAGCCATTTTATTAATTGGCAACAAGACCCTTTTGGAAACTATCTAGCAAGATTAGTCTTTCCTGAACGAACTGATGAGTTTAGTATTGATGTTGAGATTATTGCTGACATGATTACCATTAATCCTTTTGATTTCTTTGTTGAAGAAGGAGCAAAGGACTACCCTTTCCAGTACAAAAAAGATTTGAAAAAAGAGTTAGCACCATATCTAGAGTTAGAAGATGATTCAAAAGAATTAAGAGACTTTGTTGCATCAGTAGATAAGTCTAAGAAACCTATAATAGACTTCTTAGTGGAAATAAATCAAAAAATATACGACACTCTTGATTATACTATCCGCCTTGAGCCAGGTGTACAAACACCTAAAGAAACACTTGATAAGAAACTAGGTAGCTGTCGAGACTTCTCTTGGTTATTTGTACAGGTTCTAAGACATCTTGGACTTGCAGCAAGATTTGTATCTGGCTATTTAGTACAACTAAAAGCTGATGTTGATTCATTAGATGGACCTAATGGCCCAGAAGAAGATTTTACAGACTTACATGCTTGGACTGAAGTTTATGTACCTGGAGCAGGCTGGATTGGTCTAGACTCTACTAGTGGGCTTTTTGCTGGAGAAGGCCATATCCCTCTAGCGTGTACCCCTCACTATAATAGTGCTCATGCTATCGAGGGTGCTACTGATGTCTGTGAAACAGAGTTCTTCTACGAGAACAAGGTCACAAGAATATTTGAGTCTCCAAGAGTTACCAAACCATATACAGAAAACCAATGGCAAGATATTTACAATTTAGGCTTCAAAGTTGATAGGGACCTGGTTGAAAATGATGTGCGATTAACAATGGGAGGTGAGCCAACTTTCGTATCTATAGATGATATGGAATCAGCTCAGTGGAATACAGAAGCTGATGGTCCACACAAAAGAGAGCTGGCGAATAAACTATCTAGAAAACTATTATCATCTACAACCAACGGTGGATTATTACATCATGCTCAAGGTAAATGGTACCCAGGAGAGCCTCTTCCAAGATGGCAAACTACTGTCTATTGGCGAAAAGATGGCAATCCAGTATGGAAAAATCCTGAACTATTGGCAGATATGAGCAAATCATATCCATATAAAACTACTGATGCTAAAAAATTTCTATCTACACTATCTTTGATTTTGGGAGTTAGCGATCAAAATATCATAGCTGCTTATGAAGATCCTATCTACTACATAATGAAAGAAGCTGAGCTTCCTGTAGATGTCGATCCAATGAAATATAGTCTCAAAGATTCTTTAGAAAGACGTACTATAGCTGAGAAGTTGAGTTTTGGATTAGATGAAGAAGTTGGTTATGCCTTACCCTTAGATTTTGGTAAAACAAAATGGATAGGCTCCAAATGGGAGTTTAGAAGAGGAAATATGTTTTTATTAGCAGGTAATTCTCCGCTTGGCTTTAGACTTCCTTTAGACTCATTAATCCTTAAACCTCATGTCGAAATTGAAAAATCTGTCGAAACAGACTTGTTTGCATCATACCCTAACCTTGGCGACTATATAACTCCGGTTGAGCAAAGAGCAAAAGAGATTAACTCAAATACTACACCTCATAACACTTATAGTGCATTTGTAAGAACTGCTATTTCTACAGAAATTAGAAATAATAAGCTATGTATATTCTTACCACCGATAAATGATACTGAAGCATTCTTAGATCTGATAGCCTCTATAGAAGCAACTGCTAAGAAACTAAATATGGCAGTTATTATAGAGGGTTATGAGCCACCTCAAGATAATAGAACAGATAGAATAAAAGTAACTCCAGATCCAGGTGTTATAGAAGTAAACATCCAACCAGCACACTCATGGAAAGAGCTAAGTGATAATATACTTAGCTTATATGAAGATGCTAGACAGTGTAGACTTGGTACTGAGAAATTTGCAATTGATGGCAAACACACTGGTACTGGTGGCGGTAACCATGTTACTCTAGGTGCTGCCAAACCAAGTGATTCGCCACTTTTAAGAAGACCTAATTTACTTAGAAGTCTAATAACATTTTGGCAACATCACCCTGGTTTATCATACTTATTTAGTGGTGCATTTATTGGTCCTACTTCTCAAGCACCAAGAGTCGATGAAGGCAGATTAGAAAATCTATACGAATTAGAAATAGCCTTCTCACAAATACCAGATGATGATACAAATGTACCATTCTGGTTAGTTGATAGATTATTTAGACATATGCTGACTGATATTACTGGTAACACACACAGAAGTGAGTTTTGTATCGACAAACTTTACTCACCAGATAGTAGCTCAGGTAGGCTAGGTATTTTAGAGCTTAGAGCCTTTGATATGCCTCCTCATTCTCAGATGGCACTATTGCAAATGCTATTAGTAAGAGCATTGGTATCTTGTTTTTGGAAAAAACCATACAAGCATGACTTAGTACGCTGGGGGACAAGATTACATGATAAGTTCTTATTAGAGCATTATGTAAAAGAAGATATTAGAGAAGTTGTACAGTTTCTAAATGATGAAGGCTATGAGTTTAAACTTGAATGGTTTGATCCATTCTTTGAGTTTAGATTCCCTCTATATGGTATGACTACTATCAACAATATGCACTGCGAGATAAGAGCTGCTATAGAACCATGGCATGTATTAGGTGAAGAATCTAGCTCTCAAGGAACCGCAAGATATGTTGACTCTTCTGTAGAGAGATTACAGCTGAAAATCCAAAACTTTAACGATGAAAGATATGCTGTAACATGTAATGGTGTACAAATCCCATTATCAAAGACAAATATTGAAGGAGAGTATGTCAGTGGTGTTCGATACAAAGCATGGCAGCCGTGGTCAGCATTACATCCAACTATTGGTGTTGATACTCCATTAACTTTTGATATCGTTGATAAATGGAATAATAGATCTATAGGTGGCTTTAACTACTTTGTTTCTCATCCGGGTGGCAGAAGTTATGAGACATTCCCTGTTAACTCATACGAAGCGGAATCACGTAGAATTAACAGATACTGGGATTTCAATCATTCTCAAGGCGATCTTGTTGAAAATGATCCTGTTGTATCAGCTACTGGCAATACTACCTATAATAATGAAACCAATAGGGTTATTGTAGATAAAAAAGGTAGTTCTAAACAGTTTAACTACCATAAAATGCCTAAAAACAAAGAATATCCATTTACTTTAGACTTAAGACAAAAATGGATAAAAAATAATTAATAGCTTAAAGTTTTTTCTTTTAAATTATTCAAGTCAACTTATTGATCTACTTTGATACTTTGCAAACTATTTGCTAATAATTCTAGATAGCTTGGATCTTGAGGGATACCTTTAATATTTTGTTTTTTCACAAGCTCACTAAGCTTTTTAGTTAAGTCTTTATCTTTATTAATTTCGCTGATGTTTTGACTTATTGCCGGATAGAGTTGTTCATCAACTTTTTTAATCTTATCTCGATATATAGACAAACAATCTGAGCTTTGTTGCTCAAGCTGTTGCTGAGTTGCATTTTTCGCATAATAATCTTCTATTTGCTTAGATAAATCCATTTGTAATTGGATAAAAATCAGAAACGAGCTAGATTCTAAATGATTCTTTTTTGCTAAAGCTTGAGCATTTTGTAGTACTCTAAGCTCTTGATCTGCATCATATAGAGGACTATTAAGCTTATGCTTACATATTCCGACACCTTGCATCAAAGAAGCTCTTTCGACCAAAAGATTAAGAGGCTTTTCAACCGAAGCGTAAGAGGCTCCTACCATAACAGCAAGGAGCGCTATTATCTTGAGTAATTTAGTCATATTTAAACCTTATTTTATTTAAGTTTTGCACAGTTATAACAACGTAACCTTACAAAACTTTAACTCTTAGATAACCATATTGTGATTTATAATGACAAGTATAGATATCTTTTACAGCAAATTCTAAGGATTGTAAGATATGTTAAAAAAATCTTTATCGGTACTATCCGCTTTAGCATTATCATCTTGTAGCATAGTTGGAATTAATAATACTCCTCAAGCTAAATATACAAACATTAAAAAAGATGATGATTTTTCTGTTAGAGTTTATGCTCCTCTTACTGAAGCTCAAGTAACTGTCGAAGACTCTGACTATAAGTCTGCTGTCAACAAAGGTTTTGGCTACTTGTTTAGATACATAACTGGTGCAAACATTGCTAAACAAGATATACAAATGACTGCTCCTGTCAAAATAGAACAATCTTCACAAAAAATTCAGATGACAGCTCCAGTAATGATAGCTGGAGACGATAAATCATGGACTATAGCTTTTGTACTACCGGCTCAATATACTCTACAAAATGCTCCAAAACCAACTAGTGATAAAATCAAATTGGTTGAGAAACCTGAAACTAAAATGGCGGTAGTTACATTTAGTGGTTTCTTAAATAAAGACTCTATAGATAGCAATACGACTAAACTTAAAACATGGATAAAAGCCAACAACTACGAGATAGATGGTCAACCTGAGGCAGCTGGGTATAATCCGCCATGGACAATACCATTCTTACGTACTAATGAAGTTATGATACCGATAAAATAATACTAAGCTTAGAGAATATCTACATTCTCAAGCAAATATTCTGCAAGAATACGTCTCTTATCTTGTTTTGATGTTTGTAAAAAATAGCAATACAACTTAACATCTTCTTGAGCTTCATCCATCTTAATTTCTATCAGCTCTCCAGAATTAACCTCTTGTCTAACTAAGGGGTCAATCGACCAAATAATTCCCAGTCCGTGTATGGCTGCATTTTTTAATTCATCTGTTGAGCTAGATAAATAATCATAGTTCAGATTTACAGCTGATTTACCAAACTGCCAACCTTTGGGGTGAGTGAGGGTATTTACTAAAGTATTATGATGAGACAGTTCTGATAAAGATCTAGGGATTCCTTTTTTCTCAAGATATCTAGGTGATGCATACAATTTACGCTTAAACGAACAAAAAACATATTTAACCAGTCTAGGGTCAGCAACATCTATAGAACTTATGGAGACATCACATGTACCTTCTAATACTGTAAGTGGGGAATTAATATTATGTATATTGAGCTTTACTTGATCATATTTTGATAAAAAATTAGCAAAATGCTCAATAAAAAAAGCCACATTGAGTCCTGCTGTTATTGAGACTGCTATCTCACCTCTTGGCTGTATATCTCTATTCTCAATATCATTTTGTGCATCTTCGACACGCTTTACAATATCTTGTGCGTAGTCAAGAAATGCTTCTCCTTTGGCTGTTAACTCTACTTTTCTTGTAGTACGTATAAAAAGTGATGATGATAACCATTCTTCAAGAAAATTAATCTGTTTACTAACTTTTGCCAATCCAAAACCTTGTTTTCTAGCTGCTACCGTAAAACTACGATTCTTAGCTACTAGAATGAAACTTTTCATGCAATCAAACCTATCCACACTATTTCCAATTTGGAAATACATAATTATTATTTTATATGTTTTTCAAAGATAATTTTAGTGTGAAAATATATATTAGAAATTTTTTATAAAAATCTGCGATATATAGGAAATTACATTATGAAGAACTACTCCAAATCATTCCTAAGAATAACTCTAATAATACTCATAACTGTCATGAATACAAGCTGTGTCTCGATTGATGATACTGAGTATGAAAATGGATACTACATTACAGAACTTAATTATAATTTTGACAAAGTCTATCAGATGACAATCAATAGTATCAAGACAGGTATTACTTATAATGAGAATGGTCATCCTTACCATTTAGTAGAAAATAGTCAAACTAATGACAAAGCAACTATAGTAGCTATAGACAATAATGACCCTAGTGATCGACTAAAAATAATTATCTACAGAATCTCAAAAAATGTCACAAAGATTATGATCAAATATGATAGTAACGGAGACTCTATTAGATCTTCAGCTCTGCTAAATACTCTTAAAGAAGGGTTAGCCGTATAACAAATAATAATTCTTCATAAGATTTGCACCTGAAGCTGCTGTAATTCAATCAAAATTAAGTAAAAGAGTTTTACGATGAAAATATCTAAACTAATGGCTGCTGTAATAATATTATTTATTATTATTTTTCTTATATGTATTTTTTTATACTTTGATGCTAGCTTCGAGAGAGATGCTTATTTATATGCTAATTTTACCAGAGTAAATAGTGTAGAAAATGGACAGGTTCAGAAGATATACATCAAAAAAGGATCATATGTAAATAAAGGTGATACATTATTTGAGCTAGACTGTAGATACATAACAAAAGAGCTCAATATACTACAATCACAAGAAAAGAAAATAACTCTAGAACTTAAAGATGTTGTTATAAAAATAAAACTTGCTGAAAAGCAAAGAGATTTAGCCAGAGAAAGCCTAGTTGTTGAGAAAAGAAATTTTGAGAGATATAAGCGTCTAATAAGAGATGGTGCCGTATCTGATCAGCAAAAAGACTTAGCTGAAAAGAACTTAATATCTAGTGAGTCTCAATTTGTCAAAGCGTGTCAGAATGTAGATAACCTAAAAATCAGACAAAATGATCTTCTATCTGATGAAAAAATAACTCAATCAAAGATTGATCAAAAAAAGTACTCTTTGAGTAGATGTTCTATCAAAGCTACAACAAATGGATATATTTCAAACTTTATATTACAAAAAGGCGATTTCATTAATAAAGGAGAAGACTTATTTTCTATCGTTGATACTCATAAATGGTATGTTGTGGCAAATGTCAAAGAAAGTAATATTAGATACTTATCTGTTGGCCAGACTGTCAGTATGACTACAAGCCTAACAGGGTTTAAGAAATATACAGGTAGAATAGTTGATATCGAAAAAGGAATCACAAGACCGGAATATGACAACTTCTCAGCTCTCTACCATATTGAAAGAAATATAGACTGGGTTAGATTAGATTATAGATTTCCTGTACTCATAGAAGTTTTATCTAAAGATACAAAAGAGTTTAGACTTGGTGGAGATGTCCATGTATGGTTCTAAATTCTATGATATCAAAAAAGAAGAATCTCTAGAAATACTGCTAATATCTATAGTAATTTCTATATGTGGTGTAGTAGCAATTATCATTAATGATGCTCTAAATTTTGATTATCCTTTTTGGGCTGCTACAGCTGCCATCGTAATATTCTCAACAGGATCCTCTCTTACTATCTATAAGTCGTGGAGAAGAGTTGTTGCTACAATTATTGGCTCTATTATAGGTTTATACTTAAGTATACTTTTTGTTGAATTTTCATTTGTAGGCATACTTATTATTTTTATAGTAGGAGCTATATTCTTATTTTTTTCAAAAATCTATCCTCAAGAGGGCTATTTTCTACTGTTCATTGGTTTACATATATCTTTTATCGGGGCTGGTTGTATCGTAGAGCCTACCAATGCTTTTTATTTGACAGAGTATAGAATACTCACCAATATTCTTGGTGTTTTATGCGCCTTAATATTTGTACTTATATTACCCATTAAAAAAGGAAAAAGCTTCTCACCAGCAACCCCATTATCAGATCAAGACGCTCTATTAAATACCACTAGAATATTTATTGCAATGAGTTTGGCTGTACTATTTTGGATGTTTGTAAATGTCCCTGGTGGCTCAATCAATATGATTATAACTATCGTAATTATATCCGGAGTTGAGATAAATAAAACTGTCCTTGTATTTCATCGAAGATTCTTTGGGTGTTTACTAGGAGTATCATGCGGTATTGCTTGTATTGTAATATCAAGCTATTTACCAATTGTTATATTTCCATTATTTATACTTTTCTCAACAATCTTTACGTACTTTGCATTACAACATCCATTGTATGGATATGCTTATGAGCAAGCAAATAGAGCATTTATGATAGTCTGTTTCCCAACAAAACTTGAGTTTTTTAGTTTCTCTGATGGTGCATATAGAGCTTTAGGAATCTTTATCGCACTATTTATACTATTGTTGATTGAAGTTGGAGAAAGAGTTCTTAACATAATATCTGAGTCACTGGGCGATTATATTATTAGACAAATATTGGTATAAAAATCAGTAACTATAAGTTAATTAGCCAGCAGACTTTTCGCCTCAGATATCAAAACATGATTTCAACAAAGCTTTAACTTTATCTATTCCAAGCTTATTCATTAAGTCAATATTTCTTTGAGGAATATCATCAGGGTTTGGATAGTTTGCTATTGCTCTCTCAAGAGACTCTTCACGAATCAAATGCAACATCGGATAAGGCGAACGGTTTGTATAGTTCTCAACATCATCTAAGTCTACACCATCAAACTGATAATCAGGATGAAAACTTGCTATCTGATAAACTCCTTCTAATGACAGATCAATCAAAAGATTATCTGTATCATACAGAAAGTCATTGTAGTCGTAGAAGTCTTGTAAAATATACGGATGAATAACTAGAGTTGTCTCAATATTCGTGTCACTCTCTAATAGCTTAAGTTCTGCTTGTACTTCTGCTAATAATTGCTCTGTATTTGTTGCTTGTGAGACAAAATAGCGAACTCTATTTTTAACAACTTCACGTTTAGCGAATGGACAAAGATTCATTTCGACAACAAATGTCTTGACCCAATTTTGTGTAGCAGTAATTATTTGCTGTTTATCCATGTTCAATGTCAATAATAAGATTTACTTACACCTAGTATACTCTTTTGTCATAATAAGTTTGTATATAAAAATCTCTTCTACAAGTTACCACTCTTAATTTCTGCTAAAATAAAGTTACACAAGTATATAAACTAACAACTAGAAGAAATATGGAAAAAGTAAACTTCACATCTCATGGGTGTAATATATCAGCACAGCTATATAAACCTGAAAACTTTGATCAAAACAATAAATATCCCGCGATAATTTTATGTCATGGTTTTGCTGGGTTTAAAGAGGTATTGTTACCGGCATATGCAGAAGCTTTTGCAAAGGCTGGGTATGTTGTACTTAACTTTGACTATAGAGGCTTTGGCGAGAGCGAAGGCGAAAGAGGTCGACTAGTACCAAAACTACAAATTGAAGATATTCATTCTGCGATTGATTATGTTGCTGGTTTAGATTTTGTTGACTCCAATAAAATTGGACTTTGGGGTACTTCTTATGGTGGTGCTAACGCTATCACAGCAGCTGCACAAAATGATCTCATCAAATGTCTATCTGTTCAGCTAACTTTTGCTAATGGTGAGAGAGTAATCACAGGCGACATGTCAGATGAAGAAAAAGAGAAATTCCTTGGCATGATTGAAAAAATGTTAGCTAAAAAAGAAAAAACTGGTAAAGAGATGATGGTACCTTTACATAAGGTGCTAACAGATGAGCAGTCTAAAGGCTTTTATGAAAGATATAGTAAAGAGTATGATGCTTTTGATATTAAGATTCCATTTCTTACAGTTAATGAAACTATATCGCATAAACCTGAGAACTATATTGGTGATTTAAAAATCCCTGTACTAATAGTTGCTTCTGATACTGACTCTGTAAACCCAGTTGAAGAGTCACATATATTATATGAAAAAGCTAATGAGCCAAAAGAGCTAATGATTCTAGAAGGTATTAGTCACTATGAATGTTATGAAGGTGAGCCTTTAAAGAAAATACTAGCTAAGCAAATTGCTTGGTTTGATGAATTTATTAAATAATTCAGCTCTATAACAAACTTGCAACTAATTAAGAGTTAAATATAAGTGTTGATGTATAAATTTGATATTTTTATTTTATACAGTATAAAGTAGGAAGGAAATTAAGGGTTATAAGATGAAAAGGTTAGTTTTTTTAATCACTTCGGTCACATTTTGGGGTTCTGTTTTTGCAGATCAGTGCCATCCACAAATAGATAGTTCTCAACTAAATTTTATTGTTGGTTACGGTAGTTTAATGAATGATAGTTCAAGAATGAGAACAAATCCCCAGGCAAAAAATGTATACCCTGTGGAGGTTAAAAATTTTGAGAGAGTTTGGGGATTAAGAGCTGGTGGAAGCTATCGTACCACAGGCTTATTAGTAGTTCCTAAACCTGGTGAACATCTAAATGCTGTGTATTACCCTGTAGATTATAAGGGTGTAAAACAGGCAGATGAGAGAGAAAATTTTTACTGTAGGTATAAGATTCCTTCTAGTGATATTAAATCTTTAGGTCTGAAAAACCTTCAGAAGGGTGATTATTGGATATATGCAAAACAGCCTAAAGATATTCAAAAACCTACTACAGAGTTTCCGATCATTCAGTCATATGTTGATCTTTTTATAACTGGTTGCATGCAAATTCAAGACCGATACTTGATAAAAGGTTTTGTTAAAGAGTGTATTGCAACTACGAAATATTGGAACAATAATACTTGGATTAACGACCGAGTCAATCCTCGTAGACCTACAGATTCTACTCCAGAAGCATTACAGGTTGACAAGTATTTGGGTAAAGCTTTAGGAAGTAAGTATTATGACCACAAATATGAGTAGATAAGTTAGATATTAGTAGCAGTTTTAACTGCTCTTGACACACTGTTAAATGATTTAAAATTGACTCTGTAAATCCAGTTGAAGAGTCTCATATACTGTATAAAAACTAATAAGCCTAATAAACTATGAGTGTTACCTTTAAAGAAAATACTAGCTAAGCAAATTTCTTGGTTTGATGAGTATATAAAATAACTCGCTTTGTCATTCTAAGACTCGATCGTAGAATCTATTTCTTATCTTTAGTTTAAACCCTCTATGGATCCTATGGTCAAGCCATAGGATGACTAAAAACTACCCCATCTTGCTTCGCAAGCCACCCCTTCAATATTTGAAGGGGAATCAGCACATTAGCGGTTAGTAGTTTCAAAAGCAAATGATAAGAAAATAAAACTGTATGAACGAAGTGAGTTTTTTATTTTCCATTTGGTTTTGACTACGATAGCGTAGTGCTAGGCAGTTTTGCATACTTTTTCTGCCATGAAAAAAGTATGTCGCTATAACTTACGAAGTAAGTAGCGAAACTATTACTTAAAACTCATGATTAAACTCTAAGCATTGCCCTCTTTGATCGCTTACTACTTTACCTTTGTGATACTTAACTACACCATTGACAATAGTTGTTTGAACTTTTGATTTGAAAGTGCGTCCCGCAAATGGAGTCCAACCACACTTATAGTGACTAAGTTCATCCGTACGAGTATGAGGCTCATCTAAATTCACAAGTACTAAATCAGCAGCATAACCTTCGCGGATGAAGCCACGATCTTTTACCTTATATACTATAGCTGGAGCGTGAGCAGTTTTTTGAACAACTTGCTCTAGAGTTAAGAAACCATTGTGATAATGCTCTAATACAGATATAAGAGCTTCTTCAACTAACGGTAAGCCTGCTGGAGCTTTAAAGTAAGTTCCTTGCTTCTCTTCCCAAGTATGTGGGGCATGATCTGTCGCAATTACATCAATTGTGTCATTTGCAACACATTCTAGTAACTTCAAGCGATCAGATTCTTCTTTGATAGCTGGGTTACATTTGATTAGAGCACCTTTCTCTGCATAGTCTTTACGCGAGAAGAATAAATGATGAGCACACACCTCAGCTGTAATTCGCTTCTCTTCCAATGGAATAGAATTATCAAAATGTACCATCTCTTCTGCCGTAGTCAGATGAAGTACATGTAACCTTGAGTTGTACTTCTTAGCAAGACCTACTGCAAGCTCTGATGATTTAAAACAAGCTTCACGCGAGCGAATCTCTGGATGTAAATCAAAAGGTACATTTTCACCATATTTCTCACGAGCTTTATTCTCAAGCTCTGTAATCATAGGAGTATCTTCGCAATGAGTTACGATAAGAAGTGGACTATCTCTAAAGAAACCTTCTAAAGTCTCAGGATTGTTCACTAGCATATTACCAGTCGATGCTCCCATAAAGATTTTGATAGCACAAGCATCATTTGGTTTCAGGCGCTTTAGCTCTTCAACATTATCATTTGTCGCTCCAAGATAAAAAGCATAGTTAGCATGAGATCTAGCAGCAGCGCGTTCTTTTTTCTCAGCTAAACGCTCTACAACTGTAGTCGCTGGGTTTACATTTGGCATCTCCATATATGAAGTAATACCACCCATTACAGCGGCTTTTGATTCTGTCTCGATTTCACCCTTATGCATAAGACCAGGCTCTCTGAAATGCACCTGATCATCTATCATACCTGGTAGTAGATGTAGGCCTGTAGCATCTATAACTTTATCTGCGGGTTTGTCTATATTTGCAGCAACCTGTGCAATCTTGCCATTTTCAACCAAAACATCAGATTTAAATGTTTTGCCTTCATTTACAACTGTAGCATTTTTGATAAGTAAACTTTGATTTTGCATTTTTTCCTCCTTTATAATCTATCGAAATTATAAAGAACCATTATATAAATCGCCATATTTAAAAGTAATATTTATCTAATCACTCATGTTAATATTTCTTAATAGATTAAATAAATTACCAATTAAAGATAATATGAGCAAAGTCGAGATAAACCATAACCAATACTGGTTAGATAGATGGCAAAACAATGATGTCGATTTCTGTCAAGAGTCGCCAAATGAATTTCTAGTTAAGCATTTTTCTAAATTAAATATAAACAGCTCTTCAGTATGTTTAGTGCCAATGTGTGGAAGTAGTATAGATATGCTGTACTTTTTATCTAACGGCGTTAAGGTAGTTGGTATCGAATTATCAGAAAAAGCTGTTTTATCATTTTTTAGCCTAAATAATATCAAATATAAGGTTGTAGATGGCAATAACTATAGACTCTATAAAGGCGATGACATCGAGATATATGTAACAGATATCTTTAACTTACCTAAAATAGCCAAAAACCTACCTGCTTTTGATATTTGGTATGATAGAGGAGCTTATATTGCTTTGCCAGAAGATATAAGAGCTAGGTATGCAAAGATGATGCTACAAGTATGCTCTGATAATACTCAAATACTACTACTCGTTATGGAGCATGACAAAAAATCTCAGACTCCTCCATATAGTGTTACCCAAGCTGAGCTGATAAAGAACTTCTCTCCAAATATTGAGTTTGAACTAATTGATAGTAAGCAAAGAGAAAATATTCCAGACTACCGAAAGGCTGAGGGAATGACTGAGCAATATTACACCGCTTATCTAAGAAAATAATTAGAACTTATTTTTGAAATTTTTTATTAATACCCTGCATATATTTATTTAGAGCATCTAGTGTACAGCTGTCATCATCATCCATAATTGGTAATTTGACATACTTCCCATCATACCTAAGCTTAACCTTATAAGTATCGCTATCTTTGAAAAGCTCAAATTGCATATTACTTGCATAGCCTGGTGCTTCAGCTAGAGGTACTCCTAATGTCCCCATTACTTCCAAAATAGTCAAATCATGACCTGAGTAATAAGTCATTTTATATTTGGATTTACCTTCAGCAGCATTATTTAAATCTTGTATTATTCTATTAGTAAGTTCGCCACCCATAATATAGGCAACTTTTTGTGATTTGAATTGTTGTGCTAAGCCCCAATCTGTAAGAGCTATTATCTGATCAGCATCTTCTTGAGATAGCCCTTTTGGTAGAGGCTTACCATGTGCCTTAGCAACTATCAAAACATCGCCTACAGTGATCACATCATTTAACCCTGATATTTTATTACCTAATATTTGCTGCCATTTTGCAAAGTTAGGCTCTGCTTCTTTAGTCTTATCTTGCCATATTTTAGAGTTATAGACATACTCTCTCAACACAGCCAAATACTGCTCATAAGGAAATTGTATAAGCTTAGAATCTGCTGACAGAGTCATAATAGGAATTGGTTGAAAGCCTCCATTAATGGCGCGCTGTCCATTAGCCAAAACAGGTCCCGTACCTGCTGGATATAGCCCCATTAATAAACTCTGTGCACTCTCTACAGTACGATTAGTATGACTAGATAGTACAAAAATACTCTGATTCTTATATTTACATGAAAGTAACTTAAAGTTTTTGATATATCTTTGTCTTAATTTACTTCCTAGTATAAATTCTTGATGCATACCTATAGGAGTAAGCTCAGATAATTCTGTTCCCCAGTCATAGTCAGCATTTTTGATATTTGCAAATGGTGCTCTATCACCATGGCGTGTAATCATAGATACAAAAACTAGCTTACCTTCAGAGTATCCTAGCGGTATCAACAAAAATAGTAATGTGAATGTCGCAATAATTTTTTTCATAACTTGGTTTAGCAATATTACTAAATAATTCACATATATTATCATTTTAAAAAATGAAAACTATGATTTTATAACCTTATATTATTACTATGCTCACTAATCCCTACCAAATATCAATAAAATTTATATACAAAATAAAAATAACATATTTTTATTTATAAGCAATCTCTGCAATAATACTCACATCTCGATACAGAACATAATAAAAAAGGTAATCAAAATGAAAAAAGCAATATTAGTAATCACAATTAGTTTAGCAACTCTAAATTTTGGATTTAGTTTATATCAAGTAGGTGGTACAAGTTCTAACTCTTTTCCACCTCCCGTTATGCAATTAGCATAATCAGCATACTATACACCAAAAACTTATCTCTACTTATATTTAATACCTTATCTAAAACCAATATCATCATAGATAAATCATAAAAGATTAAATATTAATTTTTGTAGAAAAAAATGGATTTTTTTTGAAGAGATAAAAGTTAATTGTAGTATAAAAATAGCTTTAAAACTAGACCAAAATCAACTTTAGTCAAAACTTAAGAAAACAGTCTTTACATATAGGTCTCGAATGCCTACAATACTTTCAATTTGCCTATTAACTTTGTAAAAAGTAATGACAGAAAAAACTTTCAAACTCTTTTTTTCTTCCAATTCAATTTATCACAAAAAGGTTGTTTTATTATGATATTAGCTAACGATATGACTAATGCTATATTGGTTTTCCCAGATGGTACATACTATCTTGGTAGATCAATAGGAGTTCGTGGTTGGACAGACGGCGAAATTTGTTTCAACACTTCAATGACTGGTTACCAAGAAACATTAACAGATCCTTCTTATGCTGGTCAAATTATCACATTTACATTTCCACATATTGGTAATGTAGGTATCAATAACGAAGATAATGAATCACTTGGTGTATTTGCCAAAGGTCTAATTGTTAGAGAAAACCTAACTAGCCCATCAAATTTCAGATCAAAAAAACATATTGATACATGGTTAAAAAATAGAAATATCGTTGGTATATGTGGTGTGGACACTCGTGCAATTGTGCGTAAGATTCGCAAAGAAGGTGCCGTAAGGGTTGCTATACTGTCTGTAAAACCTGGTGAGTTTCTAGATGCTAACTATGTAAGATCACGTATCAAAAATAAATCTAACCTAAGTGGTAGAGATTTAGCAATAAGTGTAACTACTAATAGAGAATATGAGTGGGATGAGCATACCTTTGAACTGGGACAACAATCATATCGCCACCAACAAGAATACAAGTATAATGTTGTAGTCATCGACTATGGTGTTAAATATAACATCTTAAGAAATCTTGTAGATGCAGGGTTTAAAGTAACTGTAGTACCAGCTGATAGTACTTATGAAGATATTATGAAGCATAACCCTGATGGAGTATTCTTATCAAATGGTCCTGGAGATCCATTCGCTACTTCAGACTACACTATGCCAGTCATCAAAAAACTTCTAGAAATCAAAATGCCAATATTTGGTATCTGTCTAGGTAACCAGCTATTAGCGCTAGCAGCTGGCTTAAAAACTAAAAAAATGCACCAAGGTCATCGTGGTGTAAACCAACCTGTACTAGATGCTGATACTAAAAAAGTTCTCATTACCAGCCAAAACCATGGTTTTGTAGTATGTGATGATGTAGTTCCAGATAATATCGAGATTCATATGAGCTCACTTTTTGATGGCACTGTTGAAGGCTTGAGATTCAAAGATAAACCAGCTTTTGCAGTACAATATCACCCAGAGAGCTCGCCTGGCCCACATGACTGTAAGTATTTATTTAATGAATTTGCTGAGATGATAGCAGAAAGTAAGAAAGGGAATTAATAAAATGCCAAAAAGAACAGATATAAAAAGTATTTTAGTTTTAGGTGCGGGTCCAATTGTTATCGGTCAAGCATGTGAGTTTGACTACTCAGGAACTCAAGCATGTAAGGTTTTGAAAGAAGATGGCTACACAGTCTATCTGGTAAACTCAAACCCTGCAACTATCATGACAGACCCCACAACAGCAGATAAGATCTTCATTGAGCCAATTACAGTTGAGAGTGTTGGCAAAATTATTGCTAGAGAAAAACCAGATGCAATCTTACCTACAGTAGGTGGTCAAACTGCTCTTAACTGTGCGTTAGAGCTAGATGCTGCTGGTATACTAGAGAAGTATAGCGTTGAAATGCTAGGAGCAAAAGCTGACTCTATCGACAAAGCAGAGAATAGAGAGCGTTTTAACAAAGCCATGGCAAAAATTGGTCTTGATGTGCCAAGAAATGTCGTAGTGCAATCTATGGAGGAAGCTCGCAAAGCACTAGAAGATATTGGTTTGCCAGCTATTGTTAGACCATCATTTACACTTGGTGGAAGTGGTGGTGGTATCGCTTATACAAAAGAAGAGTTTGAATCAATTGTCAAAAATGGTCTAAGCCTATCACCAACAAATGAAGTGTTAATTGATGAGTCTATCCTAGGCTGGAAAGAGTATGAAATGGAGGTTATCCGTGATAAGGCTGATAACTCTATTATTATATGCTCAATTGAGAATATCGACCCAATGGGTATCCATACAGGTGATAGTATCACAGTAGCTCCAGCACTAACTCTAACAGATAAAGAATACCAAATCATGCGTGATGCTTCGATTGCTGTACTTAGAGAGATAGGTGTAGAGACTGGTGGATCAAATGTACAGTTTGCAGTAAACCCAGAGACTGGAAAGCTTGTAGTGATCGAGATGAATCCAAGAGTATCTCGCTCATCTGCACTAGCATCAAAAGCTACTGGCTACCCTATTGCAAAAGTTGCTGCTAGACTAGCTGTTGGCTATACTCTTGATGAGATTGATAATGACATAACAAAAGTTACTCCAGCATCATTTGAACCAACTATTGATTATATAGTTACTAAAATTCCTAGATTTACATTTGAGAAATTCCCTACTACACCGTCAAACTTATCTTCACAAATGAAATCAGTTGGCGAAGCTATGGCGATTGGTAGATCTTTTACAGAAAGTTTACAAAAAGCTCTAGTATCACTTGAGACAGATTTAAAGGGTCTAGATCAAGTTGAAATACCAGGTGTTAGTGAGTCAAACTCAACAGAAGAAAATAAAGTAGCTATTCTAAAATCATTAGAAGAGTTATCTCCTATGAGAATTCTAAGAGTAGCTCAAGCGCTCAGATTTGGTATATCTGAAGAAGATATTCATAATGCTTGTAAAATAGATCCTTGGTTTATTGAACAAATTGCAATTATTGTAGATGCTGAAGAAAAGCTTAAAAAAACAGGTTTGCCAAATAGCAAAGAAGAGTTCTCTGTTTATAAGAATCTAGGATTTTCTGATGCAAAAATTGCTGAGATTGTTGGTAGAACTGAAAGATATATTAGAAACTTCCGTTTCGGTAAAGAGATCTACCCTACTTTTAAGAGAGTAGATACTTGTGCTGCTGAATTTGAGTCTAAATCATCTTATCTATACTCGACTTATGAGCACTATAGCTATGAAGAAATCGTACGTGACTGTGAGTCAGAAATATCTGATAAGAAAAAAGTTATAATTTTAGGTGGTGGGCCTAACCGAATTGGTCAAGGTATTGAGTTTGATTATGCTTGTGTTCACGCTGCTAAATCTCTCAAAGAGGAAGGTATCGAAACTATCATGATTAACTGTAACCCTGAGACAGTTTCTACGGATTACGACACTTCTGATAAATTATACTTTGAACCTCTTTGCGCTGAGAATGTTCTTGATATTATCAAAAATGAAATGCGTAAAGGTGAAGTACTAGGAGTAATTGTACAGTTTGGTGGTCAGACACCTTTGAAACTTGTATCTGCCCTGCATGAGAATAATATTCCTATACTAGGTACAGATCCTGATAAGATTGATCTAGCAGAAGATAGAGAGAGATTCAAAGAACTATTAGATAAGGTTGGTTTAAAACAACCATTAAACACTATCGCATATACCATTAATGAACTTAAGAAAAAGATTGTTAATGTCGGCTATCCTGTTGTTGTAAGGCCATCTAATGTGCTAGGTGGCAGAGCTATGGAAATAGTTCACTCAAAAGAAGAATTAGATACATATATTGAAACAAATGCTAAATGTATTCTGGAAGGTCCTATTCTAATTGATAAATTCCTAGAAGATGCGATAGAACTAGACGTTGATGCTCTAGCTGATGGTGGTGATCGTGTATTTGTCGCAGGTATTATGGAACATATCGAGGAAGCGGGTATTCACTCTGGTGACTCGGCTTGCTCTATACCAACTCGTTCGCTATCTGATGAGCAAATCGAAGAGGTTAAACAAGCAACTATCAGACTAGCTAGAGAGTTAAATGTTATTGGTCTAATGAATATCCAATTTGCATATCAAAAGGATCAATTATATGTAATCGAGGTAAATCCAAGAGCATCGAGAACTGTACCATTTGTAGCAAAAGCTACTGGTAATAGTATCGCAAATATTGCTACTAAACTTATGCTTGGTAAAAAGCTATCAGAGTTTATCTTAAATAACCCTATACCTAGACATTTCTCTGTCAAAGAAGCGGTATTCCCATTTGGAAGATTTGCTGATGTAGACTGCTATTTAGGCCCTGAGATGAAATCTACAGGTGAAGCAATGGGTATGGATAGATCTTTTGGCGTAGCTTTTTATAAGGCTCAAGAGATGTCTTTTAATAAACTACCTCTAAAAGGAAATATTTTAATATCTGTAAGTAATGCTGATAAGCCTAAGATAATAGAGCCTGTTAAAGAGCTGATAGAACTAGGTTTTAATATATTTGCTACTAAGGGTACAGAAAGCTTCTTAAGAGAACATGGTATTGCTTGTAAGCTATTTGATAAAGCTTCGGACAATATTGGTAACAGCCAGGTTCATAGTACAGTTAATGCTATCGAAGCCGGCGAGGTTGATCTACTTGTTAATACATCAATTAGACAAGAGTTAAATATCAGCTTAGCTCTTAGAAGAGCTGCTATTATGAGTAGAGTACCATATGTGACGACGGCAGGTGCTTTTGAGGCTTTTGTTATTGCAGCTAAAGATATGCGCAAAATCAATAATGATTTTGATGTTAAAACTGTTAAAGAGTGGATTAATAGTTAAATTTTGGCTTATTAGAATACCTATCATTTAGGTAATAATTGATTAATATACTTAATGGATTTTTTTTGAATGAATTTAATTTTCGATATTGATGGAACAATTTGTAATAATGGAAAGCATATAGCAGAAAATATACAAGAAGAAATAAAATCTCTATATAACAAACACAATGTTATTTTTGCTTCTGCTCGACCAATAAGAGACATGTTACCAATCCTTAATAAAGAATTTCACTCATCTTTACTAATAGGATGTAATGGTGGTATTCATTATAAAAATAATGATTTTGGAAAAACCCATCACTTTAAAACTAACATAATAAAAGATGTGGTAAACTTTCTTAAAAAGGGAAATATCCCCTATGTACTAGATGGTGACTGGTATTATTCTCTATCTGAAGTCACACATCCATTCCACGATTATATTAAATCATTAAGTAATTATGAGTATCTAGAGAACGATTTAATAGAAAAAGGAATAACTAAACTACTCATATTAGATAATACAAAAGAGTTTGAAGTAGCTGATATTTTTGCTTCCTTTGATGAAAAGTTTAATTTAAATAAACACTCAAAAGATAACTTTTTTGATATAACACCCAACCATAATAATAAATATGTTGCACTTAAAGAGTGTAATATCAACATGCAAGAATCTATCTGTTTTGGTAATGATCATAATGATTTTATGATGCTAGATAATGCCCACATATCTGTTTTTGTTGGTGGTGAGAATACTTATAATGATGCAGATATTTATACTGACTTTGATGGTGTTCATAATGTCATAAGAAAACTTAAAAGTACTGGTGTACTATAGTAATTTAACTATACAAAAGGTATTAAAATGCTATCATTTCAAAAGCTTCTACGAGGCAATCAAATTACCAGAGATGACTTATATAAACTATTTCATCAAGCTGATATTTATAAAAATAAACTAGCTAATTCAGAACCCATCAAAGATTTAGAAGGCAAAATACTAGCGTCTCTTTTCTTTGAACCAAGTACTAGAACAAGATTCTCTTTTGAATCTGCCATGAATAGACTTGGTGGTAAGGTTATATCACTAGAAAACGGTGCTTCTAGCTCTACTCAAAAAGGCGAAACCCTTGATGACACAGGTAGAATGATGGATCAATATGCTGACATCATAGTTATGCGTCATCCTAAGCCTCACAGTGTTGAAGAGTTCTCAAAATATGTTTACTCACCTGTGATAAATGCTGGTGACGGTGAAAATGAGCACCCTACCCAGTCATTAGTTGATTTATATACTATCTATTCCGAGAAAGGCTCTCTTGATAACCTAAAAATTGGTTTCTTAGGAGATCTGAAATATGGTCGTACAGTTCATTCATTAACTAATATCTTAGCTAAATATAATGCTACATTTAAATTTATATCTTCAAAAGAACTGCAAATCCCTGAGAAACTTAGAGATTTTGTTGAGAAAAATGGTAATTCTTTTAGTGAACTAGAAGAGGTAAGCGCTGAAGCTCTGAAAGATTTAGATGTACTATATGTAACTCGTGTTCAAAGAGAGAGATTTCCAAATGAAGAGAGTTATTTAGAGAATAAAGATTTATGCTACTTAGATAGAAAACATATTTCCGCTACTAGCAACTTCATAATCCTTCATCCTCTACCAAGAGTTGATGAGATGGATAGATCTATAGATGAGCTTGAGTGTGCAAAATATTTTGATCAAATCAAATATAGTGTTCCTATTAGAATGTCTCTGCTATCATTACTTCTAAAATCACAAAACTAAATTTAATTAGATATTTATAGCTTTGTTTTTTTGACAATCTCTTCTTTTTACATTAAATTTTATTAACTAATTTTGAACCTGGCTTATAGATTGCTGATTATTAGCTTTCTGTAAGTACTTTTATTTTTAACTAGATATATATTTACTATGAAAAGAAATGAAGACTTTATGTGGTCTCTTAGCCTCTTTGGTACAGCTATTGGGGCTGGCATACTTTTTTTACCAATTCAAACTGGAATTTCAGGAATTATACCAATACTTGTAGTATTAGTTTTTATCTTTCCAATGGTGTTTTTGTCTCATCGTGCATTGTGTAGGTTTGTGATATCTAACCCAAATACTGACTCTGATATTACTGCCGTAGCAGATGACTACTTTGGTAAATTCGGTGGTATTATTTTTAATATTCTGTATTTATTTGCAATATTACCGATACTGTTGGTTTATAGTGTTGGTATTACAAATACTCTAGCTAGTTTTTTCAAATATCAGCTTCACTATGAGATACATAATAGATTTCTTTTGAGCTTCTTTACCATACTCTTATTAGTATTTATCATCAATTTTGGTCAGAAACTAATTATTCGCGTGATGAGCTTTTTGGTTTTCCCATTCATCATAGCATTATTAGTGCTTTCACTATGGATGATTCCATACTGGGACATAAATATACTACATAATAGCTTTGAATATAATCATACTTTTTCTGGTGTTTTATTAGCTATTTGGATAATTATGCCAATACTTATATTTTCATTTAACCACTCACCAATTATTTCATCTTTAGCTGTTTATACGAAAAGTAAATATAAGCAAAATGCTGATGAAAAAGCATCGAGAATTATTGCTTTTAGTAATATATTAATGATTGTTACAGTAGTCATATTTGTATTTAGCTCAATGCTAACTCTGTCTCCAGATGATTTAATGGCTGCCAAAGAAGAGAATGTTTCTATATTATCTTATCTAGCAAGTCATTTTGATAATTATTCTTTGGACTATATTGCTCCTCTGGTTGCTCTAGTTGCTATGAGTAAATCTTTTTTTGGACATTACTTAGGATCAAAAGAAGGTATAGATGGTATAGTTTGCAAAATTTCAAAAAACTCAATTAGTCAAAAAGCTATAAAACCCATTACCTTATCAGTGGTATTTTTATCATGTTGGTTAGTTGCTTACTTAAATCCAAATATATTAGATATGATATCTAGTATTGGTGGTCTTGTTTTGGCTGTAATACTATTTATTATGCCTATCTATAGTATCTATAAAATCAAATATTTAAAGCAATATAAAAATCTACTAGCTGATGGTTTCATACTTTTTGTTGGTATTGTTGCACTATCGTCAGCTATCTATGTTTTATTTTAGAGTCATACTTAACATTTGACATTTATCATAATAAAGTATAAATTGTATCCACCCAAATGGGGGCGAATATGGTTTCGACATGAATGTCAAAATCTAAGGTGCATGTCGAGGAAGTACCGTAACCTCGTTAATAACAGTACAAATGCCAATAATAACTGGCAACAAAAAAGCAAACCGCGTAGCGGCTAACGACAGCAACTTTGTTGCTGTTGCTAAAGCTGCCTAGTCTAGCTTAATAACCTAGAGACGCACGGATATGATAGTCTTTCTTATGACACTATCTTTACATCCGTTCATATTCCGCATAAGACGGTCTTTGCTTTTTGTCTGGGAGTTAAGGCTGTATTTAACAGACTCGCTAACTATTACCCTGGCTAGTTGGGGAATAGCTAAGCTAAACTCAAATAGATTAGCCTAAGCATGTAGATCCAAAGATGGAGAGTTTGTGGACGCGGGTTCAAGTCCCGCCGCCTCCACCAGTTGCATTCAAAAATTTTTTGAATAATAACTTTTAAATAGTTATCATTTAGCTATAGATATTTAGGTATAGATATATCATGAAAAAAACACTTATCACTACTCTTATAATTGTGTTCTTAAGCAGCTGTACCTTAATGAATCGCGGTGATGTAACTTCTAGCACAACACCTCTTGTTCAAAGACAATACAAATCATTACTTACAAATAAAACTCAAGGCAATAAAGACTTCTTTAACTTTTCTGAATATAATATTTATTAATTTTGGTCTTTATATGCATTAAAAAGCTGTTGTGATTGCTTGGATACTTGTTGCTTATTTTCATTATTATTTTGGTTAGTATTCTGATTTGCGTTTTGGATATTTTGTTGCATAAGCTCTAAGTTTTTTGCGTATATCGAATTAAATAACAATACAACTGCAAGACCGAGTAAAAACTTTTTCATAACTCTTCCTTTCTAATAAAACTATAATTAACAACTCTAACTAAGAAGATATAAACATGCAACTGATATTTTTTACAATAAAAAGTTTATGCTTTGTGAAAATATTTTATAGAATAATCATCAATTATTAATTTAAGATATTTATAAAAATGATTAAAAAATATTCTTTACTATTTGCCATAGGACTTATTTGGGGCTCACAATTTATCTTTCAAAAAGAAGCTATCGAACATTTTCCACCAATTTTGATTGCTTTTGCTAGATCATTTATTGGTTGTTTGATTCTTTGTTTTGTTTGTTATTTTTTAGGTTTAAAATCTAAATCATTCAAAAAAGATTTTGCTATTTACTCCTTAATAGCTTTTCTTGAAGCTACAATGCCTTTTATGCTAATACCATGGGGTCAAAAATTCACTAGTCCATCCATTACTGCTATTCTTACTGGAACAGTGCCTTTTTTTGTTGTTTTACTTGGACCATTAGTAGTTAATTCTAGAATAACTTTTGCTAATATTTTAAGTATTTCAGTCGGATTTATTGGTTTATTAATATTATTTTATCCAAATTTAGTAGCTGACAATCATTCAATAAATATATATGGGATATTAGCAATACTATTAGCAACTACATCCTTTGCGCTAGCTTTATTGCTTTTAAGTAAATCTTGTTTCCACGATAATCCCATTATTGTTTCAAGAAATATTCTTATTGCTTCAACTTTACAGTTATCTATCTTACTGATTATATTTAAGCCAAGCTATGCCAGCATTCATTCTTCTACTTTTGCACTGTCTTCTTTAGTATATTTAGGTATATTTTGTGCTGGTATTGTATATTTTCTTTATGCTTCTTTGATAAAAGTCGCTGGTCCAGTTTTTACCTCTTTTACTAACTACTTAGTACCTTTGTTTGGAGTTATCTTTGGTATATTAATCAACCATGATCCTTCTAACATAACTGTTTGGATATCTTTAATCATCATCCTATCTGCTGTTAGTCTTAACTATATAACTAAACATTAAACTAAATTTCTAACTTATTATTTACTATGATAGATCACTACTTCTTTGATAAAATATAAATGTCATTAAAAATCTTAGGAGAATACAAATGAAATGTCCATTTAAAGAAAATGATTCTTGCTGTAAGCAGTTTTGGTTTTGTGCGTTAGCTGTCTTTTTAACGGTATTGGGAGTTGCTGTCGCATTGAAAATTATAACGCTGATTTTATGTATATTTCCTGGTTCTGTGCACGAAAATACATGGCTTGTAGTTATATCTATCGTTTTAGTACTATTTGCCGCTAAATACCATAAAAAAGGCCACTGTGGCTGTGGTCCTAAATGTGACTGTCCTTGTAACAAAAATCAAGCTAGTAAATGTTGTGATTCAAATAAGGAAAACTCTGCTGAATAAATCTTCGGACATCTATTTTTCATAACTAATTACTATATTTATGTCTTATAATATCTATATATTCAAATTCTTTTTTCTAAAATTTCTCAATGCAATATTTAGAACAAAACTGTAAATTAACATTACACGAGAGTCTAGAAGAATATAATAAAAATTATTCTTTTCTAAACTCAAACAATGGACATGATGAAGCTAGCAAATGGTTTAGAAATCATGATATCACCCATATTTTATTTGGAACTGTTCCCTTTGAAATTAGAGGTGAAGCTATAAATGATACTTGGACTTTATTAGGTAGTAATGTCACAGTCAAGGGTTACAAAAAGTTTTTTAATTTTGTTGATTATAAAACTGTTATAGATAGTTATCTCAAAAAATATAAATATAAACTTATTGTCTATTTGGTAATGCTTAGGTATATTCCTATATGTTTATTAACTGTTTTTAGAGCTTCTAAAATGTCAAAAAAATGGGATTGGTATAATTATGATGAATATCTAAATATACCTCTTTCAGAAATTAGAAAAGAGTTTAATATAAAAATTATAAAGCCTTAATTTGTAACATTCGTATAACTTTTTTGATTTATCAATAAAACATATAAAGCAGCAGATATAACTACAAATACTAGCGTAAATAAGTTATAAGAAGATATATTTTCATATATATATCCAAATACTAATTCAGATACTAAGTATGCAAAAATAACCCATGATGAAGCAAATGCTTTTAAGATTTTAGAAAAATCTCCTTTGCTATCTATATATGCATATATTATAAAAAATACTATATGTAGAACTAGAGCAACCGCTAAATTAAGCACTCCTGCAATCATCAATAAATATGTCAAAAACATATATACTAAAAAAGCTATAGTTCTAGAAAAAGGTAGATAACTCAAAGGTAAAGGATCAGCTTTATTAGCTTTGAGTTTTGCGTATGCAATAGGTAGAGCTATACATGATACTAGTATAAAAGTCGTTGTTAAAGAAGCTATCATCTGCCAGTTTCTAAAGAAAAATATTAAAATAATCGAGCAGATAAATGAAAAAATTAACGAAGTACGCGAAACGTTTACACCCTCAGTTACTCTAGCAAAATAACCAGGCATTTGTTTTGCTTTTGACATTTCATTTAACATACGAGTACTAGCACCTAGATAGATAATACCTGTTCCTGATGGGCTAAGCAGAGCATCTGCATAAAGTACCAAAGCTAAAGCATTTAAACCTAATATTCCTGTTAATTGAGCTAAAGGAGATTCAAAATTTAAGCCACCCCAACCATTCTCTAGCATTTTTTCAGGTACGCCACCAATAAATGATATTTGTAATAATAAATATATGAATAATACTATCAATACACTACTAACTAATGCTATTGGAATATTTTTTCTAGGATTATCTAGCTCTGCTGAGAAACTAGCTGCCATCTGAAATCCAAAAAATGAATAAAATATACCACAAGTAACAATAGCATTAAAAATACCACTAACTCCATCTGGCATAAATTTAACATTTTCACCACCAAAATTACTTGAATGAAATGCTGCTATCATTATTATCACAGATGTAGCTATAGGTATTATTATCTTTAGAGATGTCAGTGAGTTATTGATTTTTGATAGAGATTTGATACCCCAATAGTTTATCAATGTATACAATAGCATAAATACTGCAACTACCAAAACACCTACAAAAGTAAGTTCACCATTGCTAAATACATAAGGAGTAATAGGCTCATATATAGAAGAAATATATTGTGTTGTAGCCATAGCTTCTGACGGTACAATTATAAGCCCTAGCATCCAGTTTGATAATCCTGTTACAAAACCAAAATGCTGATTATGTGATATAGTTACTAATCGCGTAAATAATCCATTTGTAGGATATTTCACAGCTAGTTCTGATAATAAGAAAGCCATTAAAAGAACTACAAAAGCTCCAATAATCCATGAGAAAATTGATGCTGCTCCTGCTGCTTGTGATGCATAATAAGAAGCATATAACCATCCACTACCAAGCATAGTACCAACGCTTAATGCTATAGCAGTAAATAAGCTAGGTTTTTTTGTATTTTTCATAATTTTATTTCACCTATTTTTTAAGATTTGTATCCAAAAACAAATATATTATTCTTAATAAATAGATTTTAATCAATAAAATTATTCAGTGACGATACGATAGTAAAAAATTAAGAAGATTAGTAAAATCTAGATTTTCATTGGCATTATGATGAACAAGCTATTATCTTTTTCATCCTTAACCAAAGCACTCATATTTGGATTATCAAGATAAATAGTCATAGTTTCTTCACTTAGAACATTTATAATATCTAGAATATACTTATAGTTAAAGCATATTTCCATATCATTATCATTATATTGAACTTCTACTTTATCTTCTGCTTTTTCATTATCAGGGTTATTTGCAGATAAAAGCACTTGTCCTTGAGATATATTCAAACGTACACCTTTGTATTTATCATTAGCTAAGATAGATGTTCTTAACAATGAATTTTTCAAAACTTGCTTATCTACAGCAAGAAGCTTAGTGTTATTTTTAGGAATTACTTTTTGATAATCTGGATAACGACCATCTATAAGTTTTGATATAAATGCATAATTACCAAATTCTGCTTTAAGATAGTTCTTACCTAAACATATTTTGATATTTTCTTCTGTTTTGCCAACTATTTTCTTGAGTTCTAAAATAGCCTTTTTAGGAATTATTGACTGCGAATCACTATCTAAAACTTTACTATCTACTATAGACTCTGTAATAGACATTCTGTGTCCATCTGTAGATACTGCTCTTAATAAATTTGAGTTAATTTCCCAAAACATCCCATTTAAGAAATATCTAGTATCATCATTAGCCATAGAAAAATCTACTTTTGAGATAATGTGATGAAAGTCTTGTTGAGAAAGATCAAAGCTTGCTTGCTCATTAATATTACTGTCAATTAAAGGATAATTATCAGCATTTAGTGATATAAGGTTAAATGTACTATTATTAGAAATAATTGTAACTTTATTATCATCTATTCTAAAGTCGATCATAGAGTTATCATTTAAACTTCTAACAATATTGTATATTTTGTCAGCATTTAACGCTAATTTTATGTTTGTATTACAACTAACAGCTATATTACATGATATTTCTGTATCAAGATCTGAAGCAGTAATTTTAAGATTATTGTTATCTATATCAAACAATATGCATGATAATAAAGGCATTGTACTTTTACTATTAGCCACTGATAACATTGACTGTAAAGGCTTTAGTAAGTCATCTCTATTTAGTACAAAATTCATTTTTAAAAACCCCTTTGATAATAGTTCCTATTTTTATTTAACGAGAAATCTTGTCTAAAAGCAACTCATAATCATCAGATATTGAAGTATTGCTTTGTCTTAATTTAGTTATAGCTTTGACTGCGTGCATAACAGTAGTGTGATCTCTACCTCCAAAAGCATTACCAATTTCTGGTAAACTATGAGATGTTAGTTCACGTGCTAAACTCATTGCTATTTGTCTTGGTCTAGCTATATTTCTACTTCTTTGATTAGAAGTTAAGTCTTTTACCCTTATTCTATAAAAATCAGCAACCACTTTTTGGATATTATCTATTTTCACTTTCTTTTCTTGTATTTTTATAACATCTCTTAAGCAAGCTTGTGCCACTTCTATAGTAGGATCTTTATGATTAAATTTAGAAGTCGTAAGTACTCTATTTAAAGCACCTTCTAACTCTCTAACATTCGTACGTACATTCTCAGCAATAAATGCTGCTGTTTCATTAGGTAGTTTTTGACCTAAATCATGTGCTTTTTTAAGCAAAATAGCTATTCTAGTTTCTAAATCTGGCATATCTACAGAAACTGTTAGACCATATCCAAAACGTGAAACTAATCTTTCTTCCAAACCTTCTATTTCATTTGGATACTTATCACTAGTCAAAATAATCTGTTTGCCACTCTCATATAATGCATTGAAAGTATGGAAAAACTCTTGAGCGGTACCTTCCTTACCTGCTATGAACTGAATATCATCTATAAGAAGAATATCTGCAGATCTATACACTCTCTGAAACTCATCTTGATCTTGTAATCTAATTGAATTTACATAATCTTTAATAAATTGTTCAGAGTTTGTGTATATGATTCGAGCATTTGGATTAACCTCTCTAGCATGATTACCAATAGCCTGCATCAAGTGAGTTTTACCAAGTCCACTGCCACCATATATAAATAATGGGTTATGCAATTTACCAGGATTAATAGATACTTGCATAGCTGCTGCTCTAGCTATTTTGTTTGCATCACCAACGACAAAATTATCAAAAACATATTTTTCTTTTAATGGTAAACCAAAAAAATATTCTTGATCATCTTTATCCGTGATAAGCATCGCTTCATCAAAACCAAATAATTCTTGGGAGGCAGATTTTTTGGAAGATAATTTCTTTTGATTCTTCTTAGGCTCTTGGTTTGAACTAACTTCTTCAGAATCATCTTTTATTTCAACACTTTTTTGATTGAAAAAATTAGCTTGTGGACCAACTGAAGTAACTTCTGGAGATTTTTCTCCAGAGAATTTTTTATTAGAATATTCTATAAGCAAATCACCACTATGGAACTCTTCTATTGTTGATAAAATAAGTGCTCCATACTTAGATTTTATATGTTTTTTAAAATATTCATTATTACAATAAATTGTGAATAAGTTACTATTTTGCTCTACATGAATAGGTTTAATCCACGTTTTGTATTCAAACGTAGAAAGGTTTTTTTTTATTTTTTTTAAACACTTATTCCATGTAGTCATAACAAAAAAATGTCCCAATAACCTTTAATTTATAAAGGATAACCAATAGTAGGCATAATAGATTAATTGAATGTGTTAGATTTTATTGCAATAAAAAAAAATAAGCAAACATAATTACTCAGACCTGTGGATAATCATGTTAATTAATTTGTTTATTTTTTGTCAAAACAGTTGTTAAATAACTTATTCACAAATATGTTAATAATTTTGTTGATAAATTTGATGATTAATTATCCACATTTTTATTCAGGCTCTTTCATCCACTTTTTTACATACTTATACATCTTTTGTAAAATACCCAAATCTATTGATATATTTGTGTTTTAAAGAGTTATCAACAAGAAAATATCCACATAATAAATAATAATATAAAGAAAAAGAAATTAAGTTATATATAAATAAGTAAAAGAAAAATGATCAAAAATATAAAAAAAAAATTTTTTCTTTATAATTGATGTTAATAAGATAAAAAACTTTTTTCTAATGTCATTAAATACTGAAATATTTTTAAACATAAATAAATATGAACAAAGAATAGCTATAAAAGAAAATAATATTCTTAAAGAAATTTTAATTGAAAGAGATAACCAAAAAAGAATAGTAGGAAATATTTATAAAGGTAAAATAATAAGAGTACTTCCTGGTATGCAAGCAGCATTTGTAGATATAGGATTAGAAAAAGCAGGTTTCTTACATTTATCAGAAGTTATACCTCTAGAAAAAGATGATGAAGAATCTGATGAAAATTTTAAATTAAACAAACTAAATACTGAAGATATAAATAAATGGTTACGAGAAGGCCAAGAAGTATTAGTTCAAGTTGTAAAAGAAAGTATAGGTAATAAAGGTGTAAAACTAACTTCACATTTATCTGTATCATCAAGATTTTTAGTTTTCTTGCCTGATTTAGATCATATAGGTATATCTCTTAAGATAAATAAAGAAGAAGAAAAACAAAGATTATTAGATTCTATTAAGAAAATAACTCAAAGTGAAAATCCTAGAGGTTACATATTAAGAACTGCTGCAGAAGGTGCAAGTTATGAAGAGCTAGAAAATGACATCAAGTTTTTAAATAACCTATGGCAAGATATTTTGGATATTTCAAGTACTATAATTAAACCAGGTGTTGTTTATGAGGATTTTAGTTTAATAATTAAAACAATTAATATTTTTGCTAATGACAATCCTGATAAAATTCATGTTGATAATATAGATTCATACAAAGAAATTTGTCAATTTGCTGATAAATACATTCCTGGATTAAGAGATAAAATAGAGCTTTATCAAAAACATAATATTTTTGAAGAATATGATATTGATACAGAAATAAACAAAGCTTTAGATAAAACAGTATATCTCAAATCAGGAGGATATCTGGTTATCGAACAGACTGAAGCAATGATAACTATCGATATAAATACAGGTGGTTTTATAGGAACAAAAAATCTAGAAGAAACTATATTTAAGACAAATTTAGAAGCTACAAAAGAAATAGCTAGACAGCTAAGGCTAAGAAATTTAGGTGGTATCATAATTATAGATTTCATTGATATGATGGATGAGTCACATAAAAATCAAGTTTTAGAGGCTCTGAAGAAAGAATTAGAGCTTGATAAGGCCAAGACTAGTGTCAGTGATATTTCAGAGCTAGGATTGGTCGAGATGACGCGTAAAAGGGTACATGAGAGTTTATTAAGAACACTATGCCAGCCATGTGATCACTGTAGAGGTAAAGGAAGCGTCAAAACATTACAGACAATTTGTTATGATATATTTAGAGAAATTAAATCAGAATCAAAAAATTATCCAAATTATAATAATTTCTTACTTATGTCTTCAAAAAAGATTATTGACTATATAGAAAAAGAAGAATCTATATGGTTAGCAGAACTGGAACTTGAAATCGATAAAAACATTCATCTAAAAGCTGAAAGTAGTCATATATACAATCAATACGATATAATTCCATTAAATTAAAAAAAAATACAAAACATTATTGACAGCTTAATAAAAAGAGCTATAATACTTACTCATAGTCGCCGACTTAGCTCAATAGGTAGAGCAACTGACTTGTAATCAGTAGGTCGCCAGTTCGATTCCGGCAGTCGGCACCATAAATACGGAGTGGTAGTTCAGTTTGGTTAGAATACCTGCCTGTCACGCAGGGGGTCGCGGGTTCGAGTCCCGTCCATTCCGCCATATTCTCATTAAGGTCTAGTTCTTAAAACTCAGTTTTCCCCTTTTTACTTCTGATATCTTGATCTAGACCTTAATTTTTTATATTTTCTTAAAAACTCAATAAATTTTAACTATTAAATATCTAAAAAAATATTTCGATAAAATCTATATTACTTTTTATTTGTATATAAAGATAAGTTGTTATCTTTAATGTAATGATGTACCATTACACAATTACATTAAAGATATTTTTTTATGAATTCAAATAAAGGATGGCAACAATTAGTAAATATCTTATCTGAAACTTCAGATTCCAAAGATATTGATATTATTTGTGATTTTTTATTAACTAAAGAAGAAAAAGAGCAATTAAATAAAAGAGTTCTTTTGACAAAAGAGTTATTAAAAAAAGAAAAATCACAAAGAGAAATATCTAAGGAAGTAGGTATAAGTATTTGTACAGTTACAAGATGTTCTAACGCTCTAAAAGATTGTTCTAAAAGAGTAAAAGAAATATTCTCTGATAATATAAAAGGTGATTAAATGTCAATAAAAAAGCCAGAAGAATTTTTAGCATCACATATCTATAATTTAGATTATCAAGAAGATTTAAATAGATGTTTTGCTAATTTATGTACTAACAAAAAAAATACTATATTGTTAGAATCAGCAGAAATAGATACAAAAGATAAACTCAAAAGTATTTTGGTACTAAATAGTGCCTTACGTATAGCTTGTATTGAAAACAAAGTTTTTATGAAACCATTGTCCAAAAATGGTGAATATGCACTAAAAGAGATACAAAAAAACATCAAAGATAATATTGAATATAAATATGATAACAAACAATTAATATTAACTTTTAAATCAATAAAAGATTATCAATTTAATGAACATCAAAAATTAAAAAAACAGTCAGTTTTTGATGCTTTAAGAATTATAAAAGATAGCTTTGAAATATATAATGAATTTAGTATTTTTTTGGCTGGTTTATTTGCTTATAATGTTGTTGGTAGTTTTGAAGAAATAGGTCAAGTAAAACGTAAGAATAAATGTCCCGACTATGTATTTTATCTAGCTGATACAATACTTGTAAGTGATCATCAAGAAAAAAATACATTTATACAAGTTAATAGTTTTGGACATCAAACAATATCAGAACTAGAGGATAGCGTTGCTGTAATTAAGCAAAATATAAATAATGATATAGAGTTAAAAGTTGAAAAATTTGGAAATTTAGAACCTAAAGAATCAATAAGTGATAGAGATTTTTGTGGTGTAGTAGATAAACTAAAATCACATATTATAAATGGTGATATATTCCAAGTTGTACCTTCAAGAAGTTTCTTTTTGCCATGTCAAAATTCTTTGGAAGTTTATAAAGAGCTTAAACGTACAAATCCTAGCCCGTATATGTTTTATATGCAAGATGAAGATTTTATTATTTTTGGAGCATCGCCAGAAAGTGCCTTAAAATATCAAAAATCTACGAATCAAGTAGAAATATATCCTATAGCAGGCACACGTAGAAGAGCAAAAAATCCAGATGGTAGTATTAATGCAGATTTAGATAGTAGGATTGAGCTAGAGCTTAGATTAGATGCTAAAGAAAATGCAGAGCATATGATGTTAGTAGATTTAGCACGTAATGATGTTGCAAGGATATCGAAAACTGGTACTCGCTATGTTGCTGATCTTTTAAAGGTTGATAGGTATAGTCATGTTATGCATTTGGTCTCTAGAGTAGTAGGTCAACTTGCTGATGATTTGGATGCTTTGCATGCTTATCAGGCTTCTATGAATATGGGTACATTAACAGGTGCACCAAAGATAAAAGCAATGCAGTTAATATCAGAAGTCGAAAAACAGACTAGAGGTGGATATGGCGGAGCTATTGGTTATTTTAATGGTTATGGTGATTTAGATAGTTGCATAGTTATACGTTCTGCATATGTTGAAGATGAAATAGCAGAGGTTCAAGCAGGTGCAGGTGTAGTATTGGATTCTATACCTATAGCAGAAGCTGATGAAACTAGAACAAAAGCACAAGCTGTAATATCAGCTATCAAAAATGTACATGGAGTGTAGTTAATGGCTAATATTATATTTATAGATAATTTTGATTCATTTTCTTATAACTTGGTGGATGAATTTAGAGTTCTAGGAAATAATGTCGAAGTATTCAGAAATAATTTATATCTGGAAGTTCTTTTGGATAAAATTAACTCAACTGATAATCCCATAGTTGTGATATCGCCTGGTCCTGGCAGTCCTGCAAGTGCAGGATGTATAGTTGATCTTATATCAGTTATTAAAGGTAAGGTACCAATTATAGGAATATGTTTAGGTCATCAAGCTATAGTTGAAGCTTATGGTGGTATAGTATCTCATGCTAACGAAATTGTTCATGGTAAAACTGCTAAAGTTAAATTTATAAAGCATGGTATTTTTGAAGGTTTAGAATCACCATTGAGTGTGGCTAGATATCATTCTTTGGTAGCTATTAAGGTACCAACTGGCCTAGAAACTGTGGCAGAAGTTAATGATTTGGTAATGGCTGTAGTAGATGATAAAAATAAGGTCTGTGGTTTACAATTTCATCCTGAATCAATAATGACTATACATGGTTCTAAACTCTTAGATAATATAGTTAGATGGGTGCAACAATGATTAGTTTAAGAGATATTGTAGAAAAATTATTTAATTCAGAAGATCTTAATTATGAAGAAAGTTATCAGCTTTTTGATTATTTTATCAAAGGTCAAATAGAGTTACCTTTACAAACTAGTATATTAATAGCTCTTAAACTAAAACAAGAAACTTCGACAGAAATAGCAGCCGCAGTAGAAGCTCTACTTGATAATACAAAAGAGTTCCCAAAAATAAATGGAGATTTAGCTGGAATAGTTGGGACTGGTGGAGATGGGTTTAATACTATTAATATTTCTACAACAGCTGCGATTGTTGCAGCGGCAGCTGGTTATAAAGTTGCTAAACATGGTGGTCGAAGTGTATCAAGTAAATCAGGTTCTTTTGATCTTTTAGAATCTTTTGGTGTCAATATAGAGTTATCACCACAGCAAACAAAAGAATGTTTAGAACTATATAATCTTGGATTTTTATTTGCGCCATTTTATAGTGGAGGTTTTAGGTATATAAAAGAGGCTAGAGCTATCTTAAAAACAAGGACTATTTTTAATATTTTAGGACCTTTGATAAACCCAGCTAGACCAAATAAGGTTGTGATAGGAGTTTACTCAAAAGATTTAATTTTGCCAATGGCAAAAACTCTAATTAATCTTGGAATTGATAGAGCAGTTGTAGTATACGGTAGTGGCTTAGATGAAGTAGCAATACATGATGATACTTATGTCGCTGAAATACAAAATAATCAGATAACGGAATATAAAGTTTCTCCTGTAGATTTTGGTATAGATACATATACAATCAAAGATCTTGAAGGTGGCTTACCAGAGCAAAATAGAGAGATTATAAAGCAAATACTTCAAGGTAAGGGTAAACAAGCGCATAATGCTGCGGTTGCTGTAAATGTAGCTATGCTTATGAAGCTTTATGGTAAAGATAATCTAAAACAAAATACTCAAGAAATATTAGAGCTTATAAAATCAGGCAAATGTTTTGATACATTACAAAAAGTTATAAATTATGATAAATAAAATCAAAAAAATAGGAATTTGTATATTAGGATTATTAATATTGAATTCTGGATATACTTGTACAGTTTTTATTAAAAATGATGGTAAAAATAATTATGTTTTTGCTAAAAGTAGAGACGTAACTTTTAATAGATACGATTCAACATATTATTTCTTAAGGCAAGAAAATGTAGTTTTTCATGTACCAAAAAAAGGTTATAAATATATTTCTTTACAATATAGCCAATCTCAACCAGATCCAAATATTTTCTCTACAGGAACAAATGAAAAAAATTTGTCTATGAGTTATAACTATGATAGTTCACAGTTAGGAAGTACAGGTGATAATTTATCTGAATATACTCCTTCTATTATAAATATGGCTGATAAGTTTAATAGATATTTAATTAGTAACGCTGCTACATTAAATGATGTAAATAAAATAATTAAACAAGCTGTTTATAATTTTAATAATAAAAGTACTGAACAAGAGCCTTTTGCTGTTCCTATGTTATTATCATTTGCGCAACATAATAAAAATAAAAAAGATATTTATGAGGTTGTAGAGATTGTAATATCAAACCCTAATACTGTAAAAAAAACATACTTTAAATCATTAAAAATAAGTGGTTATCAAGATTTCCAGGAAAATAAGAAGTGCATAAGTATTTTGAATAATATGTACGGTAAAGGATTTAATAAAGACATGGTAGGTATTTATAATAAAGTATTTATGTCTAATCAATTTATCTGTAGTTATATTGGAAGAACAAGCTTTAAAAATAATTATTCAAATTTGGCAAGTTATTACTTTGCAGATCAAGTTGCTAAATTGACAGCATATAATAACTTACAACTCGATTATAAAATTAAAAAATCGAATGATTATCTAATTGAAACTAACTCTATAACCTCTCTAGATTTGCAAAAACATACATATTTTGTTCCCCCAGAATCTATATCTCGTTATGACTCTTTAGATACTTTGCTCAAAAATTCAGAGCAAATATCAAAATTGGTTAATGATAAAAATGGATACTCTAGAGAGTTAGCTATTATGTTCTTAAATGATATATATAATCCAAGTAAATATGATTTAGATGGTTATACTATGTCATCTAATATGGCTGTTTCTAGAGAAAGTAGTAGAGCAAAATATGTTGTTAGTTTTATTAAAGACAATACCACAGGAAGAGAAGTTCCATATATATTTGTTGAAATTACTTCTCCAGCACAGCCGTACAATAGAGCTACTATAAAGCTAAATAAATGCTTTTGGGAAGAGCATAAAAATAATGATATTATTGTTGATAAAGATGAATTTTATTATAAATATCATAAGATGTATCAAAATTATAATGGACAATAACCATGAAAAAAATAATATATAGTTTATCGATATTATCTTGTAGTTTAGTTTTTTCAGCTGATAGTGATACTAAATATCAAAAAGCTGTATTTGCAGGTGGTTGTTTTTGGTGTTTAGAATCAGATTTTGAATATATGCAAAAACATCAAGATTTAAGCCATGATGGTATTGTAAAGATTATTTCTGGTTATGACGGTGGTTTGCAAAAAGATCCTACTTACAAAACAGTATCTGCAGGTATTACAAACTACAAAGAATCAGTAGAGGTTGTATATGATCCTACTAAAATTAGTTATCAAGATTTAGTAGAGTATTTTTATCGTCGTATAGATCCTACAGATTCTAAAGGACAGTTTTGTGATAAAGGTGAGCAATATCAATCAGCTATATATTACAGCGATGATAAACAAAAACAGGTTGCTGAAGATGTTACTAAAAAATTAAAAGCAGAATTTAAAAAATATAACCAACCTGTGTATACTCAAATTTTACCATCTACACATTTTTATAAAGCAGAAAGTTATCATCAAGATTATCATCATAAAAATCCTAAAAGATATTGCTATTATCGTACAGGCTGCGGTCGTGATGTAACAGTAAATAAAGTTTGGCAAAATATAGATTGGAAATATAGTAATATAACACCTTTTAATATACCATCTAGCTATGCAGAATGTTTAACAAGATAGATTAAATTATATGACTGATTTAGAGCAACGAGTAAAGTTTATAGTTGAAGTTGATAAGCTAAAAAGTATATATCGTAGGTGTTTAGTTTATTCAGATAATAATCGTAGAGAAAATACCGCAGAACACAGTTGGCATGCTGCTCTGATGGCTATAACATTTAAAGATTTTGCTAAAGAAAATATAAATATGGAACGAGTTTTAACTATGCTATTAATACATGATATAGTTGAAATATATGCTGGAGATACTTATGCTTTTGATGATGAGGCAATACTGGAATTGCAACACAAGAAAGAGTTACTAGCTTTAGATAAAGTATTTTCTTTAATGCCAGAATATGATGCTAAAGAATTAAAAAAGCTTTGGTTAGAGTTTGAAAAAAGTTCATCTACGGATGCTAAATATGCTAAAGCAATTGATAAATCTATCCCTGTATATAGAAATATGGCAAGTAATGGTGGTGGATGGGTTATAAATGGTCCGACATGCAAAGAGAAAGTGTTAAAGATAAACAAAGAATTAAAAACAATAGCCCCTAAACTTTGGGATTATGTAAAGCAACAAATAAACATAGCAGAATCTAAAGGTTGGTTAGTTTAATAATATAGAAAAGTGTAGGGAAATATGAAAGTAGTAGGTGTAGCATCAAAAGTTTCTAATGATAGGGAAGATTTGCTTGAAGAAGCTTGGGAGCTTTTCTTTAATAGTGAGGTATTAGAGTATCTTAATGGTCAAAATATATCTCAGGATATAATATCTGTTTATTATGGCTATGAAGGCGATCATACGGCTCCATATACTCTTTTGATAGGTTATGAGGTGGCTGAGTCTTTTGAGGTACCAACAGGGTTAAATTCTGTGCAAATTGAGCTTAACCATCAAACGTACCGTGTTGAAGGCGAGCTACCTGATGCTATTATTGATAAATGGCAACAAATTTGGGCAGATAATTCTAAAAAGAGAGCTTATAAAGCAGATTTTGATAGATATAATCCTATTAAAGATTATGCTGAAGTTAATGTCGAATATTTAAAATAAATAATCTTCAAATCAACAAAGTACAGAAAAATTCAACTTTTATTGTTTTTTCGTTTAAAATACTTCATAAAATTATATAAATAATAAGTATTATGGAAACTATATTAGCTAAGATAGTTGAAGCAAAAAGAAATTGGCTTTTTGCAAAAAAAAGATTATTTCCACTAGATGTATTCAAAAAAGAAGTTATAAAAACAGATAGAGATTTTTATCAGGCTTTAGAATCAGACAAAGCAGTATTTATTCTAGAGTGTAAAAAAGGATCTCCTTCTAAAGGAGTTATCCGTAAAAAATTTGATCTAAATGAAATAGCAGCAGTATATAAAAATTACGCAAATGTAATATCTGTACTTACAGATGAAGAATTTTTTATGGGTAGCTTTGCAAATCTAGAGATTGTTAGAAAGCAAGTAACTCAACCTATACTTTGTAAAGATTTTATTATAGATGAGTATCAAATATATTTAGCTAGGTATTATCAAGCTGATGCAGTGTTACTGATGCTTTCGGTATTGAATGATAATGAGTATAAGAAACTAGCAAAAGTAGCTAATCGTTTAGGTATGGGTATCTTAACTGAAGTTAGTAATGAAGAAGAACTTGAAAGATCTATCAAACTCAAAGCAAAAGTTATAGGTATTAACAATCGTAATCTAAGAGATCTTTCTATTAATCTAAATACTACGCGTCTTTTGGCGCCAAAAATACCTAAAGGAACAATAGTTATTTCAGAATCAGGAATTTATAAAAATCAAGAAATCCGTGATTTAAGAAATTATGTTAATGGCTTTTTGATAGGTAGTTCTATTATGAGTGAACGCAATCTAGAACTTGCTGTTAGAAAGCTTATATATGGTTTTAATAAGGTATGTGGCCTTACCTCTGTAGAAAACGCTCAAAAAGCATATAATGCCGGAGCAGTGTATGGAGGATTTATATTCGTAGAGAAATCTCCTCGCTGTGTAGATTTTGCCATGGCAAAACAAATAACTAAAAAAGTTAGATTAAACTATGTAGGTGTATTTGCTAATGCTAGCATCGAAGATGTTGTAAATACTGCTTATGGCTTGAAACTTAGTGCAGTGCAGTTGCATGGTGACGAAAATCAAGAATATATAGATGCACTAAAATCAAAACTACATAGAAACTGTCAGATATGGAAAGCTTATGGAATTGACAAAACTGTCCCAGAGTTTTTTGCTAATGTAGATTATCACTTATTGGATGCTCAAGTAGATGGTAAATCAGGTGGTACTGGTAAAGCTTTTGATTGGAGTCTTATCAAAGATAGGAAAAATATAATACTTGCTGGCGGTCTGAATCCTAAAAATATAGCAAAAGCAATAGAACTAAGATGTTCTGCTTATGATATTAATTCTGGTGTAGAATCTGAGCCAGGACAAAAAGATCAACAGAAGTTAAAAGAAGTTTTTGAGGTTATAAGAGACTACTAGCATCTTATTTCACACTTTATTTTAATTTATAAGTATTAAAAGTAATTCATAGTTAGTATATATAATTGCAACAATATTTAGCTACTGCTATTCTAAATAAAAATATCTAATATCACCCTAACTATGAATCAACCAGAAATTAAATATTTAAAAGACTACAAGCCAAGTAATTATCTTATAAATGAAACACATCTAAAATTTGAACTTGATGAGTCAAAAACTAGAGCGACAGCAAGTTTACATATAGTAGCTAATCCAGCAAATCGTGAAAATAACACACTGGTTTTAGATGGTAATGATTTGAAACTATTATCTATAAAAATAGATAATAAAGAGCTATCAAATACAGATTTTATAGTTAATGAAAACCAATTAATCATAGATGATGCTCCAGAAAAGTTTGTATTAGAAACAGTCGTAGAGATTAATCCTGAGGCTAATACATCTTTAGAAGGTTTATACAAGTCTGGAGAGGTGTTTTGCACCCAGTGTGAGGCAACTGGATTTAGAAAAATTACTTACTATATAGATAGACCAGATGTGATGTCTTCTTATACAGTCAAAATAATAGCCGACAAGCAAAAATATCCAGTAATTTTATCAAATGGCGATAAAGTTGAGTCTGGAGATATTTCAGATACTCAGCATTTTGCAGTATGGAAAGATCCATTTAAGAAGCCTTGCTATTTATTTGCTCTTGTAGCTGGAGATTTGGCAAGTATCAGAGATACTTATATCACAAAATCACAACGTAAAGTTAGTTTAGAAATATACGCTTTTAAACAAGATATAGATAAATGTCATTATGCAATGCAAGCTGTTAAAGACTCTATGAAATGGGATGAAGATAGGTTTGGCTTAGAGTATGATTTAGATACTTTTATGATTGTAGCCGTACCTGATTTTAATGCGGGTGCAATGGAGAATAAAGGATTAAATATCTTTAATACCAAATATATTATGGCTAGCGATAAGACTGCTACTGATAAAGATTTTGAGTTGGTACAAAGTGTAGTGGGACATGAGTATTTTCATAATTGGACAGGCGATAGAGTTACTTGTAGAGACTGGTTCCAGCTTAGCTTAAAAGAAGGCTTGACTGTATTTAGAGACCAAGAGTTTACTTCTGATTTAAACTCTAGAGATGTTAAACGTATAGACGATGTACGTATTATTAGAAGTGCTCAATTTGCTGAAGATGCTAGTCCAATGTCTCACCCTATCCGCCCAGAGTCGTACATTGAGATGAATAATTTCTATACTGTAACGGTTTATCATAAAGGTGCTGAGATAATTCGTATGATTCATACCTTACTAGGCGAAGAAGGCTTCCAAAAAGGTATGAAACTATACTTTGAAAGACATGATGGACAAGCTGTTACTTGTGATGATTTTGTAAATGCTATGGCAGATGCTAATAATCGTGATTTTAGCTTATTTAAAAGATGGTATGCTCAATCAGGTACACCAAGCATTAAAGTTGCTGAGAACTATGATGCAGAAAATCAAATTTATAGTCTAACATTAGAGCAAACTACTCCGCCAACAGCAGATCAAAAAGAAAAACAAGCTCTTCATATACCAGTTAGTATGGGGCTTATTACTCCAGAAGGTGAAAATATCGCCGAGCAAGTTATTGAGCTAACAGAGCAAAAGCAAACCTATACTTTTGAGAATATTACTGCAAAGCCAGTAGCTTCTTTATTTAGAGATTTTTCGGCACCTGTGAAGGTTGAGCATGAGCGTGCTGAATCAGAGCTATTACATATCGTTAAGTATGATAATAATGCTTTTAATCGTTGGGACTCTTTACAGCAATTAGCTACTAAAATGATATTAAACAATGCCGATGTAGATACAGATTTTTTAAATGCTTTTAAATCAATTTTACATGATAAAGATTTAGATAAAGCCTTAATTAGTGATGCTCTAATGATACCAACAGAGTCTATAATTGCTGAGGCAATGCCGACAATTATGGTTGATGATATTGTCAACTCTCGCAAAAAAGTTATGAATCAGCTAGCAGATAAGCTAAAAGATGATTGGTTGGCCGTATATCAACAATGTAATGATAATAAGCTATATAGCCTATCAGCTGAGCAAATTGCTAAAAGAAAACTAAAAGGTGTCTGCTTGAGTTATCTGATGAATGCTAGTGATCAAAGTCAAGGTGCAAAGCTAGCACAACAACTATTTGATAATGCTGATAATATGACAGATCAGCAAACTGCATTTTCAGCATTGTTAAAGTCTAATGATAAGCAAATTCGTGATAATGCTATCAATGAGTTCTATAACTATTGGAAGCATGAGGATTTAGTTGTAAATAAATGGCTAGTATCCCAAGCTCAAATATCTGATGGGTCAGCTTTAGATATAGTTAAAGGCTTAGTTAATCATCCTGCATATAATGCAAAAAACCCTAACAAAGTTTATTCGCTAATTGGTGGCTTTGGAGCTAATTTCTCACAATATCATCGTAAAGATGGCTTAGGGTATGCTTTTATGGCGGATACAGTACTGGAGCTTGATAAATTTAATCATCAAGTTGCTGCTAGAATGGCTCGTAATCTAATGAGCTGGAAACGCTATGACTCTGATAGACAAGCTATGATGAAAGATGCTCTTGAGAAAATCAAAGCTTCTAATCCTAGTAAAAATGTCTTTGAAATCGTTAGTAAGAGTTTGGAGGTGTAGTTTTCTTTATATTTATCTAAGTATTTCAGATCTATAATAATTATTACCGTGTATTTTATAGAGCTATAATCGATAAAGCCTTATAATAACTTACTCATAAAAAATATAGAAATCAATATGTCAGTAGTTGTTGTAGGAAGCGCTAATAGAGATTTAGTTGTAAAAGTTGATCAACTTGCACAAAAAGGTCAAACGATAATAAGTCAAAATTATGAAGAGTTTTGTGGTGGTAAAGGAGCTAATCAAGCTGTAGCTACAAGAAGACTTGGCGAAAATGTAACTTTTATTACAAACCTTGGTAAAGATAGTTTTGGGGATAGGCTTTTAGAGTTTTATAAAAAAGAAGGCTTAGATAGTTCAACTATCAATCAAGATTTTGGTAGTAATACAGGCTTGGCTTTTATTTGTGTTGATAACCAAGGTCAAAATATTATTAATGTAGTAATGGGTGCTAATACCAAGTTAGATCAGCAAATTTTGGATAAACATAACCAAAAAATCCAACAAGCAAAAATCATATTAACCCAACTAGAAACTCCTTTGGAAACTATTGAGTATTTAGCAGACAAGATCTCTGATAAACAAACTTTTATATTAAACCCTGCTCCAGCTAGAGAGCTACCTCAAGAGCTACTCAAAAAGGTAGATATTTTGACACCAAATGAGACTGAGGCATCTATTTTGTCAGGTATAGAGGTCAAAGATGTAAATACAGCTAAGCAGGCAGCAAAAGAGCTGCATAATAAGGGTGTAGCTATTGTTATAATAACTTTGGGCGAACAAGGCGCTTTATTATCAAAAAATAATGGTCAAGAACAAAAATTATTTGCTACCAAAAAAGTAGATGTGGTAGACACTACAGCTGCAGGAGATACTTTTAATGGTGTTTTGGCATTTTGTCTAGACAAAGGATTATCTATAGAACAATCAATCGAGATAGCTAATACAGCAGCAGCTCTAGCAGTAACTATAGAGGGAGCAGAAGATTCAGCACCTACTTTAGAGAAATTGAATACTTATCTAGAACAAAAAATATAATATATGGAGATTTAAAATGGTTGTACTACACTCGTACGGTGTTGCGGTATTTTTTTGTATAATTACGATGCTATGTTGGGGTTCTTGGGCAAATACACAAAAGCTCTCGACAAAAGAGTGGCCTTTTCAACAGTATTATTGGGATTATGCTTTAGGGATTTTGATAGTATCTTTTGTCTTAGCTATAACAATGGGAAGTTTTGGTACAGAAGGTAGATCATTCTTTAGTGATATTTCTCAAGCTTCATCTGAGAGTTTTATTTATGCTTTTATGGGTGGTGTGGTTTTTAACTTAGCTAATATACTACTTGTAGCTGCTATTGATATTGCGGGGATGTCTGTAGCTTTTCCTTTAGCTATTGGTTTGGCTCTAGTCATAGGTGTGATTACAAACTATATAGCAACACCTCTAGGTCAGCCTGTAGTCTTGTTTTTAGGAGTTTTGAGCGTACTTGCAGCAATTATTATTGATGCTGTCATATATAAGCGTATTTCTGATAACAAAAACAAAAATATGCTTAAAGGATTTATAGTTTCTATTATTTCAGGTATTTTAATGGGCTTTTTCTATCCATTGGTTATTAAATCAATCTCAAATGATTTTGTAACTCCTCAAGCTGGCTTAATGACACCATATACAGCAAGTTTTATATTTGCTGTAGGTATTTTTGTATCTAACTTTGTAATCAATGGTTGGATGATTAAATTTCCTATTTCAGGCAAGAAACTTAAGTTTAAAGACTATTTCTCTCAAGGTGCGCCATGGTTGCATACTATTGGTATATTAGGAGGTGTGATTTGGGGGATTGGATCTTGTCTTAACTTTATAGCTTCTGGTATTGCAGGACCTTCTATCTCGTATGGTTTGGGTCAAGGTGCAACAATGATAGCGGCATTCTGGGGTGTATTTATTTGGAAAGAATTTGCCAAAGCACCAAAAGGTACAAGTAAGTTGATAGTACTAATGTTTATAACTTATATTTTAGGATTAACACTTATTGTTTTTGCGAGAAATATTTAGTTTTATAATTATTTGAATGCTTTTAATAAAAGCGTAGTGGTTGTTTTAATAAAGTCATTTTCTTCTAATATATCTTTATCTAACTCATAAGAGCGTATAAATGGAGTTAATGTTGCAGATGATATAAATAGAAGGACATATTTAGCAGAAAAATCTTTGGATAGTTGTCCATTATTTTGAAAATCTTTTATTTTTTCTTCAAGTTGATCAAATGATGCGAATTTTTGTTGATTTTTTATACCTGATAAAGAAGAGTTTTTTTCTAAGCGTTGCCAGTCTAACATTTTTAGTATATCAGGATTTTTTGTATGAATATTAAACCTTGCTTTGACTAGCTTTTTTAAGAACTCTTCAAATGTATCTTCCTTTATACAGTCTTTGATATCAGAAAATGTTTCAGAATTTATTAAAGATTCTTTAACAGCTTTCCATAAGTCAGTCTTATTAGAAAAATAATGATATATAAGAGAGCTTTGTACATTAGCTTTTTTAGCAATATCTCTAATAGATGTGCCATTAAAACCATTTTCAAGAAATAACACTTTTGCAGATTTAATAATTTTTTTAGCAGTTTTATGAGTTTTAGATTCCATTAATTTTAAGAGTTTCATAATTTTTTAGAAATTATAGCAGATAGTATGTTTTAAATTCTATTGAACGATCGATCATTAGGTGATAATATTATTGATCAAGTGTTCAATAATTTAAAAAAGAGACTCTTCCTATGATTTTAGTCAGAAAAAAACCTTTAGGTGTTGTAATGCTAACAATTTTTACAATAGCTTTAGGTTGCGGTTATTTCTTTGGTGCGATGATGTTTACACCTTCTCTTCCAGCAATTACAGATTATTTTGATACAAGTTCATCATTATCTAGAATGACAGTTTCAAGTTTTTTTGTAACAATGGCTATATCTCAGCTTATCTATGGACCAGCATCAGATAAATACGGTAGGAAACCTTTAATTTTAATAGGATCTATAATCTTTGCTTTAGGTTCAATATTATGTATTCTCTCTCATTCTATTATATTTCTAATTTTTAGTAGAGCTATACAGGGTCTCGGTGCAGGAGCTTTAATTACTTTGGCTAGAACACTGGTTCAGGACTCTTTTAGAAAAGAACACTTTTTAAAAGCAGTATCTTGGATGAGTATATTTTTTGCCATAGCTCCAGCTATTTCTCCAGTTATTGGTGGTTTTTTACAGTTTCATTTTGGTTGGCAGAGCAATTTTATTTTTATGTTTATTTTTGCAGTTAGTTTATTTATTGCTGTATTTCTTTTATTACCAGAAACTAATAAAGATAAAAATCCTAAAGCAATGAATATTAGTCATTTAGTCAGTAATTATCTAATTGTTGCAAAAAATAAGAAATTTTGGATTTATCTACTTTTTATTATTACTGGTTTATCAGGAGGGATTTCGTTTGATGTAATAGGATCGTTTATATTGATCAAGGATTATCATTTAACATCAGTAGTCTTTGGTATGATCTCAACACTTTTATTAATGATGATAATTGTTTCACGTTTTTTGACATCAATGATATTGCTTAAGTATATGGATAAAAATAAGGTTATACTGTTTGGATTATTTCTCATGTTCTTATCATCTAATATATTGATAATTTTAGATTTATTAAATCTATTAGGGCTATTTGATTTTTTATTTATTCTTGCTATTTTTTTCTTAGCTTGTGGAATAGTGATACCAATTTCAGCAGCAAATCTTTTGAGTTTATTTGATAATATGAAAGGAGTAGCTAGTGCTTTTTATGGATCTATGCAAATGTGTGGGATTTTCTTGATAAGTATTATTGCATCAAGTATGAATCCATCGATTGGTTTTATGCTAAGTATTATAAGTGTATTATCAGTTATTAGTTTTATTATGGGACTTAGGATTTTTTATAAAAGAAATAATTTATTTAAAATTAGAAGTAATACTATTCAATCAGCGTAATATACAATATTTGATATATCAAAATAATCATTGATTTGTTGTAATTGGTTTTTTCTAAGAAAATTTATCCAAAAATTAGTTGTTTGGCAGTGGGTAGAACGAGTTACGGGGATTCTTATGTTTATTATTGCGATTAGCTGTACTCGAATGCTAGTTAATTTCTAATCAACCCTATTAGATTTCTAAATTTATAGTTTCACCAATTTTTAAAATCAAAGCATTATCATCGCCATATTTTTGATTTATAGCTGCTTGTTTGAATCTTTTAGGTGGCTCAAAAAAAGGCTCTGGTGTAAGTCTGATAGTTCCCCAGTGCATGCCTATGGTTTTGGTCGCTTTGATATCTTTGGCTATTTGAATTGCTTCTTCCGGAGTAGCATGTACAGAACACATAAAATCACGAGGCTCATATGCTCCTATACCTATCAAAGCTAGATCAAAATCCTTTTCTTTTTTGCCAATTTCTTTAAATACATCGCCATAAGTAGTATCACCTGAGAACCATATTTTCTTGTATTTATCTTTGATTGAGAAACTGGCCCATAGAGTTTTATTTCTATCAAATAAACCCCTCCCAGAAAAATGAACGCATGGTAAACAGCCTATGGTAATATTATTTATATTAATCTCTTGCCACCAGTTCATTTCTGTTACATTTTTAAACCCTCTTTTGATAAAGAAACTGCTAAGCCCTAGTGGTACTATTACTTTGATATTTTCTTTATTTGGAAAGTTCTTTATAACTTTTGAGTCTAAATGATCATAATGATTATGACTAATAATAAGCATATCAATTTTTGGAAGCTCACTTAAATCTAAAGGAGAAAATATTTCTCGTTTTGGTCCTAAAAATCCAGGCCCAGCATTTTTACTTAAAAAAGGATCTGTAACAATAAAATATTCATTAAGCTTAATCAAAAAAGCAGCATGCCCTAACCAAGTAATACTATAATCATTTGATTTATCTAACAGTTCTAAAGCTTGTTGTTTTTCTAAAACATGGTCTTTAGGAAAACTTTCTTTATGCTTTTTAAACATAGAAGAAAAAATAAATCTTAAAAAATCTCTACTTCCTCCTTTGCGCATGGGGCTACCTGGGGGATTAGAAAAACTATTTTTAGTAGAATTATTAATAGAGATAACTTTTACCGTAATGTATATTTGGTTGTATAGATTTATTTTACATTACAAAGAATAATGAAAACTATAAACTTTGAAAAATTATATACTGATTTTACAAGTATTTTTGATTTATGTAGATACACAAATGAATCTCTAGAAGAAGAGATTATTAGAAGAGTCAAAGAAGATAATATCACTGAGGGCATGTTTCTGTTTAGGTTTAGACTAGTAATATTTAAGTTTGAAGTAGCTAATAATTCAGTCGAATATATTGGATATGAAAAATAAAGAAGAATATAAAGTTTAGCTATTTTTATTTAGAATAAGAGAGGTTCTGTCGCATAATAATAAAAAAAAATCTTCTGTGTGCATTGACACATAAGGCTTACAGAGGATTCAAAAAAAAGCCCTATAATACTTAGTTGTTATAAAAAAATATAACAACAAATTTATTTAAAAACGGCGATAAAATCGCCTAAATGTTTTCGCGAAACAGCATTGCCGTTAGGTCAATGCATATTGAGCTATTAAGCAAAGTCAAAAGTGGCTCGTTAGATTTTGGATTGATTAATGTTCATGGCTGAGCAAGATGTCACCATCATGGATTTGTTTTAGCTTGCAAGAACTTAGTGCTTCGCACCGAATTAAATAACGGCTATTTAGGTTTCGTTAGTCTGGCGACACGCTTCAGCGTAGAGCCTATTATGTTTCTCTATTGGACGCTATTGCGTCTGTCTGATAAAGCAGGCGGTTTTTGTGGGTTTCGATAACCTTAGTGGATTGCATTGTCATTGCCGACATTGTAAAAAATAGCGTTGCTGATGTCTTGCAGACAGCTAGTACTTCAAATTATCGCCATAATGGAACATCACAGAGCATTTTTAAGCGTTTTTACGCTTCGGCATATCCTTTTCACGCAAAATTTAAAAACGATCCTTAAAAGCCCTCAAACAACATTTATTTGGAATAAAAAAATGTTATATTTTAAATACAGGAATAATTTTAAATACAAACTTGTTTTGACATGATAGAAAAAATATTAGAATTAGAAAAAATCACTCAGATAAAGAAATCAAATATAGAAGGATTAGGATTATTTAGTAAGGCACGAATAAAAAGAAATACATGCCTTGGTATTTCCTTTGTTTTAACAACCAATATTTCTAAGGAAATAACTCATCTTTTTGATAAACCAAAAAGTAATTTAATAAAAGATGTTCTATATACCCAAACAAAATTTACTAGATATATTAATCATAACATAACCCCTAATTGTGTATTAGACTTAGATAATAATGATTATTGGACAATAATTGCAATAAAAGATATTTCTAAAAATGAAGAAATTACAGTTGATTATAAACCCATATACAATAAGTTAAAAATAAATATAGACTTATTCCCATTTCTTAACGATTAATAAAAAAGACAGTTCTCCAAACTTAAAAGTTTAGTTTTGTACCATATTTTAAAATGTTTTAAAATGCTCAATATACATTGAGGTTCTGTCGCAAACTGGTAAATCAATTTCAATTTTCCTGAAATGGTTATCCTTTGGATACAGTTATGCAGCTATAGCATAAAATTGATCCCATACAGTCATCTTACCAGCATTAATGTGCGGACCTTTTTTGATCATGTTAATCAACTCGTAACCGGCTATAGTAGACTCCATAGAATCCCATGCTTTAAACCCTAACATGGGTCGAGTCAATCTCTTTATATTTCTATGATCCTGCTCTATCAAATTATTCAGATACTTATTTTGTCTAATCTCTATACCATGAGTTAGCCATATTCCAAGCAAAAATAGAAAGATATTAATAGTTAGTAAAGCAGCTTCATTAGCACCAGATTTATCTATATTAACTTTCTCCGGTAAGCCATGTTTATCTATCGCTCTGTATAAGTATACCCACTCTCCTTTGTATTTGATGTATGTCTCATCAATTTTCCAACTAATATAACTGCCATATTTAAGGAACGTTTTACTGAAGTTAGCTTCAAGCTCTTTAGCATATTTAATAACCCAACGATTGATAGTGCTATGATCTACACTTACTCCTCGCTCCTTCATCAACTCTTCTATATGCCTATAGCTTAGTGGATATGATAGATACCAACAATATGATTAATTTAGCAAAATGTCTACCTGTAAAATCTAACATAGAAAAACATAATTGTTTTTGTGATAAAATAATACTACAAAATTACACAATTGTCAGTTTGCGACAGAACCTCATTTTTTATCTCTAATTTCAAAGTTTTAAAAAAGGAACCTAATATGTAATAATTAGGTCAAATTGTTCGTAAGATAATATCATGAAAATAACTAAATTATAGTGAATATGGTTTTGTAAAAAACAAAAAAATAAGTCATTTTTGCTTTATAAAAGAAACTATTTTAATCATCTGCTATAATCTGTTTATCTAAAATTTTCAAAAATAATTTGCATGGCTGAAAAATATATATACTCAATGCATAGGGTCGGCAAAGTTGTGCCACCTAACAAATATATCCTTAAAGATATTTCACTATCATTTTTTGATGGTGCAAAGATTGGTGTATTAGGTCTTAATGGTTCTGGTAAATCTACTCTACTTAGAATTATGGCTGGTCTTGATACTGATATTGTTGGTGAAGCAGCTCCACGTAAAGGTGTCAAAATTGGTTATCTACCACAAGAACCGAAGCTTGATGAAACAAAAGATGTAAGAGGTAATGTTGAAGAAGCATTATCACACTTGCAAGAGATGCTTACTAGGTTTGATGAAATTAGTATGAAGTTTTGTGAGCCAATGTCAGATGATGAAATGGCTAAACTTCTAGAAGAGCAAGGTAATTTACAAAATGCTATAGATGCCGCTGGTGCTTGGGAGATTGATCGTAAGCTAGAGGTTGCTGCAGAAGCTCTTCGCCTTCCACCTTGGGATGCTGATGTTACTAAGCTATCTGGTGGTGAAGCTCGTCGTGTTGCTTTATGTAAACTTCTATTATCTGCTCCTGATATCTTACTTCTAGATGAGCCTACTAACCATTTAGATGCAGAATCTGTAGCATGGTTAGAGAAATTCTTGGCAGAATATAAAGGTACAGTTGTAGCTATTACCCATGATAGATATTTCTTAGATAATGTTGCTGAGTGGATTCTTGAGCTTGATAGAGGAGAAGGTATACCATTTAAAGGTAACTATTCACAATGGCTTGAGCAAAAGCAAAAACGTCTAGAGATGGAAGAGAAACGTGAATCTTCACATCAAAAAGCGCTTAAAGAAGAGCTAGAGTGGGTACGTCAAAATGCCAAAGGTCGTCAAGCTAAATCAAAAGCTAGATTAGCGAAATTTGATGAGTTAAGCTCTCAAGAGTTCCAAAAGCGTAATGAAACTCAAGAGCTATATATTCCACCTGGAGAAAGACTTGGTAACAATGTCATCAAAGTCAAAGATCTTGTTAAATCATTTGATGATAAGCTTCTTGTAGATGGTCTTGAAATGGATGTGTATCCAGGTTCGATTGTTGGTATTATTGGAGCTAATGGTGCTGGTAAGTCTACATTCTTTAAGATGCTAACTGGTAAAGAAACTCCTGATTCTGGTGAGATAAATATCGGTGAAACTGTAAATTTAGCTTATGTAGATCAATCTCGTGATGCTCTAGATGATAACAAAACTGTTTGGGAAGAAATTGCAGATGGTCTAGATGTAATTACAGTTGGTAAATTCACTATTCCATCACGCCAATATGTAGGTAGATTTAACTTCAAAGGTGCAGATCAGCAGAAATATATTTCTCAGCTATCAGGTGGAGAGAGAAACCGTGTCCATCTTGCGAAGCTACTTAGAAGTGGTGGCAATGTTATTCTACTAGATGAACCGACAAACGATCTTGATGTCGAGACTCTAAGAGCACTTGAAGAAGCTATATTAGCTTTCCCTGGTTGTATTATGGTTATTTCGCATGATAGATGGTTCCTAAACCGTATTGCGACTCATATGCTTGCTTTTGAGGGTAATAGTGAAGTAGTTTGGTTTGAAGGTAACTACGATGCTTATATCGAAGACAAAAAACGCCGTCTTGGCGATAAATATGATGCTATTACTAAGATTAAATATAAGCGAATTTCGGTTGATTAATATTTATCTAATCAGCTATTTATCTAAATGATATTAAAGTAAAATCTTAATTATTTTTCTTTAATAAATAGCTTCGCTGGAGAGGTTTATGATTAAAAAAATAGTGTTTTATATATGCTTTTTTCTCTTCCTACTAAACTATAGTTTTGCTGATACTGGTATTAGTAATGATCCGATAAATGCTCCTTCTAATCCTCCAAAAACAGAGAGTAAAGGTTTTTTGGGTGAATTTGTAGTTACACCAGTTACAGATGTAGCCTTATTGGCAACTGCACCAGTTGGTTCTTTTTTTGGTTTATTCAAAGGGGCTTCAAAGACACAAGATATTCTCTATAATGGAGAATATCATTCAGGTGATAGCGATATAGTTAATGCTTTTGTAGCTCCATTTGCAGCAATAGGCTTTGCATTAGGTGGAGCAATTTATATGACTGTCAAACTACCTACTGATCTGATAAGTGGTGAAAAGTTAGATTACTAAAAAGGAGTATATTTATAACTCGTAATATTCCTGCTGAGGTAATACAAAAGTTATTTGATTCTTTGTCATCAGCTACTACAGAGGCCTGATGTATTTTTGTATCAAAGATAACAATTTTATAAAAAATAAATTATAATCACCTCAGAGTTTATTCTGACAATATTTATCTAAACTCTTTTTTATCAAAAGTTTGATAATCTGCTTCGTATAACGTGTTGTTAACACAAGTTAGAATTTGCTCAGATAAATATTTAAAGTTAAAAACCTTAAGGGATTATTATATGTCATTTGAGAGTTACCCAAAAACCAGACTTCGTCGAACTAGACAGACTGAATGGTCAAGAAAGTTAATTGCAGAAAATACTCTTTCGCCAAGTGATTTAATTTGGCCGGTATTTATACATGACCGTGATGATGAAGGAGATATTCCTATTGAGTCTATGCCTGGAGTATTTCGTTATAGCCTAAAAAGTGTTCCAGCCATTGTCAGAAAAGCAACTGAGTTAGGAATCCCAGCAATAGCACTTTTTCCAAATATAAGTAGTCATAAGAAAGACTCTCAAGCATCAGAGGCTGTAAATCCATCAAATATTGTTTGTCGAGCTATAAAAGCTGCAAAAGATGAAAATAAGAATATCGGAATTATATGTGATGTAGCTTTAGATCCTTTCACAGATCACGGACATGATGGGATTTTAGACGATAAACATAGGGTATTGAATGACCAGACTGTAGATGTACTAGTACAGCAAGCACTAGTTCAAGCGCAGGCAGGATGTGATATCGTTGCGCCTTCTGATATGATGGATGGGCGTATTGGAATGATTCGTCAAGCATTAGAAGACGAGGGGTTAGTTGATACGCAGATTATGTCATACGCAGCTAAGTATGCTTCAGGATTTTATGGACCATTTAGGGATGCTATAGGCACTACTAACCTAACAGGCAATGATAAAATATTAAAATTTCGCGATAAGCGTGGCTATCAAATGGATCCAGCAAACTCTGATGAAGCACTTAGAGAAGTAGCTATGGATATATCAGAAGGCGCTGATAGTGTTATGGTCAAGCCTGGTATGCCATATCTAGATATAGTTTATAGAGTATCATCAGAGTTTAGACTGCCAACTTTTGTTTATCAGGTAAGTGGCGAATATAATATGCTTAAAAAATCTGTTGATTGTGGTGATTTAGATGAGAAAGTTATTTTAGAGTCTCTGCTAGTGTTTAAGCGTGCTGGTGCATGTGGGATATTTACGTATTTTGCACCTTATGCTGCTGAGAAGCTATTACAGAAGTAATTATATGAATTTATATTAGCTCTTAGTTATAAGTTTACTAAACTATAGATCTAGTTTACTTATAATATTTTTAGACATTGACTCTATAGCATTTCTTACAATGTCAGAGAGTATTTCATCTTTTTTAAAGATTCTTTGACCCTCTACACCATAAAACTCAATATTACTAATATCCATCCCTATAGCATCAGCTAATGCTAAAGATGGCGCAACTCCAACGCTATGTGAGGATAGAAAACCACCAAAGCTAAGTATGTCTTTTGCTTTGAAATAAAACTCTGTACCTGGTGTAACTTTTGCATATACCGCATCTATAAGGATAATTTTGTCATATCCACTATCTAGAAATGTTAGTAGATTTAAACCTGGTCTATCAGCACTTTCTACAGTTATATTTTGGATATTTTTTTCTCTTACAACTTCAGCTAGTTTATCGGCTACAAACCAACCAAATTGATCATCTGCAAAAGGTGATCCAATACCAAGAATTAGAGTTTTTTGTTTCATTTTTTACCTTTTATGATAAATAAAATTCTGTAGGAGTAGCACATTATGCTGTCCAGTAAGGTATTATTTTATTTTTCTTTTTGAGTATACATTTACAAACTTAAACACAAAAAATACAGAGAAAATAGCTACTAAGCTTAAGCCAATAGTAGATGAATAATCATCAACAAAGTCTGTAACTAGATTAATTGTAGCTATATTTGTATTTAATAATCCTAACAATTCAACTAAAGCAACGATATAAGCAGCTACTATCACAATACATAGTATTATAATGTTATAACGATAAAATCTCTGCTCTTTTGAGTTAAAGCTTAGAACTTTTGACATTAATCCAGCATCTATAGAGTCAACTATAATCATCCCTAGAGCAAATGAGATAGGTAGCAACATAATATACCAAATAGAAAGCCTACAAAATACATTTTATATGGTCTATCTATAACTTTGATTATAGGTCTAAAAAGTTTTGCCAATACAGAATTTGATGTATGATCGTGAGCCATACTAGTTTTATTTTTGAGCATTTTCTTTAGAGAGAGAAGACTCATAGTCCCTGTTAGTAGCAAAAATACAGCTGATACAATAGTTCCAAAAAATGCACCAATATCCAAAGCACTAGTTTTCTCGATACTTGCAAAACTAAAGCCGATAACTATAAGTAGAGTAAGTAGAAAAACTATTGTAGAGTGACCTAAAGCAAAAAATAAACCAGTTTTGAAACTTGCTCTGTTTTGAGTTATTAGTTGTCTAGTTACATTATCTATAGCTACAATATGATCAGCATCAAAGCCATGTCTAAGACCTAGCATAAAGGCAATGCCAATCATGCTAAGCATTTTGAGATCTTGGGTTGCTAGGAATAATAGTAACGCTAAGATTAGTACAGAGAAAATAGTTATATTTTTTCTCATATTAGTTCCTTAAATTATGAACATAGTTAATATTTCGCTACTTATTTTAACTAATTTTGTTTCTTAAATTAGAAATTTATAGCTAAATTAAAAAAATATGTGTCATAGGATGATTGATTGTGTTTAATCTCTATCAATATTCAATGTTAAGAAATGTGCAGAACAAGATATACAAGGATCATAGTTACGAATAACCATCTCAGCATGTAGTCTTAGCTCATCTTCTGGCTTATCTAAACCAAAGTTTTCTAAAGCTATACGCAGATCAGCCTCAATACAAGGTAAGTTTTGTGATGTAGGTGCTGATATTCTTATTTTCTCAGCTAAACCTTGATCATTAACCTTGATATGATCTATCTGAATACCACGCGGAGCTTCTACAGCACCCCAAGCATCGGCAGCTTTGACAGTATAGTCAACACATGGAGTATCTGTATATGAGTAGTTTTCACATACTTGTAACGCTCTTTCGATAGCCCAGTAGCCTTCGATAGCTCTAGCAACTACAGAGTGGAACATATTTTTACTTGGCCATTTAACACCAGTAGCATGTGCCATTTCTTGGATATGCTTAGGTAGTTTGTCGAAGTTTAGGTTGATTCTTGGCAGAGGACCTAAAAGTATTGGCTGACCATCAACAGTTGTAGAGTGTAGCGCTGTAGATTGTGGAGCATGGAACTCTCTGAAATGATCATCATACTCACTAATATGGAATTTCTCACCATCACTAGTAATCACATCATCACCAAATACAGGATATTCAGTAGGATGTGATAAGCTAACCATCTTAAACGGAATAGTAGTATCTGGGAATGATAGTGTAGATACCCACTCAACCACATCTTTAGCTTCTTTTAGGGCATCTTTTAGCTTAGGAATCAGTGCATGAACATCTTTTACCAAAGGAGCTTTGTAGAAGCCACCAACTTTCATACCATTAGGATGAACAGATCTACCGCCTAGTAGTTTAAGTATATCATTACCCAAGTGCTGTAATTTAACACCACGTACAACTTCTTTAGGAAAGTCTTTTGCCATCTCGATAGCAGATCTATAGCCCAAGAAGTCAGGAGCTGCTAATAAGTGTACATGCAGATAATGTGACTCAATCCACTCACCTAAGAACATCAATAGACGCATATCATCAATCCATTGAGTTCTAGTGATTTCAAAAGCAGTTTCATAAGCTCTTGAGAAGCCTGCTTGATATGCTAGAGGGCAGATACCGCAGATACGAGCTACAGCATCGATAATTGCATTTGGTTCTCTACCTTCGAGGAATTTTTCAAAATAACGTGGTGGTTCATAGATTCTTAGCTCACACTTATCTATTTTGCCATCTTTGATTCTTAAATCTAAAGCACCTTCACCTTCAACACGGGCTAAAATAGGCACTTCAATAACTGTTTCTCTACTCATGATTATACTCCAGCCTTTTTAAATACTTCATCTTGGCTACTGATAAATCTATATTTATCTTGGATTTGTTTGTCTGATAAACCAAGTTCTTTTAATCTGGTTGTCATTGCATCGAGGTTGGCATATTTTGATGCACCAAAGCAACCATAACAACCACGTCCAAGTTTTGGACAGATTGCGCCGCAACCATCTGCTGTTACAGGACCCAAGCATGGCTCATCTTTTGCCACCATTACACAAGTAACCCCAGCATGCTTACAGCTTGTGCAAACTGGATCAACAACTTTCTCAGGCTCTACACCAAATAGTAGCTGGCGGATAGCTTTGAGTATTTGCTCCGTAGTTATAGGACAACCAGAGATTTCAAAATCAACATTTACATACTCTTTGATAGCTTTTGCTGTAGATAAATCTTCTTTGATAATCACATCTGTATCTTGAGGATATACAGCTTTTTGCCATTCTAAGAGCTCGGCAGCATTTGTATAGTTTCTTAGAGATTGAATACCACCAGCCACGGCACAAGCACCGATAGCCACTACATACTTTGCTTTTTCTCTAATTTTTTGTAAGCGTGGAATATCATGATGAGTGTTTACACTACCTTCGATAAATGCAATATCAACATCAGCAAACTCATCTAGAGGACCAGCTTCTGCAAAGTGAACAATATCAACCATTTCAGCTAATGTAAGTAATGATACAGCATCATTGATTAGAGCTAGTTGGCAACCATCACATGAGCTGAATTTATGCACTGCGATTTTTGGTCTAGGAGCTAAATTTTTTAATTTATCTTGAGCTGACATAACTATACTCCTTTTATTTCTAGTAGTTTTTTAACAGCTGGATAAGCATATACAGCACCATCTTTACAGACAAACTCTTTGCCCATTTGGCAATGACCGCAATGTCCGATAGCACACTTCATGCTACGCTCTAAGCTGACAAAAATTTGCTCTTCTGGTACGCCAACCTTAGCAAACTCTTTAGCAACATTTTTCATCATAATCTCAGGACCAACAGTCATAACGACAGTATTTTTGTGATCAATATCAAGATCCGGAATTGCTGCAGTTACAAAACCATCATACCATTTCCATGGACCATGAGGCTTACCAGCTGTAGCTGCTAAAAGTACTTGTGTATTTGGTTGGTTGTTCCAGCGAGTGTATTTATCTTGATAAATAAGGCCAGAAGTATCGCGAATACCTTGTACTACATAGACTTTGCCATAAGCATCTCTATCTTTTAGGATTTCTTCTGTTGCAGCAACTAGAGGAGCATTACCAAGACCGCCAGTCATAATTACAACATCTTTACCTTTAGCTTGTTCTACAGGCCAAGAGCTACCAAACGGACCTCTAACACCGATTGTTTCACCAGTTTTTAGTTTGTCCATACCCTTAGTTATACGACCAACTACTTGGATTGTATGCTCAAAGATATCATCGGCAAAATTTCTATCATTAACAATAGATATTGCAACTTCACCAACACCATATAAGTACAGCATATTAAACTGACCAGGGTGAAACTTATAATTTTTGCGTAATTCTTCATCTACAAAGCGTAAACGCAGGGTAAAAATATCATCAGCATCTTGGATAAATTCAACTATCTCTGCTTCATGAGGTAAATAAGCATCTTGTGGGTATATCATAATTATTTCTCCTCACAAATAGCGTTAATTTCTTCTGTAACATCAATTTTTACAGGGCACCATGTGACACAACGACCACAGCCAACACAACCTTTAGTCTTAAACTGTTCTCTCCAAGTACCAAATTTATGAGTTAGCCATTGGCGATATCTGTGTTTTGGTTCTTCACGATATAGTTCACCATGAGTGTAGCTATGATCTAAGCCAAAGCATGAATCCCATTCACGAGTATGTTCACTCTCTTTACCATCTAAACTCGGCTCTTCTTTTTCTGTATGGCAGAAACAGGTAGGACATGATTGAGTACAGCTACCACAAGATAGGCAACGAGCTGCAACATCATCCCATTGCGGATGGTCATAAGAGCTTGTTAGAGCTTTTTCTACTTGAGCTATCGGTGGTAGAGTTTTCTCTTGCATACCATATACAGCTTTTACTTTTTGCTCAGCTTGGTATGTTTGCGCACCTGTTGCAGGATCTAGTTGTAATGCCAATATAGCTTGTCTACCTTTGTCACTACCTGTCTCGATTACAAAACCATTGTCAATCTCTGTCATCGCTAGATCAAAACCTTTATCAGCCTCAGGCTTATCACCTAGAGCGATACAAAAACAGTTGCTATGCGCCGTAGTACAATTAGCAGCTACGATAAACATAGCTTCTCTTCTAGCTTTATAACGAACATCTTGATATGCATTTTCAACAAACACTCTATCTTGAATCTCAATAGCTCTCAGATCACAAGGTCTAACACCTAGTACAGCATATTTTTTATTATTTAAGCTTTGATTGAACGTTAGTTTGCCACTCTCATCACGAGAGACTTTCCAGAGTGTTTCTTTCTCTTCAAAAAGCATCGGCTTAACAGACTGAACTGGTACACTCCAACCAAAAGCTTTTTTGGCATCTGTTTTGATGACTTCATATTTTGCAGGCTCTTGTATATCGACATAACCCCATGGAAGCTCACTTGCATTGTTTATATTGTCATAAACAATTGATTTATCTCTAACTGCTGGTGCCATAACTTCATAGCCTTGCCCTGAGAAGTAAGAAATCATTCTATCTAGATCATCATGTTTTAAGAAATAAAACTGACTCATATTACTCTCCTTAACATATTCTTGGTAATTGCTCACCACTTAACCAATCTACGCGTCTTTTGCCACCAAATGTGGTTTTCATAAAGACTTGAGATTGCTCACTTTTTCTTACGGTTGCTATCACTTGGGCATTTTCTCCTAATGGATGACCCCTTAAGCAGTCTAGAACCTTTTGAGTCTGACTAGGCTTACAAGCGATTAAAATTTTGCCTTCATTGGCGATATATAATGGATCCAAACCAAGAAGCTCACATGCTGATTGAACTTCTCTAGAGACAGGAAGATTTGCCTCATCTATCTCGATAGCTACATTGTATTGGTTAGCCCATTCATTTAGGGTTGCACCAACTCCACCTCGAGTAGGATCACGCATTGTTTTTATTTGACATTTATTGTCATAAATTGAATCAACTAAGTTGTCTAAAGATGTTGCATCACTCACTATTTGACATTCAAAGTCAAGACCAGCTCGTTGTGACATTACAGCTACACCATGATCTCCAAGAGTACCATTGATGATAATCTCATCACCATCTTCAAGAGCATCTCTAGTTACAAAATCATCACGGATAACTCCAACTCCAGTTGTATTGATAAAGATGCCATCACCTTTACCTTTCTCGACAACTTTAGTATCGCCTGTTACGATTTGGACATTAGCTTTTTTGGCAGCTTCAGCCATGGAGTCCAGGATTATTTTTAAATCTTTAAGAGGTAGGCCTTCTTCTAAAATAAGCCCTACAGAGATATATAGTGGTTTAGCACCACCAACTACTAGATCATTAACAGTCCCATGAATTGCAAGACTACCTATATTGCCACCCCTAAAGAAATATGGCGTGATTACATAACTATCTGTTGTCATGGCAATTTTGCCATTTATTTGTGGTAGTATGGCTTGATCTTCTGCTTGAGCTAAATACTGGCTATCAAAACTTTTTTTAATCATCTGCTCGATTAAATGATACATAGCCTTACCACCGGCTCCCATTGCTAGATCGACTACACCACTTTTGATATTTAATTTCACAGCCATTTTAGTCTCCGTATTGATAATGTGCTGCACAAGCACCTTCAGATGAAACCATACATGCTCCCATCGGTTGCTCAGGAGTACAAACCACACCAAATAATTTGCAATCTTTTGGCTCTTTTAAGCCTCTTAGAATATCAGGACAAGCACATTGCTTATGCTCTAGCCCTCGCACCTCGGGTATTTGATAGTATTTTTCAGCATCAAACTTTGCATATTCATCTTTTATTTCTAAAGCACTATTTGGGATATATCCAAGTCCACGCCATTCAAAGGTATCTCTGATAGTAAGATATTGAGAGATTAAATCTTGTGCTAGTTGGTTGCCATCAGGTACTACAGCCCTTGTATATTGATTTTCTACGCCTATTTTGTCAGCGTTAATCATCTTGATAAGCATTAGTGTAGATTGTAGTACATCCAAAGGCTCGAAACCTGCTACAACCATTGGTTTTTGATATTCTTTGGTTACTTTATCATAAGCGTTACTACCAATGATTACACTGACATGAGATGGACCTAAAAAGCCATCAATCTTAACATCCTCAGATAAGATTGCTTGCATAGCTACAGGTGTAAGTACATGGTTACAAAATATTAGAAAATTATCTAATTTCTTAGCTATCGCGAGTTGTATAGCAACAGCAGTTGGGGGAGTAGTTGTCTCAAACCCGATAGCAAAGAATATAATCTTTTTATTAGGATTTTCTTCAGCAAGTTTTAGAGCATCTTCTACTGAGTAGATCATACGCACATCAGCACCACGTGCCTTAGCTTTGATTAGACTATCTTGATGAGATCCTGGTACGCGAATCATATCTGCATAGCTACAGAAGATTACATCTTTTTGTGATGCCAAAAATATTGCTTGATCCACTCTTTTGATAGGTAGTACACAAACTGGACACCCCGGACCATGTATCATTTTGACATTTTCTGGTAAAAGACAAGGAATCCCATAACGATGTAGTGCATGTGTATGCCCACCACAAAACTCCATTAGGTTATATTGTCTATTAGGGTCAACTTCTTTAGCGATTTGTTGTAAAAGACTTTTTGCAACTTTCGGGGCCCTAAATTCTTGTATGTAATCCATTACATTACCCCTTTTATATTATACTTTTTAGATCCTCTAGAGTCTGATGAGCCATTTCTTTGTCTAGTTTACTTAATGCAAAGCCAACATGGATTATGACAAAATCACCTATAAGAACTTTATCTCTTAGTAGTGCTAGAGATATATTCTTTTTTACACCGCCAAGATTAACAATCGCTTGATTATCTTCTTTGATTTCTACAATTTCTGCGGGTATTGCTAAGCACATTTTATTCACCTTTTTTATATTTTTTGGCACCAAGCCAAGCTTGTCCAAGGCTTACACCACCATCATTTAGAGGAACTTTCTCTGATATATAAATATTGAAATCCATTTCTTTAAGTTGACGGTAAGTCTCTGTTAGTAGTAGCTTATTTTGGAAACAACCGCCACTTAGTATTATATTCTTAATATTTCGAAGTTGGGCTGAGTTACTAATCCACTGCGCCAGAGCATAAGCCAAAGTGCTGTGCCATAAGTTACTAGCAACACTTATATTATCGCATTTTATTATGCTTTTTAGTAGTTTTTTTAAATTTAAATTAGTTTTAAATGATACCGATTTGGTATCATATTGAATGTTTGAAATATCAGCTAAAGACTCTAATTCTATAGCGGCTTGAGCCTCGTAAGTGTTGATATGGCAAACATTTAATAAGCTAGAAACAGCATCAAAAACTCTACCCATACTTGTAGTTTTACCTTTAGGTAAAGAGTCATTTTGTAAAAGCTTGATTAGACTTTCAGCTTGCGGAAACTCTTTGAGATGATTTGGTATCTCAAGATCGTATTTATAGCATACTGCAAGAGCCATTCGCCAAGGTTCTTTTGCAACTTTATCACCACCGATATATTCGATAGGATCTAGTTCACCAATTCGGTTAAACTCTAAATTATCAATATCACAATGATAAAGCTCGCCACCTCTAGCTAGGCCATCCTCACCTAAACCAAAACCATCTAGTACCAAACCTATAGCTTGACCTTGTAGGTTATGCTCAGCGATTACAGCTGCTAGGTGAGCTTGATGATGTTGAATCTGATAAATTGGTAGATCAAACTTTTGCGCAAAATGCGTAGTATAAATATCAGGATGTAAATCACATGCAATACCATCAAACTTAAGTCCAAACATCTTTTGGAAATGTTCCAAAGACTGCTCAAAAAACTCTATATTAGTTTGGCTATCCATATCGCCAATATGTTGCGATACAAAGGCTTGACTATCTTTAATAAAGCAAAAAGTGTTCTTTAAAAATGTACCAGTAGCTAATATATTTGGTAAGCTTTCAGATAACTGTATTGATTGTGGTACAAATCCTCGAGATCTTCTAATTGGTAGATTTTTATCTATCACAGTATGAAAGACACTATCATCACTTTTTATTGCAATATCACGATTATCTGTAACTATTAGATCAGCGATATCTTTGAGTTTTTCTAGGGCTTCATCATTATTAGCAATGATGCTTTCACCAGATATATTTGCACTAGTAACTATCAAAGCTAAATTGTAAGCTTCTTTAAGCCAGTTAGCTCCCTGAGGTTGATTTAATAGATGATAAAAAAGGATATAATCAGAGCCAGTTGTTGGCAGCATAAAACCAAGCTGATTTATGCGTGGTGCAATAGATGAGCTAATATTGTTAGTAGAATGTCTTTTAAGTAAGACAATAGGTCTGATAGTCGTGTTTAGAAGCTCGTCTTGCTGTGTAGTAACTTCTGCAAAATGCTCTTGTATGCTTTGGGTATTTAAAGCCATTAAAGCAAAAGGTTTATTTGGGCGATGCTTTCTTTTGCGGAGTTCTTCGACTGCTTTGGTATTTGTAGCATCTACAACTAATTTAAAGCCATTTTGACTTTTAATAGCGATGATTTTACCAGCTTTGATAGTTTGAGATATTTCATCAAAAGAGTGTGATAATCCTGGGCCACAGCTAGAGCATGCAACAGTTTGAGCATGGTAATGTCTATCTAGTGGATTTGTGTAACTATCATGACAGCCATCACAGAGTGGAAAATCTTTATAAGTAGTTTTATCTCTATCATAAGGTAGGCTTTGTATCGTGCTGAAGCGAGGGCCACAGTGTGTACAGCTAGTGTATGGATATAGATAATAGCGACTTTGTGGGTTAAAAATATCATCTAAGCACAAGTCACAAATAGCTGTATCAGCAGGTATTTTCGTTGCAGAGCTACCTTGTTGAGTTTCTAGAATGCTGAAATTTGTAAATTCACTTTCAGTTTGACAAATAGTTTTTTCAATAGTTTCTATACTAGCTAGAGGTGGCAACTTTGCCTGCATATCAATTATAAAGCTATCTGCAACAGATTCATCACATTGTAGAATTATCTCAACACCATAAGGGGTATTTTGTACCGAGCCATATAATGCTAAATCTTTAGCAAGACAATAGATAAAGGGGCGAAATCCAACCCCTTGAACTATACCATTGACGAGAATTTTTGTTATGGTTTGTTGCATGGGAATTAAGTTATTTAGCTTCTTTCTATAGAAAATATATTATCCTCTATAAAAGCATAGTCATGATAACCCAACCTACTAATAGGCTTAACCTTGGAGATATCTATTTTGTTATCTGTAATAACATTGTCATTTACATGTAAACCTTTGACATAAGCAATAACCATCATATTTGTCCAACCTTCTTTTTTTCCTGGTAGTTGGTAGGTGTCATGTAGTTCACACTCTATGTACATAGGGATATTTTTGACAAAAGGAATTTTGTATATTTCAGATATACCTTTTTCAAGACCTGCTAGCTCGAATTCATCAATATCTCTAGACACGCTTTCAGAGGTTTTGTTTACCTGCTCTCTAAAGCTATAGCTAGGAACATTAATAACAAAGTTTTTAGTTTCTAAGATGTTTTTTAGAGTATCTTTGTGTCCACCTTCGATATGTTCATTAGATATTGCAAACATAATCATATATGGACTATCACAAACAGGAGCGTAGTAGCTAAAAGGTGCTAAATTAGCCACACCATTTTTATCGACAGAGCTAACCCAAGCAATTGGTCTAGGGACAAATGAGGCTTTCATAAATCCTCTAGGTAAGTTCTCAACATCGTAGTACATTTTTATATTCCTTGAAAGTATTTTATTTTATTTTTTACAAAAGTTCTCAACATACTCTAAGACAATCTCATGATGATCTTTTGTTTTAAACTTATCAAACACATGATTGATCTTGCCATCTTTGTCTATAAAGAAGCTGATTCTATGGATGCCATCATATACTTTGCCCATAAACTTCTTCTCGCCCCATACACCAAATTGCTCAGCAACTTTGTGATCTTCATCACTTAGAAGCTGTATTGTTAGGCTATCTCTTTCTTCAAATTTCTTGAGGCGTTTTGGTGCATCTGGACTAATACCCAGAACTACTGTATCAAGCTTAGCCAGTTTGTCACTAATACTACTTAGACCTATAGATTGAGTTGTACAACCTGGAGTCATCGCTTTTGGGTAGAAGTAGACTAAGACATTTTTTTTACCTTTAAAGTCGCTTAGTGATACTTCTTCATTATTTTGGTTCTCTAATTTAAAGTTTGGAGCTAATTCTCCCTGTTCTAGTGTTTTCATATATATCCTTTATGTATTATTTTAAACCTCTCAACCAATCCAACCAGCTATCAAAACCAGTGCCAGTTTTTACAGATAGCTCAAATATTTTCACATCTGAACGAATCTTTTTGATATTTGCGATACATTCTTGGATATCAAAATCTACATAAGGCGATAGATCTATCTTATTGATAACAACTACATCTGCATAATAAAACATATCAGGATATTTAAGTGGCTTATCAGCTCCCTCAGTAGTTGAGATAACAGCTACACGATGCTTTTCACCCAGGTCAAACATTGCTGGACATATTAAGTTACCAACATTCTCAATCATCACAAAACCATCTTTGATATCACCTAAGTGTTCAAAAGCATGACCAACCATGTGAGCATCTAGATGACAAGCTTTACCAGTATTTATCTGATAAGCTTTTGCACCAGCTTTACGGATTCTCTCAGCATCTAGATCTGTATGCTGATCACCTTCAACAACTACGATAGGGTGATTATTACCAAGCTCTTTGATAGTTCTCTCAAGTAGAGAGGTCTTACCAGAACCAGGACTTGATACAAAGTTAAGTGCAATGTTATTACCTTTAGCTAATACATCTCTATTTTGCTCGGCATACTTATCATTTGCATCTAGGATTGCTTTTTCTAGTTTTACAGCATCGCCTTCATGGCCATGATGATGGTGATGACTACTATCTGTTCCACATCCGCAAGTTGTACACATAATTTACTCCTTAATTAAAAACTATAGACTCTACAAGCATATCTTTACCTTTGAGAATATCTTTCTCAAAACTACCGCAGTTTGGGCATTGCTCATATAATCTGGTTAATTCAAATTCATGTTCACAAGCTTTGCATTTTGCTATAGCTTGCTCATGTATTATTTCTAGCCTTGCTTGTTCTAAGACACTATCTTTTGCAGCTACTGGGAACCAAAACTCAAAAGATTCAACATCCACACCAGCTAAATTACCGATTTTGACAACTACTTTAGATACTTTTTTAGAGTTATTTTCAGCTGCTTTCTTCGCGATACTTACGACACTTTGACACAATGAAAACTCGTGCATTAGGACAAATCCAAAACTACATGACTATAACTATATTATACCAAAATATAAGCTGTAAGTATCTGCTGACTTAAGGAGGATTAATTTTTGTTGAATTATAAATTGTACTGTTTTGGTATAGTTTAGATGGCTTGAGTTAAGCTTTTACAGTAGCTTTTCTCTTGATCAAAGAGTTTATAATCATAGCTATAAGAGTGATTATCGCACCAGCTGTTAGTATATATGCCGGAGCTAAGTTATTATTTGAGAATTTGATAGTGCTGATTACAATCATAGGTGTCAGACCACCAAAGACAGCAAATCCTAGATTATATGCAAAACCTATGCCAGTATAGCGAACATCTTGCTTAAACAAATCAATCAACATCGCAGGTATATTGCCCCAACAAAGAGCTACCAAAATAGCACTAAGAACTATAGCGATAAAATAGAAATTTTGATGTGATGTGTATGTAGTATAAATGACAAAGCTAAAAGCACATGTGGCTACTATGCTAATTAACAAAATCAAATTTCTACTAACTTTATCAGCAAATAGACCAACAGCTACACAAAGAATAGAAATAATAATCACACCAAGACTATTAATCCATGTGAAGTTATCTAAGTGAAGGTTTAGAATAGTACTAAAATATGCCGGTAATAACAAAAATAGTGTTACAAAACAAAGAGCTCCAAATGACACAATAATTGTTGAATAGATCAAGTTCCAGCGATGAGTTAGAAGCATCTTTGTAATCGGTAGAGAAAACTCTTCATTCACAAAAGGATTAAACTCTTTGATATCAATAAGCTGACGTCTAAGATAGTATGCAACAAGCCCAAACAGACCACCTAATATAAAAGGTATACGCCAGCCATAGGCAAGCATACTCTGACTTGTGAAGAACTCCAATAGCAAACTTTCAACTATAAATCCTATAGCAACACCAAGTATCAAGAATCCAAAAATCACCGCAGTCATAAAACCACGCTTCTCAGGAACAGCCTCACCAACATAAGTGATAGCACCTGGTATCTCGCCACCAACTGATATTCCTTGAGCTATTCTACATAGTACTAACAATATAGGTGCCATAATCCCAATACTACTATAAGTAGGCAATATACCAATCAAAAATGTTGATAAAGCCATAATCAAAATAGAGATTGTAAAAGTTTTTTTTCTGCCATATTTATCACCAAAATGGCCAAAGATAATACCACCAAAAGGTCTAGCAAGATAGCCAACAGCATAAGCACTGAATGCGATTAATAAAGATGTAATTGCTGATTGAATAGGAAAGAAAAGCTTAGAAATATAACTAGCGAGTAAAGCGTAGATAATAAAATCATAAAACTCAAGCATACCGCCTAAACTTGATAGTAATAGTGCTTTACGTTGATTTTTTTGTAACATATCTATTATTAGATCCTCTGTATATTAATTACTTCATTCTAGCTAAGATATTATCTTTTACTATTAACTGGTGGTGTAGAGCAGCAGCTATATGTAGTACTACTAGCACTAATAAAACTGAGGCAAAGATATAGTGATAACTAAAGATTTTGCTACCTAATTCAAAGTTTGGAGTTATGATCTCTGGAAATGGTATCACAAAGAATATCTTCCATGGATAACCCATTAGCATCGAGCCAACTACTCCCGAAAAAGCCATACCAAATGCTGAAATATATAAGCCAAGATGCACTATTTTAGCTATGATTAATTGTAGTAATGGTAGTGGCGGGTTATATGGCGGTTTGATACTAAAAAACCTAGCAACAACCAACAGAGGTATCACAAAGAAAATTACTAAACCAAAAGATTTATGCAAGGTCATAATCCATCTTGAATCAAATAGATCATAAGCATAACCGAAACCCAAGATAAGTTGAGCTATTATCAAAAAAGCCAATAAGCTATGTAGAACCCTAACAGGTAGACTATATTTCATAATCATATATAAGTTAATAAAGTGTTTTTTGATTGTATAGTATTTACAAACTTTTGAGAAATATTTTAATCTGGAGTATGCCAAATCTTTCTAAATTCTTTGAGGATTTGATCATGACGTAATAGAAAATCATTAGTATCGTATTTTTCATCATATTTCTGGGTTTTAACAACTCTTTTATCTTCATTAAGAATGATTTTATTGGTGATACTAAATACTATATCTGCGACAGGTTTGATGATTTTGCCAGTCAAAAATTTACGATAGTTTACTAAATATAGCTTAGTTTGATGCTCATTAATAGGTACAAAATAAACACAAATTTTAAGTTTATCAGCATTATTAAGTAACCAAAAGTTAGGAAAGATGTACTTTAGCATTAAACGTTGGTTTTTTAGTGCTTCTATATATTCATTACTTATATTTAGCTTTATATCTTGAGGGATTTTGTATCCTCTGCCGATAGATCTCTTATGTACAGTAGCTAAATGAGTATAATCAAGTTGGTTCTCGATACAGTGGCGGATGTTGTTATCCCATGTGTCCGTCAAAAGAGAGTACTTACCAGCAAAATCATTATATAGGTTTTGTGCAAATTCAAAAGCGTAGCTATTATCTAGTTCTTCATCAAAAACATTTATCCAAATCATGTCAGCGACAATTTTTGTTTGATAGCTTTTAACTTGTAGTTTTGGGATAGCGCTTTGAGTTTCTGGTGTGTATATACAGTTGCCTTGTGTGTCAAACCTAAAGCCATGAAAAGGACAAGCTATAGCTCCATCACATACTTTGCCTAAACTTAATTCTGCACCACGATGAGGACAACGATTTTCCATAGCTATTATTTTCTCAGCATCTTTCCATAAAACAAGATTTTTACCGAGTCTTTCTAGTTTGATAGGTTTGGATTTGATTTCTTTGATATGAGCTATAGCGTACCAAGCTTTGGGAATGTTATTTATCATTGAGCACAAAAATTAGTTTTTGCATGAGTAGAATTATACCTCAAGCTATTAGATAATTAATACTATTGAAATCTTTTAGATACTATAAATATGAGTGCAAACCAAAATAATCAAGAGATAGTCGGAGGGTTAATTCTCTTTGCTGCAGCTTTTGTTGCAATACTTATAAATAACTCACCATTATCTATCTACTATGGAATGCTTGAGACAATCAATGTCAAACTAGGAATTGAAAATCTCGTTATCGACAAAAACTTGATGCATTGGATTAATGATGGTTTGATGGCCATATATTTTTTATATATTGGTTTAGAAATCAAAAGAGAGATAATCTCAGGGGCATTATCAAAGCCCTCTAATATTATAATGCCTGCCGTAGCAGCTCTTGCAGGACTGGCAGTTCCAAGCTTGATATATTTATCAATTAACTATGATGCTAATATCACAGGTTGGGCAATACCTTCTGCGACAGATATAGCATTTACTCTAGGTATATTAGCTCTACTTGGTTCAAGAATCCCAGCAAAGCTAAAGCTATTGGTTATTACAATCGCTATTTTTGATGATATAGCTGCAATAGTAATTATTGCGATATTTTATACCAAGTCACTGTCTTTACTTTCGCTATCTTTAGGGACTCTTTTTATATTGGCGATGATTATTTGTAATAGAGTATTTAAAGTTAATAGAAGTTCTGTATATGTGGTTCTTGGTTTTTTTGCTTGGTTTTGTACGATTAAGTCTGGAGTTCATGCAACTTTGGCAGGTTTTACAACAGCGCTGTGTATTCCTTTTATAGAGAATGGCAAAGATTCTCCAGCTAATTTTATGGAAGAGTCTCTTCATCCTTGGGTTATCTATTTTATACTACCTATATTTGCATTTGCTAATGCTGGTATCAATTTCTCAGGGATGAGTGTTTCTATAATATTTGAGCCAATTACATTAGGTATTATATTGGGATTATTTGTCGGTAAGCAGTTGGGTATTTTCTCCATATTGGCTATTTCAAAGAAGCTGAAACTATTTAAGCTAGGAGAGTCTTTTTCGAGTTCTCAGATATATGGTATAAGCCTTTTATGCGGTATAGGTTTTACCATGAGTTTATTTATTGGAACTCTCGCTTTTGATGATAATCATACTCTTAATGCAATCAAAGTGGGTGTGATAGTAGGTTCTTTACTCTCAGGAGTTTGTGGTTATATAGTTCTAAGGTTTATAGCTAGAAAACCTCACTAATATAACTGTATAAGTATTTTTAATATATAATGAAATTATGATGATTCAACTCTAGTTGATTAAATGTTTGAAAGAAACTCACAACAAAATCAATCTACAAAATTCTGCTTAATGAGTTGGAACTCATACAAAATTGACTATAAAGATACAGAAGCATTCAAAGCTTATATCAGACATACATACTTTAATCACAATATTGATATCTTTTGTCTACAAGAAGCAGTACATCAGCATGATACTAAATTTCCTATCGACAAATTTGATATAAACTTCGCATCTAATATTGTATTACGTTCACATAACTATGGGGTAGCTACAGTTAGTCATTTCCCAGTGATAAAAAATGTCAAAATACTTACAACTCATCGAGAGTCTGTAATAAATACTCACAAAGCTTCTTTGATTACACATTTAAATATAGCGGGCACAAAAGTTGTTGTTGTGAATATCCATGCAATCAATTTCAAGAGTAATAAAGTTTATGAATATGAATTTGAGAAAATAAAAGAATATATCTCTCCAGAGAAGTATAAGCATCCTATTATAATCGCAGGGGATTTTAATACTTGGAATAGAAGACGAGTTAAGTTAATCAAAGATTTCTGTAGAGAGTTTAGTTTTAAAGTGGCTTTTATAGATGAGCCTCAATTAGTCAAATCTTTTCAGAGCAATCATTTAGATTTTGTATTATATAGAGGTCTAAACCTTGAAAAAGCATCTGTTTTAGATTGCAAAAAAATATCAGATCATAATCCGATTATTGCAGAGTTTTCTATCAAATAAATATTTGATTAACCACCATAAGACTTAGTTTTATCGTTGATGATGTCATAGCAAAGATCAGTCAACTCAGCGACAGAGTAATCTTTTGGATCAATAGATTTTCCAAAAGACATTCTAGCGATACCAGGCTTCACAAAGTCACCTTTTTTACGTCCAAAATATACTCCAAAGTTATGAGCCACAGGGATTATAGGAATATTTGATACTTTAGCTAGTTTCATTGCAGAGCGATGAAATTTCGGATATTCACCAACGGGCACTCTTGTACCCTCTGGGAAGATTATAATGCTTAAATTTTTATTTTCTATTCTATCTTTGCCATCCTCTAAAACTTTTTTGATTGCAGAAAGACCTTTTGATCTATCTACACCAATAGCTTCAGCAAATATGTTTGTCTTACCAAAAATTGGTTTTTCTAGTAACTCTTGCTTCATCACAAAGCAACAATCATGAACAAGGCCATAAAATACAAAAGTCTCTAACATCGACTGGTGTTTAGAAACATAAATACAGGGATAGTCTGGAATATTTTCTTTACCTTCAATTTTTACATATATTTGTAGTATGACTAGAGTTCCTAAGCGATATAAACAAGACCATATCCAGCAAACAAATAATCTAACTTTTAATGATGCTCCTAATACGCCAACAGTATTCATAAGTAAACAAGAAAATAATAATACTATATACCCGTAAACTTTGAAAACCTCCATTCTTGTTAATAATAGTAGATGAATAATTTTTTTCATCTGATAGACCTCTTCTTAACCTTTAAACTCTTTTGTTTTTTCTGTTATTACCTTATGGCAGTGAGTAGTCAGAGTCTTTGAGTCAAAATCTCTAGGATCAATGCGTTTACCAAAATCCATTCTAGCAATACCTGGCTTAATAACTTGCCCCCATTTCTTAGGGAAAAATCTCCCAAAGTTGTGAGCTACAGGAATAATATAGGTGTTAGCATCAGCTGCTAGCTTCATTGCAGAGCGCTGAAACTCTGGATACTCTCCAACTTCAACTCTTGTACCCTCTGGAAAAATTACAACATTTATGCCATCAGCTAAGCTTTGTTTACCGTCAGTGACTACTTTTTTTAGTGACTCTCTAGGCTTATCTCTATCTATAGCGATACTGCCTAAGTTTTTCATTGCTGTACCAAAGATTGGAGCATCAAAAAGCTCTTTTTTCATGATAAAGTGACACTTACCAATCAAACCATAAAACATAAATGTTTCTAGCATTGACTGATGCTTAGAAACGTATATGCAGGGATAATCTTTGTCAATGTTTATACGACCTGTTACACGGATGTATACTTGTAAAAAAACAAGCATACCTATCCAATAAAGATAAGTCCAAACTTTACAAACCGCCATTCTCCAAGAAATGGGAAGGTTAAAAAAAGTAAATATATTTATAAGTATGCTACTACCACCAATAACAGCAAACGAATAGAGTTGGAACGCAGTCATCCTGGCCCACATCAGTATATTCCAAATCTTTTTTAAAAAAGATTTCATCAAAAACTCTCCATAAATTTTAGTAGGTTTATTTAACTATCAGTTTGTACTAAAGCTTAAAATTATTGGTATCATTATACACTTTTTATAAATAGCTGCCGACAAAAAAATAAGCCTATGAAGAAAATAAGATAAGATTCTTAGATAAAAATGAAAGATTATTTTTCTAAATATTTTAACTTATCTGGAACAGATGCCCAGTTGTCAGCGTCCTCACAAGGGTCGCATTTCTCTACGATATTTGGCCAAATACCAGCAAGCTCTCTGTTTAGATCAAGCATTTGCTCTTGGCTCTCTGTAAGATCATCGCTAGATTTGATAGCATCAACAGGACACTCAGGCTCACATAAAGCACAGTCGATACATTCATCTGGGTTTATTACCAACATATTAGGACCTTCATAGAAACAGTCAACAGGACATACTTCTACACAGTCACCATATTTACATTTGATACAATTTTCAGTAACTACAAATGGCATTTTATTAAATCCTTTCGTTATTTTACTTTTGTTAAAAGAAACCCACAAATTATAGCATAGATATGGAAAAGGTAAATATTAATCTATTTTGGCAGATTATCTCTTCCAGAGTTAATATTTCGTATGGTGCTAAAGCATAAAATAAAATAGCTAAAATTAGAAATATTCATTAACAAGTGATAGTATTAGCATAGTATTTATAATAATGTTTTGGTTAAAAATGAAAGCTGAACTTGACCCAAGAAAATTAATCGCTGCGACAACAATATCTGTAGCGGTTTTATTTTTTGTAACATATCTTGTATCTATTGCTGATGGTAATAACACCTTATGTAATCCATTTATTTCTGGCTGTTCTGATATTACTCATGCTGGGTTTACATCGTATGAGAAGTATATGCTTAAGGCTATACTAATACCGACTGCTACGCTTATGGCAGTGATTTTCTTTTTTATCACACAGTTACTTGTTCAAATAAGTGATAATAAAAAATCAATAATTAAGCAAGGTAAGATAATGCTTTTCTTAGCATCTGTTGGTTGTATTGGCTTAATCATTGGGACTTCAGTAATTGATGGTCAGCAAACCCTTATGAAGGTTCACCTAAAGGGTGTTGCTGTGTTTTTTGTGCTAATGAGTATCTGTCAGGTTTGGTATACAGTTATCGAATATAAGTATTCAGATCGACTTAACAAAGTACCACTTATCTTGCGTAGATTTGCCATTTTTATAACGGCAGCTTTCTCGATATGGTCAGTATTTATGGATCAGACAACAGTTAATCACAATATTGTTGAATGGTGGGGTGTTTATGCTCTTATTTTCTGGTTCTGGACATTTTCTATTACTAAAATTAAGTAGTCCACTTACTGCACACTTTTTGTCTTTTTGCTCGAGATTCTCTAAACTTATCACTATTGTATCGTTAAATTAATTGGTATTTTTTTATGTCTATAGCATCATTGTTTAGTAATCCTAGCCTTAATCAATATATAAATGATAATTCAATAAAACTAGATAAAACTGCACAGGAGCTCTTTGATAAAGCAGCAAATGATGAGTTAAGTCACATGCTTAGTTCACCTAATCAGTTACAGCTTATTAGTCTCTTTATCAAAATGATTAATGCAAAAAATGTCTTAGAAATCGGTGTTTTTAGAGGTTTTTCAACATTGATTATGGCTCAAGCATTACCCTCTGAAGGTAAACTAGAAGCCTGTGATATTAGTTATGAATATATCAAGCCATACAAACACTTTTGGCAAGAAGCAAACGTTGAGCATAAAATTAATCTTAATATTGCACCAGCTTTAGAAACTTTAGAAAGGTTTGAAAAGCAAGCTAAGAAGTTTGACTTTGTATATATAGATGCGGATAAGCCAAATTATATTAACTACTATGAAAAAGCTTTAAAATTGGTAAACTCAGGTGGAATTATTGCAATAGATAATGTGCTCTGGTCGGGTAGGGTTGCAGATGATTGTAATAATGAGCAAAACACCTTGATTATAAGAGAGTTAAATAAATTAATTTATAATGATAGCAGAGTGGAAGCTTGTATTATTCCTATAGGAGATGGTATCAACCTAGTTAGGAAGCTTTGATTTTTATACTAGATAAATTTTGCTTAGGGCTTTTTTAGACACGTCCAAAGCTTGTTGTGTTGATTGACCCTTAGCTAAAACTACTCCCATGCGACGCTTACCATGAATTTCTTTTTTGCCAAAAATTCTAATATCTATACTTGAGTCAGCTAGAGCTTCATCAATCCCTAATATGCTAGGATCTGTAGATTCTCCTTCAAGTAATATAGCAGCAGATGATGAGGGTTGAAGAGTTTGTATTTGCGGTATTGGTAACCCTAATATTGCACGCAGATGTAATTCAAACTCATTAATGTTTTGTGATATGAGTGTTACCATGCCTGTATCGTGAGGACGAGGAGAGACTTCATTAAAAAATACTTCATCCCCCTTTATAAATAACTCAACACCAAAAACCCCATACCCCCCTAGTGCATCTGTGATCTCTTTGGCTATCTTTTGAGACTTCGCTAGAGCTATATCCGACATTGCGTGAGGTTGCCAAGAGAACCTATAATCACCATCTTTCTGGATATGTCCGATAGGATCACAAAATGAAGTACCATCTTTATGCCTAACAGTTAGAAGTGTAATCTCATAATCAAAATCTATAAATTGCTCTACAATTACACCTTTAGCATGACCTCGAGAGCCACTTTGGGCATAATTCCATGCTTTTTGAACTTCGTTATGTTCCTTGACTATAGATTGTCCTTTACCTGATGAGCTCATTACTGGCTTAATTACAAATGGTAGCCCTATAGTCTCAACAGCATCAAGATATTCTTTTTCACTATTTGCAAAAGCAAATTTAGATGTCGCTAGATCAAGTTCATTAGCTGCTAAAGATCTTATACCTTGGCGATCCATAGTGAGCTTTGTAGCTTTGGCACATGGGACAATATTGAAGTTGTAAGCCTCCAGTTTTACTAATATATCAGTGTTTATAGCTTCAATTTCAGGAACTATATATGTTGGTTTTTTTGCTAATATTAGTTGTTCAAGAGCATCAGCATTCAGCATATCTATAACGAAACTCTCATGTGCTACTTGCATAGCAGGGGCGTTTTCATAACGATCTACTGCTATGGTATGTATACCTAGTCTCTGAGCTGCTATGATAAATTCTTTACCAAGCTCACCTGAGCCAAGTAGCATGATTTTAATCTTTGGTGTTTTGCTATACATAATCAGTTATTCTTATAAAAATAATATTTAAATAATACTATATATCTAGAATTATATAAAAAATTATAACGATGAAGTTGATTTTAAGGACTTAATTATTACTATACTGTTTGTATATTTTTATACCGTTTTTAATTTGCTCATCAGTTGTAGGGATATTTAGCTCTTCACCGGCAAAGATAGTATCGTTAATAATATCCGGATCATCTTTTAGATTTAACCCTTTGATTGAGAGAATTAAATCATAATTACTATAATCATCGTTATTATCAATTTTATCTAAAACCATCTGTGCAATTTTATATAATGAGTCACCAGATTTTATTATATATGTTTTATTATTTACCTGTGCTTGAGGAGATAGATTCTTAGACTCTATATTCTTACTTTGATCTTGGTTTTTTTGCTCTAAAATTATTGACGGCTGACTCTCTAGTACTGTTTTATTATGCTCATTATCTTGCTTCTCTGACTTTGTTGTAATATCAGGAGATTTTTCTATTTGAGGCTTTATAATCTCTGAGCTACTATCTGACTCTCTTATATTATTATCAATTGCTTGCTTTGAAACTGTATTTTTTTGAGTTATTGGAAGCTTATCAGTTGCTCTACTGTAGAGCAGTGGCTGACTTTTTTGAATAAAGCTTTCATAGTTTGTTGTTGCTAATGTATTTAGACTTTTATCGTTTGATTGGGTATTTGGTGAGTGGGAATTAGCTATTTTTTTCTCAATAATGTTAGATGATAAGTATATTATTAGTAAAGATATGCTAATAATAGCTATACGATTAAAGTAGTCAAAAAGCTTCATTTTCCCATACTTGGCTTTCTTGTAGTACAGTATATCTATACTGTTTAATATATAAGTTATATGGTTTTTTGGGATGTTAAGATACTCACAGTATCGCTTTATTCTATCTTTTAATATGGTTGAGGGCTGTTGAGTGATTTTATAACTATCTCCTTGTTCTATAATTATTATAGTTTCTTCAGGTATGTTAATCGCATCAGCAACAGTAGTTATACTTAAGCCTTTGTACTCTCTATATGATCTAATAATTTCTTGGAAGTTGCTCATGTTTTGATGATTAAGCTTAAGTTTCTTAAATTATATATTAGGTATTTGTTAGAGTAAACTATGGCTATTTTATAGTTTTGATAACAGATTTTTATTTCACTAGTGATTTGCTTACAAATTATATTTAAAAATATATCGAATATCGCAAATATTAACAACTAAGTAATTTAAAAATGTCGAAGTTGCTAACTAATAAAAGCTAAGAGATAAGTACAGTTTTGTTTTTTTAGAAAAGACTACTTCTTTGCTAGAGGATAGAACTCAGTAATCTGTTTACCAAAGTCTAGAGGGTCAATTGTTGAAGGGTTCTGTCCTAAAGACCAAATCATAAATCCAGAGAAGTTATCATAACTATTAAGAGCAGAACCTTCGCTATCTCCTGTAGTATATGCTGCCTTTAACTCTTCTGGTGTAGCGTAGCTATGTTCACTAGGAGCAAAGTCATCACCTATAACTATTTTTGTTTTTGTATTGTTAGCAGTCTTCAGTGAGTCTGATGCTATTTTCATTGATAGCGTTGGTGCTTCATTTGTCCAGTCTGGGGCTTTATTATTGTAGTTTTGAATTAGAAGAGCATCAAAACAGACATTACCACCGCAAGCATCAGTAGGAAGCATATCTTTGAAAATATTGTAAGCGCCACCTGTTGCTGTCCAGTATATGTTTGCAGGAACTCCTGTATCTATATATGTTTGAGGAGCTGCTGTGATGTAGAAGCCTCTTGGGAATTTGTCTTTCATTTTATCACTTTCTGCATACTCACGCATTTTTGATATTACATCTTTGATTTGATTTTGCCATGTAGCAGTACCTTTTATAGAAGATCCTTCAAGATCAAAATCAAAACCATCCATGTTGTTTTCTGCAAGGTAGTTTACAATATTCTCTGCTAATACCGTATTATCGTTAGATAGTGTTGGATTCCATGTGTTTGTTAGTCCACCCGTGGATGCTATAAATAGAGCACCTTTAGCATGAACTTTTGCTATCGCTTGACTGAGATACTCAGGGTTCACAGGATCATAGAATCCTTGCACATCAGTCCCAGAGACTTTCAAAAACCCAGGGATTATTACATTGTAGTAATCGGCAAAATCACTTAATTTTTCTACCAATTCTGGACTTTGACCCCAAGTCCAAGTACCCCAGTATCCAACCATAGATTTCTCTGGCCAAGCACCTGCAGCTTCGTAATTAATAGTGTTATTACCTTTAATTTGACCATCTACGATAGTTATACTATTTGCTTGATAAGTAGTACCTCCTGATTTAAATGTGCTAGGTTTAATAATAAACTCTCCTCTTGATGGGATGCTTGTTGTATTTGAACCATTGTCTAAGTTTATAGAGTCACCATATACATCTCCAGTAGAAGATATTCTCTGTGCATTTACAGTCTTAGTTGGTGTAGCATCTTCAGGGAACTTGACATTGAAGCTAACATTAGCAGGTTTAACATCTTCTGCTTCAAATGCTATATTTAAATTTATATTTTTACTTTCTTCATTAACTTCAATAGGGTTAGGTGTAATAGTTTTAGCAACGTAGTTCGTTGAGCCATCAGAGCTTAATACATTACCAACTGAAACATTATGAGAACCCTTCGCTACTGTTATAAGAGTTGGGTCGTTAGGGTTTATAGTATATGTTTGAGAATCAATTTTAACCTCGATTTTATCTATAGTTTGAGGTAGACCTGTTGTTTTGACATTTACTTGAGCTTGAATTATGTCTCCACATAATGTCCAAAAATCAGGAGCTTCTTTGGGTGACTGATCAGTCCACCATTTCATATTTTCATAAATACTTCCTTCAAATCTAACGAAAGCTTTGGCAGAGTAGCCTGATGCTGCAGGAGTATATTCTTGTACATTACTTGGTATAGTATCACATTTACCTGGAGATGGAGGTGTTGCTTTCTTGTATTTTAATGGCACATTAGTGGAGTCTTTAGTCATATCAAAGAAGTCAGGAGAAATTGAGCCACTGGTTACACTAATTATGTAATGGGTAGGCTGACTATCAGAGTATGGTAAAGTCACCTGATTATTTATAACTGTATAAGATGTATTGTTTGCTGAGAATTCAATTTTTGCATCACTAGGTAAATTATCTCCTGATATTTTAACGGAAACCGTTTTCTCTGCAGTTGGTTCTGGAGATGGACCAGGATCTTTGCATCCTTCTGTCCAAGCTTCTTGCCAAGCAGTACCTTTGCCTGGCTCATAAGCCCAAGCAGCTGAAGAAGAGCACCATCCAGGGATATTACATACATAGCAAGATTCTGCATTATTAACTTCTTGACCTTTAGAGTAGCTGGTCCCAGCTTTATAGTCTACAGCTGAAGCATAACCTGTAGCTCCATATGTTGCCAACAATGAACTGAGTAAGAGTTTTTTATATTTTAGATTCATATAATTTCTCCAAATATGGTCTTTTAAATTTTATATAAAAATAGTTTACTATTATATAATTTAACCAAAGAATAATAAATTGGTAAAAATTAATAAGTATTTATCAATTTTTACCAACTAAAAAGAGAAAATTAAAGGAGTATACAGTAGAATTTACTTAGAAAAAGTAATATTGTTGTCAGCGTCGGTATCAACAACTATTTTATCTTCAGCTTTAAATTCTCCATCGAGTAACTTAAGAGCAAGAGGATTTTCTAAGTTATTTTGTATAGCTCGTTTTAATGGTCTAGCACCAAATACAGGATCAAAACCAGCATCTGCTAACTTATCCATAGCTTTTGGTGACACCTCTAGAGCAATCTCTAAATCAGTTAAGCGTTTTTCTAAACGCTTGATTTGTATCTTAGCGATTTCAGTTATCATCTCTTTGTTCAGTGGTTCAAATACAATAGCATCATCAACTCTATTTACAAATTCTGGTCTGAAGTGGCTAAGTACCATTTCCAATACAGCGTCTTTGACTGTGTCATAGTCTTGACCTTGCATTTCTTGGATTCTATGCGAACCAAGGTTAGATGTCATAACTATTACAGTATTTTTGAAGTCTACTGTTCTACCTTGACCATCAGTTAGTCGCCCATCATCTAATACTTGTAGCAAGATGTTAAATACATCTGCGTGAGCTTTTTCAACCTCATCTAATAAGATTACAGAATAAGGCTTTCTTCTAACATGCTCAGTTAGGTAACCACCTTGCTCATAACCTACATATCCTGGAGGTGCACCGATTAGTCTAGCCACAGAGTGTTTCTCCATAAATTCAGACATATCAACCCTAAGCATTGCATCTTCATCATCAAATAAGAATTCTGCTAATGCTTTTGTAAGCTCAGTTTTACCTACACCTGTTGGACCTAAGAACATAAATGAACCTATTGGTCTGTTTGGATCTGATAATCCAGAACGAGATCTTCTTACAGCATTAGATACTGCTTTTATCGCTTGATCTTGTCCAATTACTCTTTTATGTAGGAAGCTTTCCATGTTTAGAAGCTTATCTTTTTCTCCTTCCATCATTTTAGATACAGGTATCCCTGTAGCTTTAGAAACGACATCGGCAATTTCATTTTCTGTGACAGATGTTCTGACTAGTTTATTTTCAGAAGGTTCTGCTTCAGTATCTTCAATTTGTTTAATTTGAGCTTCAAGCTCTGGTATCTTACCGTATTGTAACTCAGCCATTTTGCTTAGATCACCAGCTCTTTGATATTTCTCAAGCTCAAACTTGGCTTTTTCAAGTTCTTCTTTTAGCTTGCTTGTGCCTTGCATTTTAAGCTTCTCAGCTTTCCAAAGTTCTTCAAAGCCTTGATACTCAGACTCTAAGCCTTTGATTTCAGCCTCTAGTATTTCTAAACGCTTCTTGGTAGCGTCATCTTTTTCTTTTTTTAACTGCTCATGTTGCATTTTTAGCTGAATAATTCTACGGTACAAGCTCTCCATTTTTTCAGGTTTAGAGTCTATTTCCATACGAATTTGGCTAGCTGCTTCATCCACTAAATCAATAGCTTTATCAGGCAGTTGTCTATCTGTGATATATCTATGTGATAATGTAGCAGCACTCACAATAGCAGAGTCTGTAATGTTTACACCATGGTGCAACTCATATCTTTCTTTCAGACCTCTAAGTATAGCAATAGTATCTTCAACAGTTGGCTCATCAACAAGCACTTTTTGGAATCTTCTTTCAAGCGCAGGATCTTTTTCAACATACTCACGATATTCATCTAAAGTCGTTGCACCAACACATTTTAGCTCACCTCTAGCCAAAGCAGGTTTTAGCATGTTGCCAGCATCCATCGAGCCTTCTGCTTTACCAGCACCAACCATAGTATGTAACTCATCTATAAATAGAATCACATTACCTTCTTGTTTTGATAATTCTTTTAAAACAGATTTTAATCTCTCTTCAAAATCTCCTCTAAATTTAGCACCAGCTAATAATGCACCCATATCCAAAGATAATACTTTCTTGCCTTTGACGCCTTCAGGGACTTCATTATTAATTATTCGTTGAGCTAAACCTTCTACAATAGCAGTTTTACCAACACCAGGCTCACCTATAAGCACAGGGTTGTTCTTAGTTCTTCTTTGTAATACTTGTATAGTCCTACGTATTTCACTATCTCTACCGATAATCGGATCGATTTTACCTTTTTTAGCTAGATCTGTTAGATCTACTGTGTATTTGTCTAATGCACCTTTCATATCTTCTTGATTTTGGCTACTCACTTTTTCCCCTCCACGATAATCATTGACTGCTTTTGTAAGTTTTTCTTTTGTAATGCCAAACTTACTGTACAGTCCAGTTAAACTTTTGTCTTCTATAGAAGCTAATAGGAAAATCTCACTTGAGATAAATTCATCACCATTCTTATTAGCTAAATCTTGCATTTTATGTAGTGTGGCTATCAGATCTCTAGATGGCGTGATTTGAGGATTGCCTTCTCCAGATAATACAGCAACGCCATCAACCATATCATTGACAGCTTTTACAAACTTCTGTGTATCAACGCCACAAACGCTTAATATAGCTATAGCAACGCTATCATTTTGCTCTAAAAGAGCTTTCAGCATATGTGCTGATGTAAACTCAGTCGCTTTCTGCTGAAAAGCATAAGATTGAGCTTCTGCTAATGCTTCCTGTAGTTTTATTGTAAATTTATTTATATCCATTATTTCCCCCTAAGAAATAGTATCTGTTATATATTTAAGGATACTTTGCTGTTTTTCAAGTAATAAATTATGCTTATTGGAAAAAAAATATATATAAGTTTTAGTGTTGTTTTGATGAGGCTCTCCATATGGCTTTACAAGCTTTGTTTAGGTACTATTATTCACACCTGTTATAGAGTTTTATATAAAATATGAATAAAAAAGCTTTCTTTACTTTGATTATTTGCTATTTTTTTTGCAGTGGAGCTTTTGCACAAGAACTAAAGAATATAGTTATCTTTGGTGATAGTTTGAGTGACTCTGGATATGCAAATAATTTTCACAATATAGATAGTGGCTGGCCACTAATTCCTGGCGACTTGAAAGAGGTTAAGCAACCGACCTTCACAAGTCCAGATAAAGGTAACACTGTTTGGATACAGTTTTTGTCTCAAGATAATCAGATTTCATCTACACCAAATAATATTTATACACCAAGTGAAAACATCAACAGATCAGTGAAACCTGTTTTAGATGGCAACAACTATGCTGCTGGAGGAGCTACGACAGTTTGTAAAGGGCTTGGTAGTAAGGGTGACTATACTCCACCTCCACTAGGACCTTTGAGAGAGGGTGAAAACTGTCCAGTTGGACAAGAGGATATTCAAAAGCATAACCAAATTGATAGTTATCTGAAGCAACATCAGAACAAGGCAGATCCTGATAGTATTTACATTATTTGGGGAGGAGCTAATAATCTTTTTATTCAATTAGGATATTTCGCAGATAATCGCTCAATATTGTCAAAGATATACTATCTTATGAAATATAAAGTCACAGGTGAAGTATTGCCTGACCATGAGATACTAAAAGTAGAAAGCGCTGCTGAAGATATAGCAAGTGATGTAAGATATTTGATTAAGCATGGAGCAAAACCTAGAAATATATTTGTAGTTAACTTGCCTGATTTAGGTATAACTCCAGCCGCAACAGAAAATGGAATAGATGCTAAGAGTTTTAAAGTGGAGTTATTCAACTCACTATCTAGAGCATTTAATGAAAAGCTTGCAAGCAGTATCCTGCCTGATTCTGTAAGTATCATTGATGCTCAAAAGTTTTTCAATACTATTGTTAAAGATAGAAAAATAAAAGTAAATGGTGTGGAGTATAACTTCTCTGATGTAACACACTCTGCGTGTGACTTTGATGGTCCAAATGCTCTTACTTGTATTCCAAAAAATTATGTCAATGGTAGATATGATAAATATCTTTTTGCCGGACAGGTGCATCCAACTAGCTATACTCATAAAGTTTTGTCTAAGTATATTTATAGTTTCATAATTAAATAGACAAGTTTCTATCTATAGCTATGAAATAATCCTTGTAGCTTGATATCAAGAGTTCTAAAATACAGTCCTAAATATTCTATTAAGTTATAAAATGGGTATATTGCATAATACTTTTACTGGCTGGAGCAAAAGAGAGGTTAGCTGGCTAGTTAGCTGTATAGTATTAACTGTTGTTGCGGCATCTATCAGTGGGAGTAGCGCATTTATACTAGTATTTTCTGTTATCAGCATTACAAACCTGATATTGGCAGCTAAAGGGAAGGTTTTTAACTATGTTTTAGGGCTTATAGCAGCGGTTATGTACGCTGTAATCTCGTATCAAAACCAAGTTTATGGTCAATTACTTCTTGCGGTACTTTTTTTGTGTCCAATACAGTTTTATGGTTGGTATAACTGGACTAGACCCAAAAACACAACTAAAGAAAAGCATATAAAAATTAAAAAATTAACGAGATTACATTTTATAAGTATTTTGGCTTTTATAGCTGTGGTATCTACTATATATGGGTACTTTGTTTTACATCTATATTTTGGTCAAAATGTGGGGTTGGTCGCAGATGCTATTGTTGAAGTTACTTCAATTATAGCTTTTATACTTACAGTATTGTTATTTAAAGAGTTTTGGATACTGTGGTTGGCTGTAGATGTTTTGACAATTTCAGTTTGGGTTGATGGGATTTTGGATTCAGCAATTACTATTGCAATTATTCCTGTTATTATTACCAAAATTGTAGCATTAATAAATGCTATCTATGGCTATATAACTTGGAGAAAGAATTATAATTTACAGAAACAAAGTAGTCTTTAATTATTTTTAGTTGCGGCTTTCATTTCTTTAACGAAACATTCAAGCTCGCTAAGCATTTTTTCTTTATTTGAGAGATTGGTTTGAATTATTTTTACTGTTGCAGAACCTGAAATTGCACCAGCAGCACCTGCTTTGATAGCTTGTTGTACCTGCTCAGGTTTAGAGATACCAAAGCCTAAAACTGGCTTAGGCGCATTATATTCTCTAAGTTTAGCTAATACATCTTTTACTGGCATATTTGCTGCAGTTTCCGCACCTGTTACACCAACTCTCGATAGTAAATACGTATAACCACTTCCAAGTTCAGAAATTTGTTTAAGAGTAGTCTCACTAGCATCAGGTGGAGCAATAAATATCTGAGAGATACCTACTTTTTTAGCAATATCACGAAACTCTTTAGATTCATGAGCTGGCACATCAGCTATAAGTATAGAATCAACCCCAGCAGCTAAACATTTTTGATAAAAATTCTCTATACCATTTGCATAGACTAAATTAGCATAAAGCAATAAGCCAATGGGGACATGAGGGTGTTTCACTCTTATTTTTGTGAGTATATCAAAACAATCTTTAGGAGTTACGCCACTCTCTAGAGCACGAATATTTGCTTCTTGAATTGTTGGTCCATCTGCTAATGGATCTGAAAACGGTATGCCTAGTTCAAGAGCATCAGCACCTGAGCTAACTAGAGTATCGATAATTTCAAAAGATAACTCTTTATTCGGGTCGCCAATTGTTACAAAAGGTATAAAAGCACCTTCATTTCTTTTCTCTAAACTTGCAAAAAGGGTTGTGTATCTATCCATTACTAAACCTCTCCCTTTTCTTTTAAAATGTCATGTACTGTAAAAATATCTTTATCACCACGCCCAGATAAATTAACAACCAAAAGTTGCTCTTTATCAGGATTGTCGTAAGCAAGCTTAAGAGCATATGCTAAGGCATGAGATGATTCTAGAGCAGGGATAATTCCTTCTTTTTTACATAATAATTTAAAAGAATCTAACGCCTCATCATCTGTAACTGAAGCATACTCAGCACGCCCTGTTGCTAGTAAATGAGCATGTTGTGGGCCTACAGATGGAAAATCTAGTCCGGCTGATACAGAGTATGATTCTTCAATCTGACCATCAGTATTTTGCATCAATGGTGCTTTCATGCCAAAAAATATACCAGTTTTACCGTGCTTGAGAGGCGCTCCATGCTCTCCAGTATCTATACCTTTACCAGCAGGTTCTACACCTATCAGTTGTACACTGGTTTCATCAATAAAATCAGCAAACATTCCAATAGCATTTGAACCACCACCAACACAGGCAATCACAGCATCAGGTAATCTACCTTCCTTGGCAAGGATCTGTTGTTTGGTTTCTTCACCAATCATTCTTTGAAACTCTCTAACAATTGTCGGAAAAGGGTGAGGTCCTGCAGCAGTACCTAATAAATAGTGAGCTTTATTATAGTTTGCAGACCAGTCTCTTAGTGCTTCGTTACAAGCATCTTTAAGTGTTGCTGAACCACTATGTACAGGTATGACTTCAGCACCCATTAACTTCATTCTAAAGACATTGGGACTTTGACGTTCCACATCTTTAGCACCCATATATACTCTGCATTTTAGATCAAGTAGTGCGCAAGCCAAAGCAGTAGCAACACCATGTTGCCCAGCTCCTGTTTCTGCAATTATCTCATTTTTACCCATTCTCTTGGCAAGTAGAGCCTGACCAAGTACTTGGTTAGTTTTGTGAGCACCACCGTGTAGTAGATCTTCACGTTTTAGATATAATTTAGTTTTTGTGCTTTTGACTATATTTCTAGTTTTTGTCAGAGCAGTGGGTCTGCCTGCATACTCTTTTAAAAGCTCTCTAAACTCTTGTTTAAAACTTTCATCAGCTTGTGCTTTTATAAATTCTTGCTCTAGTTGATCAAGAGCGGGCACAAGTATTTGTGGTACAAATTGACCTCCATACTCGCCAAAATAAGCATTTAGTTTCGACATTTAAATACTATGATTTGAATTTTAATGCTTTATATTATCGCTAATATTTCTTACAAAGGCTAGCATTGTGACTTCAAAAACTTAATCAGTTCTTTTCATAACAAAATTGTATGTATAATAGTTTTACTTAATGGTAAATATTGCCTAAATATGAGAATTAATAAGTTACTAGTGTCCGGTGGGACTCATGGAAATGAATATACTGGAATATATATAGTCAAGCGTATGGAGAAATACCCTCCTAAAACCAAGTCTTTAGATGTTATACCGTTATTGGCAAATCCAGAAGCTTTTGAGATAAGTAAAAGATATAAAGATCAAGATCTAAACCGTTGTTTTTCAGTGGAGGACTTAAAAAAGATCTCGTTGAATAGTTATGAGATGCAAAGAGCTCGAGAAATTAATCAGATGTATGGCTCAGAATCTAATTCTCCAGTTGATTTTTTAGTCGATTTGCATACAACAACTTCAAATCTTGGCAAAACTATTATTACTGACGGTAAAAGTCAGTTTGTGAATAACTTATGCTCTTATTTAGTTGAGCAAATAGATGATCTTAGAGTAATTAAGCACGAGAGTATTACAAGTGTGGCAATGAATAATATCGCTCCTATGTCTTTAACTATAGAAATAGGCTCTGTTAATACGAGTATTTATGATCCTAATGCAATTGAGGTAACTACAGCGATTGTTAATGGAATAATAAAGTTTATTGAATTATCAAATAATGGTAATGCTCCTGAAATCAAGCAGTGTAAGGCGTACGAGCCATTTAAGACTATTCAATACCCGCGAGATAGTGAGGGTAATATCAACGCAGTAATTCATAAAGCTCTTCATGGTAAAGATTTTCAGATTATTAGTAGTGGTAGCCCTATTTTTGAGTTAATAGATGGAGGAGATAGATTGCTAGATATTGAAGGAGAATGGTACCCTATATTTATAAATGAGTCTGCGTACTATGAGAAAGATATTGCTTTTTACCTTGCCAAAGAAGTAGATTTGTATAATGATAGTTAAGATGTGTTAGAGCTTATAAATATTGGAGAATTTTTTCTCTAAATAACTAATATAGTATTTAGCGTTTAGATATTCTCCACACATATCATGGATAATTTCATCAGCAGGTTTTAGACTGCCAAATTGATGTATGTGCTTACTTAAGAAGTTTAATATAGGCTCTAGCTTATTTTCTCTAATTGCACTATTCACATCAAAATCTTTATTCATATAGTAAAAAATCTGTGAAGCATACGCACTGCCAAGAGCATAAGTTGGGAAATAGCCAAACAATCCAGCAGACCAGTGAACATCCTGTAATATCCCATCAGAGAAATTATTTGGAGTGATACCTAGGTACTTTTGGTATTTATCATTCCATAGCTTTGGCAACTCGCTAACATCGAGATTCTTTTCAAAGATTTCTTTTTCTATTTCAAAGCGCACTAGTATATGTAGAGAATAAGTTAATTCATCTGCTTCTACACGGATTAGGCTAGGGCTAACCTTATTAATAGCTTTATAGAAGTCTTCTTCACTTACACTAGCTAAGTTTTCAGTAAATAAGCTTTGTAAGTTAGTGTAGTTACTATCCCAAAAGGCTTTATTTTTACCGACTAAGTTTTCATAAAACCGTGATTGTGATTCGTGTATGCCTAAGCTAACACCAGTGCCTAATATAGTATCATAAATATCATCACCGATATTTTGCTCATACATAGCATGACCAGTTTCATGGATCGTACTAAATAATGAAGAAGTAAAAAGATCTTCAATATAGCGTGTTGTCATTCTGACATCATATTTATTGAAGTTTAGAGTAAATGGATGGGCACTTTCTTTTAGAATACCACTATCAAAGTTAAATCCTAATTGCTTAGCTATTTTGAGAGAATACTCTTTTTGCTTATCGATATCATACGGTTTATCAATACAGCTAGTATCAACTTGATGGGCGTTTTTTATTTTTTCTAGAAGGGGTACAATTTTTTCTTTTAGACTGTTAAAGAAAGGTTCTAATTTTGCAACAGTCATACCTTCTTCATAATCATCAAGAAGCACATCATAGGGGTGCTCATTATAGCCAATTCTTTCGATATACTTTTTTTGATACTTTATAATCTCTTCTAAATATGGAGCAAATACTTCAAAGTCATTATCTTTACGAGCTTTGGTCCAAATATTTTGAGCTTGTGATAGTAGTTTGTTGTATGTGACATATTCATCTTTTGGTATTTTGCTTAGTCTATCTTTTTGCTTTGTTGTTAGATACATAATCCTTTTGTTAGTCTCATCAAGTGCTGACAAGTTGTTATTCAAGCACTTTAAGCTTTGGGTTATTTCTTTACTATTAGTTATTTCATAGATTTTTTCACTGAAAAAACCAATAACTTCAGATGTGGAGTTGATTGAGTTTTTAGGGGCCTCTGTTTCCAAGTCCCAATGCATTAGAGAAATTGCGTGATTATACTTCTTCTTTTGTGATAGTTTGTCCTTGAGTATTTGGAGCTGGTTTTTGGTTTCGCTCATTTTTTTCCTTTGCTTGCTGCTTTCTTTCATTAGAAATAGTACGTCTTAATAGAGTATCATATATTGGTTTTTGATGATGGATATATGTCAGCATCGATGCGCTAAAGCAGGTTATCATCAAAGGAAGCAAAAGGTGGAAGTTCCAAGTCATTTCCATTACTAGCACAATACCAGTCAATGGCGCACCTACTGTCGCAGTAAATAAGGCACTCATTCCAGCTACAGCAAAGACACCAGCATCAATATTATACTCAGGGAAAAGCTGAGCGATAGATAGACCATAAGCAAGACCAAAAACAGTGCCAAGAGCAATCATCGGTGCAAATATACCACCTGTAACACCAGTCCCATATGAGAAAATTACACCGGCAAAACGAAGCGCAAATAAAACTAAAAGCATTTTGATAGATAAGTTGTAGTCTAGGGCGTTTGCTATTACGATATAGCCACCGCCTACAGCATTTGGAGAAAGTACTACACCGACACCAAATACGATACAAACAGTTATAACTAGAGTCCAGTATCTTCTTTTAGACCCATCTGAAAAGAAGTTAGCGACTTTGATAATTGATTTGTTAAATAGTAGTCCAAAATATCCAAAGATAATACCCAACACCATAAATAACCAAAGAGTATTTTGTGGAACTGCACTAAATGTCTCGACACGTATTGCAGGGGGATTTCCCATAATAGCTCTAGAAACAATAGTACTCATTATACAGGCTACTAGAACACATTTTATTGCAGAAACACTAAATCTGAATTTTCTATTCATTTCCTCAATTACAAAGACAATCCCTGAAAGAGGGGTGTTGAATGCAGCAGCTAAACCAGCACCAGCACCAGCAGATATTACAGCGTTTGCGTACTTCTTGGTAAGCCTAAACTTATCTACAAAGAACTGAGCTAATGCAGCAGCCATGTGTATTGAAGGACCTTCTTTACCTAAGCTTAAACCAGAACCTAAAGAGAAAAGTCCACTCACAAACTTTACAGGAACTACTCTTTTACGGAGCTTTCGACATCCTTTTAGCGCTCCTTCTACTTCTTGGATACCGCTACCACCAGCTTCTTTGGCAAATTTTCTAACTATAAGAATTGATATCACTACCATAGTTATAGTTAGCGTAACAGACATTATAATTTCAACAAATAGATTACCACCACTTAAAGAGAACAGCATTTTTTTAAGTTCAGTAATAGACCTCCGGCCGGGATCCTAGTAAAAAAGGGTCATGTTTGTTTTCTACTCTGAATATTAAACTCTAGTGGTATTGATGTTTTTGACTTTGATAACTCAAAAACACCGTAACGATTTATATTTTCCCTAAAAAATGGAGATAAAATTGATAAGCAGTCATTATTATATTCAATCCCTTCATTAGCTAATTGATTAAGCACTTTGGTTTGATTTGCTACGGTATGAAACATAACTGCATTAGCAGTCATTCTACTAAAAGAGATAATTTTCTTTTGGATATTGAGATTATTTTCCTCAATGGTGCCATTTTTTCCAAAAGTAATCCAATCAATAAAATCATTAAATTCCTCACTCTTACAAGTTGCAGCTTGGATTTTCCTACGCAGATCAATATCTGATATATAATCTAAAAGAAAAATAGTTCGGATAACACGTCCTAGCTCCCGAAAAGCTTGATGTAATTTGTTCTTTTTACTTTTGTAGCATAATTTTTTTAAGATAGTTGATGCTTTAATTTTTCCATTTTGAATTGACATGACAACACGTAACATATCGTGATACATTAATTCTATCAATTTCCAGTCTGGTTCTTTTGATGTAAAGATTTCACTGATATTTTGATATGATTTTTCATCCATATTAGCAGGACGATAAAAATTAAGGTGTTTAAAACTTCTAATTCTTGGCATTAGTCTAATTGCCAATAAATATGCAAAGCCAAATACAACTTCATTTTGTGCATGAGTGTCCCCATGTATAGTATCAGGTCTTAAAGATTCCTCAATTTCATAAATTCCATCAAAAATATATATAGCTTCATATACACCACAAGGAATAAAATTCCCAAATAACGCAACATATTGGTCAGAAACATGATAGTATCCAATCCCGCCATACTTTCCATAACGAATGTGATGTTCTGCTAATAAATTATTAGTATACATATCCCAATATGTGCCATCAACAGAAGCACTCTCACCATTTCCCCATATATATGGTAGGTCAAATTGCTTATAAGCTTCAATAATTACTTCGCTTATCTTATTGAGCCTTACTTCTGTGATATGGTGATTGTACAACCAGGCTATTTGTTTTCTAGAATATTTTTTCAAACACCTTTCAGCTTGAACAGGACCAACATTACATCCATATGCAAACCAGGTAGCAATAAACCTTAACGCATAATCTTTAATTTTAGATTCATACCCTGATAGTGGCTTTAACTTATGACTGAGATTAAGCCAAT